>CAYTUW010000146.1:0-7279 GCA_964441435.1 uncultured Rhodobacterales bacterium
CTATCAGGAACAGGTGATGCAGATTGCACAGGAAATGGCGGGGTATAGCCTGGGTGGCGCTGATCTGCTGCGCCGCGCGATGGGCAAGAAGATTCAGGAAGCGATGGATGCCGAAAAGCCGAAATTCCTAACGGGTGCGGCGGAAAACGGCGTTGATGCGGCAAAAGCTACCGAGGTTTGGAACCTCCTGGATAAATTCGCCAATTACGGTTTCAACAAATCCCACGCAGCGGCCTATGCGGTGGTCAGCTATCAGACCGCCTGGCTGAAGGCGAACCACCCGGTTGAATTCATGGCAGGTGTCATGAACTGCGATCTGCATCTGACGGACAAGCTTGCGATTTACGCTGACGAAACGCGCAAGCCGGAGGACCGCGATGGCCTCGGGATCGAGATTGTGCCCCCCTGCGTCAACCGATCTGAGGCGATGTTCAGCGTGGATCAGGGGCGCGTTGTCTATGCGCTGGGCGCGCTGAAAAATGTCGGGGTGGAGGCGATGCGCCTTGTCACCGAAGGGCGAAAGGTTGACGGGGCCGAGAAACCCTTTGCCACGCTTTTTGATTTCGCCCGTCGGGTGGACCTGAAGCGGGTCGGAAAGCGCCCGATGGAGATGCTGGCCCGCGCCGGGGCCTTTGATGAACTTGATCGCAATCGTCGCAGGGTCTTTGACTCGATTGATGCGCTCGTTGGTTATTCGGGGGCGGTCCACGACCAGCGCAGTTCCAATCAGGTGTCGCTGTTTGGTGAGGCCGGGGATGATCTGCCCGAACCGCGCCTGTCACCGGTGGAAGATTGGCTGCCTGCCGAACGGCTGACAGAGGAATTCAAGGCGGTTGGTTTTTACCTGTCGGGCCATCCGCTTGATGATTACATGCCAGCGCTAAAGCGCAAGAGCATCGTGACCCTGGCCGAACTGGAAAAGGAAACGGAGGCTGGCGCAAGACTGGCCAAACTCGCCGGCACCGTGGCCGGGCGTCAGGAACGCAAAAGCGCGCGGGGCAACCGCTTTGCCTTTGTGCAACTGTCCGACCCGACCGGCGGCTATGAGGTAACGGTGTTTTCGGACACGTTGGAGGCCGCGCGCGATCATTTGGAAAGCGGTGCAAATGTCGTTCTGACCGTTGAGGCGACGAAGGAGGCCGATCAGCTGAAACTGCTTGCCCGCGCGATACAGCCCGCCGACCAGGTTGTTGCGGATGCAGGGGGCATGGGGCTCAGGATTTTCCTTGAAGAGCCGGAGGCCGTGCCTGCGGTGCAATCCGTCCTGTCGCGTGCTGAGGCGCGCGGTGTCGGCCCGGTGAAGCTGTGCCTGCTGTCGCCTGATCTGCCTGGTGAAGTCGAGATCGACCTCAGGGATGAATTTCCCCTTAATCCACAAATCAAAAGCGCAATCAGAAGCTTACCCGGCGTTTGTGAAGTCGAAGAAATCTAGGTCGCGCTCTACCGTGCCGAGGCGCGGATTCGACTCTTTGACGCAAGTCCTCTAATAACGGGGCGGTATTGCTGCTGGCTTGCCGGGTGATGTTGGGGGACATTATGAAAACTGCTGTGCTGTTTGGCGCCGTTTTGGCGTTGTCAGGTTGTATGATGACCGGGGCGGACGGGGCTTTTACCGCAGAGGAGGTGAACCACACCGGTGTCGCGCTTCTTTCCGATGTTGACCTCGCGGGTGACCCGTCGGAATCGGGTTTCAGCACTGCCGAAGACACCCCGACCATTGGTGGCCTGCTGCGGCAGGTGCTGCGCGGTGGCGCGAATGAAGAGATTGAAGAGTTCAAACTGGTTTGCGGCAGTCGGGCGGCCACCTTCGGAACGGAGGTCGATCAGATGCCCGACAATGGCCGGGGCTTTAAGCTTTTTGATTCAGCGCCGGGTTCTGTGACGCCGCGCGACTTTTACCTGACAGGGTTTGACGATGGCTGCGCCCGCCAATTCACCGCAGCGCTTGCGATGCTTGGCTCACCCCGGATGCATGAACTTGTACGCTATGACCCGATGCGCACCCATATTGCCTATTCGGACGTCGATGTGGCCTATGAACGTGTAAAAACACAGGTTTGCCGTGTCGCCGTGGGGGAGCCTTGTGGCGAAAACCGACTCAGCAATCTGGAACGATCCACGGCGTTCCTGACCATCTATGAAACATTCGGGTCGTCCGGGAACCGGGTTGAGATTTTGTTGCACAAAGGTGATGTGACAGCGCGCGAATACGCCGCGAACTGATCACCAATGTGGCGGCTTCTGATCTGTGATCACCACGCCGCTGCCCGCATCCAATTCGCGTTCAGCCTCGCGTTCCATCAACATCCGCACCCGGTTGGTCAAGAGCGCGATATCCTTTTCCTGACGGGCAACGATATCGGACAGCTCATCCACCACTTTGGTAAGATGTGCGATCTGTTCTTCGAGCGGGACAAGGTCATTGGACATGCCCCGCCCTAACCCGGATCAGGCCGCCTCGTCAAACAGCGGCGGCAGATCGCCTGCCTCTTTTGCGCGGGCGATATCTGCGGCGATATCGCGTTCCATCAGGGCGGCAAGCTGTTCAAACCCGTCAATCGCAAAGTAGATCGGCTGCACAATGTCGATGCGGTATGGCGTGCGCAGAACCTCTTGAATATCAAAGGGGCGAACCTTTGCGCCATCACTCAGCGCATGGGCCGCCTCAGATGGAGAAGAGGCAATGCCAGCGCCGTAGCCCCGCAGCCCCTCTGCTGTGTTGATCATACCGAATTCAACGGTGAACCAAAACAGGCGGAACATGTGCCAGCTATAGGGCTTTCCAAGTTCGAGCGCGCGTTTTCCAAACCCTTCGATAAAGTCGCAATAGGGCGCATTTGTCAGCAGGGGACAATGGCCGAACACCTCATGGAATAAGTCGGGTTCTTCAATGTAATCAATGTCTTCGCGGCGACGCAAAAAGGTTGCGACCGGGAATTTCCGCTCGCTCAGGAGGGTGAAGAACCGCGTCGGCGGAATAATCGCAGGCACCCCTTCCACACCTGCGCCGGTCAGCTCCGCTAGGCGCGCGTCGATGTCGATAACCTGAGGCACGGCTTTTCCGGAAAGCCCAAGTTTTTCAATCCCTTCGAAGTAGTCCGGCACCATTTTCCCCTGGAGGAATTCGATCTGACGGACAAACAATTCCGACCAGACAGAGGCATCTTCACAGGTGTAGGGATAGCGGCCGGTTTCATCAGGGCTGATCGACGCATAGGGGGTTTTGTTCTGCATGGGAATCTCCTTTGCAAGCAGCTTGTCGGAAATCTCTGGATTATTGGCTTCATTTTTGGCAGATAGGCAGAAATAATGGGCAAAGTAGGTCAAAAAGAGCGCCAAAATGAATGTTACTGACCGGGATCGCCCCTTGCTTCGGGAAATTCAGCGTGATGGCGCGGCGTCTGTCGGGAAATTGGCGGAGCGGGCAGGGATGGCGCAATCTACCGCCTGGCGAAAGCTTCAGGAGTTTGAGGCCGAAGGCGTTATCCGTGCTCGGGTTGGGCTGCTCGACCCTAAGGCCGTAGGCGCAAACCTATGTGTATTTGCAACGGTTTCGCTTGACGATCATTCCGAAGAAGCGGTGCGAGAATTTGGCTCCCTCGTCGGACGCCTGCCGGAGATTATGGAATGTCACGCGCTGTCAGGCACCGCCGATTATATCCTCAAGATCAGAGTCGCGGATGTCGAAGCTTATGAAGCCTTCATGACCCACAACCTGCTGCGCAATCCGCATATCCGCGCCGTGGTGTCGAGCTTTTCCCTGAAAGAAATCAAATCGACCACCGAACTGCCGATTTGACGGTGCGCAATGCGTGCACAACCTGTGCATATTCCGTGCATACGATGCGTTACCAGCGCGTTAACCGGGAGCCGAGCCTTGCCCCCTGACCCCGCGCGGGCTAAACCCCGCCGCGACACGTGACCCGAAGGGACGAACCCCATGGCCAAGCAAAAGAAAACCCCCCGCCCCAAGGCGGAGACACCGAAGGGCTTCCGCGACTATTTCGGTGCGGAGGTTGAGGACCGCAAAGCGATGCTCGATGCGATTGGCCGGGTTTACCATCACTACGGGTTTGAGGCGCTGGAAAGCTCTGCCGTCGAAACGGTGGAGGCGCTGGGCAAATTCCTGCCCGATGTGGATCGCCCGAATGAGGGGGTGTTTGCCTGGCAGGAATGGGAAGAGGACGGCAATGGCGATTGGCTGGCTCTGCGCTATGATCTGACCGCGCCGCTCGCCCGGGTCTATGCGCAGAACCGCAATGACCTGCCGACACCTTATCGCCGCTATGCAATGGGGCCGGTCTGGCGCAATGAAAAGCCGGGGCCAGGGCGGTTTCGGCAGTTCTATCAGTGCGATGCGGACACGGTTGGCACCAATTCCATGGCGGCAGATGCGGAAATCTGCGCCATGCTCGCCGATGTGCTGGAAGAGGTCGGAATCCCGCGCGGAGATTACATCATCCGGGTCAACAACCGGAAGGTGCTGAACGGGGTGCTGGAGGCGATGGGACTTGGCGAGGATCAGGACCGCGACGCCGTGCTGCGCACGATCGACAAATTCGACAAGGTTGGTGAGACAGGCGTGCGGGAGTTGCTGACCACAGGGCGCAAAGATGCATCGGGCGCGTTCATTGACGGAGTCGGCCTGACCGGGGAACAGGCAACCCCGGTGATCGCGTTCCTGACGTCGAAGGCCGATGATACAGCCGCAACTCTTTCCAATCTGCGCGCGGCAGTTGGCGATTCCGCCATTGGAGCCGAAGGTATCGCGGAACTGGAACAGATCGCATCCCTATTGGAGGCCCAAGGCTACGGCGCGGATCGCATCGTCATCGACCCCTCCGTTGTGCGCGGGCTTGGCTATTACACCGGCCCCGTGTTTGAGGCGGAGCTGACCTTTGACATTCTGGACGACAAAGGGCGCAAACGGCAGTTCGGATCGGTGGCCGGGGGTGGCCGTTATGATGACCTTGTGAAACGCTTCACCGGGCAGGCCGTGCCAGCGACCGGTATTTCCATTGGTGTTGACCGTCTGCTCGCCGCGTTGCGGGAAAAGGGCCGCATGATAGGGGAGGCCACCGGCCCCGTCGTCGTGACGGTTATGGACCGCGATCGGATGGGCGATTATCAGGCCATGGTTGCGGAACTGCGGCAGGCGGGCATTCGCGCCGAAGTTTACCTCGGCAACCCAAAGAACTTTGGCAACCAGTTGAAATACGCCGATAAACGACGCTCCCCCGTGGCCATTATTCAGGGCGGGGATGAGGCCGAAAAGGGGGTTGTTCAGCTCAAGGACCTGATCCTTGGCGCGAAAATTGCCGAAAGCGCGAGCCATGAGGAATGGAAAGCGCAGCCAGCGCAAAAGGAAGTTTCGCGCGCGGACCTCGTGGCTGAGGTTAAAGCGATGCTCAAAGGGCAGGGCTGATGGTTCCGAAACCTGACGCGCGGGCCGCGGCGGCGCGGCTGTCGGCGCATTTTGTTGCGGCGGGGGCCGAACTGGTGGAGGCGGACATCCTGCTGCCCGCCGCGACGTTGCTTGACCTTTATGGCGAGGACATCCGCGCGCGCGCCTATGTCACCCATGATCCTTTGCGCGGGGAACAGATGCTGCGGCCTGATTTCACCGTGCCGGTGGTCGAACGCCATATGCGCGACGGTGCGGAGCCTGCGCGTTATACCTACGCGGGGGAGGTCTTTCGGCGGCAGGAGGAAGACACCGGGCGGCCAAGCGAATACCTGCAGGTCGGTTATGAGGTCTTTGACCGTGAAAATCCGGCCGCTGCCGATGCGGAGGTCTTTGCGCTCTTTGCTGAAGCGATGGGAGAGGTTGGCCTACACGCCGTGACCGGGGATATCGGGGTGCTGCTGGCGGCGGTCAATGCCTTGTCCGTATCTGAACGGCGCCGGGCCGCATTGCTGCGTCACATCTGGCGGCCACGCCGTTTTCGGTCATTGATTGAACGGTTTGCCGGGCGGCGTGATGTTCCGGGACGAGACAGGGTGTTGGCGCTATTGGAAACCAATAGCATCGACGTGCTGCTTGAGGCCGCCGCGCCAGCCGTGGGAATGCGCGGCGTTGATGAAATAGCCGAACGGCTGGATGCGATCCGTATAGATGCGTCAGAGGCGCCGATTTCCGGCAGTGAGGCAGAGGTGCTTGAAACCCTGCTCGGGTTGCGGGAAACTGCCCCCAACGCCTTGGAAACACTAAAGGATATTGCTGTGGATGTGCCCGCTGTCGGCCCCGCGATAGTGACGCTTGAGGCAAGGTTGGAGGCCATGACGGCACGGGGTATTGACGTGGCCGGGTTGGATTTTGACCTGAGTCACGGGCGGTCGTCGATGGAATATTACGATGGGTTCGTCTTCAGCTTTTCGGCGCAGGCACGCCCGGACCTGCCGCCGGTGGCCACCGGTGGGCGGTATGACGCGCTGACCGAACGGCTGGGGCAGGGGCGGTCGATCCCCGCGGTGGGCGGCGTGATCCGGCCGGAAATCCTGCTGGCTGCAGGGGGTGTGGCATGACGATCAAGCTTGGCGTGCCGTCCAAGGGGCGGCTGATGGAAAAGACATTCGACTGGTTCGGCAAACGCGGCGTGACGCTGCGCCGGGCAGGGTCGGAGCGGGAATATGCGGGGGCGGTTGAGGGCGCTGACCTGGAGCTTGTATTGCTGTCGGCGGGGGAGATTCCGCGCGAATTGGCAGCAGGTCGCCTGCACCTTGGCGTGACGGGCACCGACCTTGTGCGGGAAAAGCTGGCAAGTTGGGAAAGCCGGGTGGCGGAAATTGCGCCGATGGGGTTCGGGCAGGCGGATCTGGTGATCGCCGTGCCGAAGATCTGGGTTGATGTCACCTGTGTTGAAGACCTTGACGCCGCCGCCGCGCAGTTTCGGCGCAAGCATGGCTTCCGGCTGCGCATCGCCACGAAATACCATCGCCTGATCCGTGAATTCCTGCGTGACCACGGGGTGGCAGATTACCAGCTTGTTGACAGTCAGGGCGCGACCGAAGGCACAGTGAAGAACGAAACCGCAGAGGCGATTGCGGACATTACGTCGACGGGGGAAACCCTGCGCGCCAACCATTTGAAGATATTGTCTGACGGGCTTGTGCATCGTTCAGAGGCCACGCTGTTGAAATCACGCGGCGCGGGCTGGGGGGAAGCTGAGAAGACAGCGCTGAAGGGATTGCAGGAAACGCTGGGCCTTTGAGGTCAACCACATGGAAAATCGCCTTGTCGGCGATTTGAGTGTTTGGTGGTTCCCAGCTTTGGCCCATC
>CAYTUW010000147.1:0-7252 GCA_964441435.1 uncultured Rhodobacterales bacterium
CATGGCATCCGGACAACCGATGGATCGGCTGGTTTGTGGCGATGTCGGCTTTGGTAAGACGGAGGTGGCAATGCGCGCCGCCTTTGTCGCCGCCATGTCCGGGGTTCAGGTTGCGGTGATTGCCCCGACCACCTTGCTTGCCCGGCAACATTATCAAAGCTTTTCCGAACGGTTCCGCGGTTTCCCGGTTGAGGTGCGCACGCTTAGCCGGTTTGTGTCGGCAAAGGAGGCTGACCAGACCCGTGACGCCATGGCGCGCGGCACCGCTGATATTGTCATTGGTACCCATGCGCTGCTGGCCAAGAACATCCGGTTCAAGAACCTTGGTCTGCTGATTATTGATGAGGAACAGCATTTCGGCGTGACCCACAAGGAACGGCTGAAACAACTGCGCTCTGACATCCATGTCCTGACCCTGACTGCAACGCCGATCCCGCGCACATTGCAGATGTCGCTATCCGGGGTGCGGGAATTGTCGATCATCGGCACGCCGCCTGTCGATCGGCTGGCGATCCGCACCTATGTCAGCGAATTTGATGGCGTGACCATCCGCGAGGCGCTGCTGCGTGAACATTATCGCGGCGGGCAGAGCTTTTATGTCGTGCCGCGCATTTCCGACCTGAGAGAGATTGAGGAATTCCTGACCGACCACGTGCCCGAGGTAAGTTTCATCACCGCGCATGGGCAGATGGCTGCGGGCGAGCTTGATGACCGGATGAACGCCTTTTACGATGGCAAATATGATGTGCTGCTGGCCACCACGATTGTTGAAAGCGGCCTTGATATTCCAACCGCCAACACGATGGTGGTGCATCGCGCCGACATGTTCGGGTTGGCGCAGCTTTACCAGATCCGTGGTCGGGTCGGGCGAAGTAAAACCCGCGCCTATGCCTACCTCACGACAAAACCCCGCGTGCCGCTGACGCCGAATGCCCAGAAACGCCTGCGCGTGCTCGGCAGCCTTGATACGCTTGGGGCCGGGTTCACGCTGGCCTCTCAGGATCTTGATATCCGCGGCGCCGGGAACCTGATTGGCGAAGAACAATCCGGCCAGATGCGCGAGGTCGGGTATGAGCTGTATCAATCCATGCTGGAAGAGGCGATCGCCAAGATCAAAGCCGGAGAGATGGAGGGGCTGACGGATGCGGACGACCAATGGGCACCGACCATCAACCTTGGCGTGCCGGTGCTGATCCCGGAGGATTACGTGCCCGATCTAGATGTGCGGCTTGGGCTGTATCGCCGTCTTTCGGGGCTGACCACGAAAGTCGAACTGGAAGGGTTCGCGGCGGAGCTTATCGACCGTTTTGGTGCGCTGCCGAAAGAGGTCAACACGCTGCTGCTGGTCGTCAGGATCAAGGCGATGTGCAAACGCGCCGGCATTGCGAAACTCGATGGTGGGCCAAAGGGCGCGACGATTCAGTTTCACAATGACAAATTCGCCAGTCCCAAAGGGCTGGTCGAATTCATTGAGGATCAGCGCGGGCTTGCCAAAGTCCGGGACAACAAGATCGTCGTGCGCCGGGAATGGAAGAAAACCTCTGACAAGATCAAGGGCGCAATTGCCATCGCACGAGATCTGGCGCAAAAGGTCAAAGCAGCGCAGGCGGCAGGTGGATCCTGAACCTCGCCCGGATCGCCTGGTCAAGCGCGGGGGGTTAGGGCGACTGCCGGGGGGCAGCCAGGGGCAGTTCTTTTCGTAGGGTGGCGCGGGCGATCAGATCGGGGTTGCGGTTTTCAGCCCATTCCTTTGGTGAGCTACGGTCGCCCATCGCAGGATGGACGTAATCGCTGCATTCGGGAAAGCGTTTCCTCCGTGCCAGGGTAATGGCCGGGCCCCTCAGGGCATCATGCTCGCCCTGATCGCAACCCCGGGGGCATCAGGCCCTGTCCTGCTTGTTTTCACCTTCGTGCTGTTTTCTCACCACTTGCCGGATGCGCCGCCGCCGGACGAAGAGCCGCCGCCAAAGGAGCCACCAGAAGAGGAAGAGGACCGTGAAATCCGTGAAATCGTATAGGTGGAGACATCGCGGTAGTCACAGTTGCCGCAGGTGATGGTCTGTTCACCGCGCCCTGCGGATTTGGTTGTGGCCTTTTCAAGGGTCTCGCGGGTGCGGGATAGGTGCTTCTGCCCACAGGATGGGCAGGGTTTGTTGCCGATGGAAAACTTGCGCACCAGCCACACAATGCCAGCGCCAAGGACCGCCAGCACACCAATCACCCAGCCGAGGACGCCGCCGCTGCCTTCGTTGTTCGGGCGTTCCGGTGGTTCCAGCCCCCCGGCATGGCGCCGCGCTATATTTTCGATCACCGCCATCGTGCCGATCCTGATACCGTCATTATAATTTTCGTTGCGGAAGGATGGTAGAAAGGATCCGTCAATCACATCGCCTGCGTAAATGTCATAGCTGCGCGGATAGCCCGAACCAAGTTCGATCCGCATGGCGCGTTCTTCCTCTGCAACCAGGATCAGGATGCCATCATTCTTTTCCGCATCACCAATGCCCCAGTGATTGAACAACCCGGTGGCAAAGCTTTCGATGGTGTTGTGGCCGCCATAGGCCTTCCAACTGTCAAGGGTCAGAACGGTGGCTTCGACACCGGTGTCCTCGCGCAGCGTGGTCAGGGCGGCGATGATTTCAGCCTCCGTCTGATCCTCAATAAGGTTCCCGAGGTCGTTTACATAGGTGGAGCTATAATTCGGATAGCTTTGCGCAAAAGCGACACATGGAAGTATCGTTAGCAATATCAATAATTTACGAAACATTCTTTCCTCACATCAGATCGGTGATAACCTCTGGGATCATCATGACGTCATCACGGGTGCAATCAAACTGGCCGACCTGCACCCTGATGACAAACTGGCCTTCATGCCGGGTCTGGGTCAAGTAAATCCGCCCGTCGCGGTTGATCCGCTCCAGAAGGGCGGCCGTGGCCACATCCCCCGCAGTAAGGCGGAAGGTGAAGAGCGACAGGGCAGAAGGGGTGGTGATCTCGCAGCCCGGCAGGGCGGCGATGGCGGCCTCTGCTTCCTTCGCCCAGGTGATGTGGTTGCGGATGCGATCACGCAGACCGGAGAGCCCATAGGCGCGCAGGGTGAACCAGATTTTCAGCGCCCGGAAACGGCGGCCAAGCGGCACGGTCCATTCGTTGTAATTCACAATTTCATCGGCCCCTTGGGTTTTCAGATATTCGGGCCTGAGGCCCATCGCGTTGATCTGGGGCAATGGGTCGGCAATGAACTGGATCGCGCAATCAAACTGTGCGCCGAGCCATTTATGAGGGTTAAAGACGATGCTATCGGCACCATCGACACCGTGCCATAGGTGGCGCAGTTCTGCACAAATCATGGCGGACCCGGCCCAGGCAGCATCGACATGCACCATCAGCCCATGGGATTTTGCAACCGCAATACAATCCGCTATCGGGTCTGATGCCCCTATGGAAGTGCCGCCGACGCAAAGAACAACGCCAGCCGGTTTCAGCCCTTGCGCAAGGTCCGCCCGGATCGCCGCATCAAGTGCGCCAGGGTCCATCGCATGGGTCGGATCGGTTGCCACTTTGACAAGGTTGTCCTGCCCGATGCCCGATAGCCGCGCCGCCTTGTCAACGGAGGAATGGGTTTGTGCAGAAGCATAAAGCCGCAGGGTCGGTTGACCCGACAGCCCTTCTGTTACGCCTTTGTGGCCGAGTGCTGCTTCGCGCATGGTGATAACGGCGGACAGGGTTGCCGTGGTGGCGCTGTCGTGGATGGTGCCGGTGAAATGGCCTGCCAGCCCAAGCGCATCACGCAACCAGCGGATCATCACCTCCTCCATCTCATTGGCGGCAGGAGCGGTTTGCCATAGCATCGCCTGCGCAGAAATCGCATTGGCAAGCTGTTCAGCCAGCATGGATGCAGGCGAGGCATTGGCCGGGAAATAGGCAAAGAAGCGCGGGTGCTGCCAATGTGTCATGGCGTCTGGCACCAGGGCTTCGAAATCGCCAAAAAGCGCCTCTGGCGGTTCTGGCGCTTCTGGTGCGGCGGCGGGCAATTTTGCCGCGATTTCGCCGGGGCTGACATCGGGGCGTACCGGACGGTCACGCAGGCCGTTGTGATAGGCATGCGCCCAATCGGCGGCGCGTTTGGACCAGTGGTTCAGATCGTCGTGATTCATGTCATTGTCTTTCTGCGTGGCATTTGCCGAATAGGAGTATTTCGCAGAAAAGAAGACAGCTATTTCAACAGATTGTCCACCACATCGCCAGAGATGGACTTTGACAGCGGGGTGAAATCCCCATCCCCGAACATGGCCTGCGCTGCCTCGTGGATCACCCGGTGCGTTGCACGCGCAAGTGCGGAGCCGAGAGATATGCGCGCGACACCGACAGCGGCGAATTCCGCGAGGCTGACCCTGGTGTAAGGGCCAGCGGCCAGCGCATTGACTGGAAGCGGGGTTGCCGCGCAGATGCGTTTGAGGTCTTCCATGTTGGCAGGCAAGGGGGCGTAGAGCCCATCAACGCCAACCTCGGCCATCGCGGTCAGGCGGCGCAGCGCCTCGTCAAGATCATAGCTTTGCAGCATCAGCCCGTCACACCGTCCGATCAGGACAAAATCCTTTGGCAGGGCGCGCGCGGCGGCCGCGGCGGCGCGCATGCGTTCGATGGTCAGCTCAAATGCATAGGGTTCAGCGGAGGGCAGGGCTGTATCCTCGATACATATACCCGCAAGCCCGGCTTCGGCCGCAAGCCGCACGGTTTCAGCACAGGTTTCAGGGTCATCGCCATAGCCGTTTTCAAAATCACCTGAGACGGGGATATTCACCGCAGCAACAAGATCCTGGGCATGAGCAAGGGCTGCGTCACGGTCCACGCTGCCGTCTGGGCCGCCAAGGGTAAAAGCATGCGCTGCCGAAGAGGTTGCAATCGCTTTTGCCCCAAGGCCTGCAAGCATCTTTGCACTGCCGATATCCCAGGCGTTGGCCATAACAAAGGGGTTGCCGGGCTGGTGGAGGGCGCGGAAAGCGGCGCCGGGATCATGGCTCATGATTGGGTCCTCAACTGCTGTTCTATGTCGATCAGGCGCTGCTTGCGCCATATCCCGCCTCCGTATCCGGTCAGCGTTCCGTCTGCCCCGATCACCCTATGGCAAGGCACGATGATTGCAAGGCTGTTGGCCCCGTTCGCGCGGGCGACGGCGCGGGTTGCCGTTGGGCGTTCAAGCGTCGCCGCAAGGGCGCCGTAACTGCGGGTTTCGCCAACCGGGATTTCGCGTAGCGCATGCCAGACCGTTTTCTGAAACTCCGTGCCATGGAGCGCAAGCGGGGTCTGGAAATCAGCACTTATGCCGGCAAAGAAGCGATCAAGCTCTGCCTTGATCTGGGCGATAGCGGGGGAGGTGCCAATCCCGATTCCGCCCGGACAATCCCGCATCATTCGTTTGAGCTCAGTCGGCAGCGCCTTGCGATCGAGAAATTCCAAGAGGTGCAAATGGCGTTTATCGGCAACCGCCAGCATTGGTCCCAGCGGCGTTTCAAACCAATCAGCCCGCAGGATCGCATCGGCGCGAAAACTGCCAGGGGCCACGCCAAGCAGGCGGGCGAATGCCTGTCGAAACGCACTTGGCGAGTCAAATCCTGCAGCAAGCTGGGCGTCGATCACCTTTTGCCCGTCAGCCAGGGCAGAGAAGCCCAGCGCCAGCCGCCTTTGGCGGGCCATGTCCAGGAAGGTCAGGCCAAAAAGGCGTTTGAAGCTGCGCCTGACGGTTGAGGGGTCAAAGCCAAGCGCTTGGATATCTTCTTCGCCCCAGCGCCGCGTTGGATCTGCGTCCAGCGCCGATAGCAATGTCGCCACCATCGGATCGTCGTTCAGCGCATCAAGTGGCTTACAGCGTTTGCAGGGGCGAAGACCTGCCTCGATGCATTCCGCAACCGAAGCGTAAAAACTGCAATTTTTGCGCTTTGGTTTGCGGGCAGGGCAGGTGAGACGGCAGAAAATTCCGGTTGAGAGCACGCCAACCCAGGCGCGGCCCTCGTAAGCGGTGTCGCGGGTAAGGAGCGCGTCGTAAAGCACATCATCTTTTGGCAAATGAAACAACATGGGAGGAGCATAGCGATTCGCTTGGCCCATGACGCCGAAAAACGGGCACTTATTCAAGATTCTTCAAGATTCCGCTCGGCAAAGGCAAGAAGGCGTTCGAATGCCTCAGCAAATTCATCATCCGCAATGGTCATCGCAACCCGGATATGGCCACGGGCCGCTTCGCCAAAGCTTTCGCCGGGCATGGTGGCGATCAGTTCCTCGTTCAGCAAACGGTCGGCAAATGATCCGTTCCGGGAACCAATGTATAGCCATCGCTGCCACCTGTGAGCCCGGTTATCCGTTGTGAAAATTCCATTGTCATTCCTGCGCTGTCCGCTGCGGACGCGATCACGGGGCGCAAAAATTGTCAAATGGCGAAACCTGCTGACCGGGATCACAGAAATTGACGGATCAGCCGAGCGCGGCCTGCACCTTTTTAGGCAGTTTTGAACGGATCAACTGATAGGACGCTTCGAGCCGATCCTTCAGTTCTGCCTCATCCACCATCCCCCAGGGCAGATGGACCCAGCTTTTGTGAAAGTAGGGCGCGCGTTCGGCGTGGCCAACCTCTATCAGCATCTGGGCGGTTTCGATGTCCGGTGTCTTGACCGAAACCCCGGTGTCCAGTGATCCAATGCAGGCAAACATCTTGCCCCCGACTTTCCACGCGTCATGACCGCCACCCCAGGGGTCGGAGACTTCGGCCCCGGGCAGGGCGGCGCAAATGCGGTTGACGGTGGCGCGATCCATATGCGCAGGATAATGCGAGTTCTGACACAGGGGAAGGCCTATGGAACGCTACGCAGCGCTTTTGCGGGGGGTGGATGTCGGGGGCGGCAATAAGGTGCCCATGGCGGACCTGCGCGCAACAAGCGCACTGTCAGGAGGCTGATCGCGCTTTCCGAAAACGTCAGATAAAGTGATTGTTCCGGAAATTTAAGGCACCGATATGCGGGATAGTTTGCGACAGAGAGTGATCGCCATTTGCGACGCCAAGATCCAACAGAAAGGCGAAAACGTCGGCCTGTCGTTCTACGCGTTTTTTGCCAATAAAAATGACGACCCGGAGGCCTTGATGGAGGTTGCTACCTGGTGGATCAGAACGCATCAGCTGGATCATTTTGAAAAGGCGGTAAAGATACGGGATATGATCAAAGCCGGAGATTGAAGAATTGACATTGGTGTGGGGGGG
>CAYTUW010000148.1:0-7209 GCA_964441435.1 uncultured Rhodobacterales bacterium
CGTCAGGTTGGGCCTCGGTCGCTATGCGTGTAGCCTCTGGCGAAGATTGGTTGCTGAAACGGGCGCTTGATATCGGGGTGCAAACGCTTGTTGTGCCGATGGTTGATGACGCAGAAGAAGCGCGGCGCATCGCGCGGGCCTGTCGCTACCCGCCGACCGGCCATCGCGGCATGGGGGCAGGACAGGCGCGGGCGTCTTTCTACGGGGCGACCGCTGATTATGTCACAACCGCGAATGAGCAGATCTGTGTCTTTGTGCAGGCCGAAAGCCGCAAGGCGCTGGACAACATCGACGCGATTGCCGCGGTTGAGGGTGTCGATGGTGTGTTCATCGGCCCTGCTGATTTATCAGCGGACATGGGCTATCCGGGCAATCCGTCCGCCCCTGAGGTGCAAGAGGCCATCGCCCATATCTCCGCACGGACACAGGCAGCGGGAAAATTGCTTGGCACGATTACATTTGACCCGGCTGATGTGCCCCATCTGGTTGATTTGGGGGTCAGGTTTCTCGGCATTGGCGGCGACATTGCCTTGTTTGCGGCAGCCGCACGCGATCTTGCCGCGCAGGCAAAGGCCTTGGCGAAGAAATAGCCCTTTCACCTGCCCGGTTTCCATGCGATAGGGACGCGTCAAACGAAGCATCCAAGGAGATACACCATGGAGATTCGCGAGGCGCTCACCTTCGACGACGTTCTTCTGGTCCCGGCCGCATCCAACGTGCTGCCGTCGACAGCCGACACTTCTACCTATGTCACACGCCGTATCCGGCTGAATATCCCGCTGCTTTCCAGCGCGATGGATACGGTGACAGAGGACCGCATGGCGATTGCCATGGCGCAGGCAGGCGGTATGGGCGTCATTCACCGCAACCTTGATCTGGACGAACAGGCGCGCCAGGTGCGCCGGGTAAAGCGCTTTGTGTCGGGGATCGTTTACAACCCCATTACCCTGACGCCGGACCAGACGCTCGCGGATGCCAAGGCGCTGCAGGAGCGCTATCGCGTGACCGGGTTTCCGGTGGTTGGCGAGGGCGGCCGCGTTGTTGGGATCGTGACCAACCGGGATATGCGGTTTGCAAGTGATGATGCAACGCCAGTCTCGGTGATGATGACGTCAGAGGATCTGGCGGTGATGCGGGAACCCGTTGAACTTGATGAAGCCAAATCGGTGATGAAGGCCCGGCGCATTGAGAAACTTCTTGTGACCGATGGGAAGGGCAAGCTGACGGGGCTTTTGACGCTGAAAGACACGGAACAGGCGGTGTTGAACCCGGCGGCCTGCAAGGATGAACTCGGGCGGCTTCGGGTTGCGGCGGCCTCCACCGTCGGGGATGCGGGGTTTGAACGCACCGAAGCACTGATTGATGCGGGCGTCGATATGGTGGTGATTGACACCGCGCACGGCCATTCCGAAGGGGTCGGCCAGGCTGTTGAACGGGCCAAGAAACTGTCAAACGAGGTGCAGATCGTTGCCGGGAATGTGGCCACGACCGAAGGTACGCGCGCCCTGATTGGTGCTGGCGCGGATGCGGTCAAGGTTGGAATTGGCCCCGGCTCTATCTGCACCACTCGAATGGTGGCGGGCGTTGGGGTGCCGCAACTGACCGCGATCATGGACAGCGCGGCAGGGGCTGCCGAAAGTGGCGTGCCGGTCATTGCCGACGGCGGCATCAAGTTTTCCGGCGATTTCGCCAAGGCGATCGCAGCAGGAGCGTCCTGTGCGATGGTTGGCAGCATGATCGCAGGAACAGACGAAAGCCCGGGCGAAGTCATCCTCTATCAGGGGCGCAGCTTTAAATCCTACCGTGGCATGGGCAGTCTTGGCGCAATGGCGCGCGGCTCTGCCGACCGATATTTCCAGAAGGACGCCGCAAGCGACAAGCTTGTGCCCGAAGGGATCGAGGGGCAGGTGCCTTACAAGGGCAGTGCTGGTGCGGTTATCCATCAGCTCGTCGGGGGGCTGCGTGCTGCGATGGGGTATACCGGGTCCGCAACCGTCGATGACATGCGTCGCACGGCGGAGTTCGTGCGGATCACTGGGGCGGGGCTAAAGGAAAGCCATGTACATGACGTTCAGATCACTCGTGAAAGCCCGAACTATCGGCTCGCCTGATGCTGCGCTATCGCCGGGCGAGCCTAAAGCGATGATCACAGCATGACGCCCGCAGCACGCGTGAGCGCGGCGATTGAAGTTCTGGATCAGATTCTGCAGGGCGCACCTGCGGAAAAGGCGCTGACAAACTGGGCGCGCGGCGCGCGTTATGCCGGGTCAAAGGATCGTCGCGCCGTCAGAGACCACGTCTTTGACGCTCTTCGAAAACGGGCAAGCTGTGCACGGGCTGGCGGTGGGATGACCGGGCGCGGGATTATGCTTGGTTTGCTTAGGCATTTGGACCAGGATCCCGCACAGATATTTACCGGTATCGCCCACGCGCCTGCGCCGCTTTCTCCCGTTGAACAGGGGTATGTTCCCATGCCGCCGGGATTTGAAGAAACATATGACTGGCCGGGCTGGTTGCAGCCCGAGACAGAGCAATCGCTTGGGCAGGGCATGTCATCTACCCTTACCGCTATGAGAGAACGCGCGCCCCTTTGGTTGCGGATTAACCCCAGAAGCGGCAGCGTGGTGGGCATCCGCGAAGCACTGGCCGCCGAAGGCATAGAAATTGCTGTCGATCCTGATTTGCAGCAGGCGGCACGGGTCACATCGGGTGCCCGACAGGTGATACGCTCTGAGCCATATTTGGCGGGTGCCGTTGAAATTCAGGACCGCGCCTCTCAATGGGCCGTCGCGCAGTTGCCGATCAAATTCGGCATGCGTGTCCTTGACTATTGTGCCGGCGGCGGCGGTAAGGCGTTGGCGATTGCGGCGCAAACCGAGGCCCGCGTCTATGCACACGACATATCCGCGGCCCGGATGAAGGATATTTCCATTCGCAGTACGCGCGCCGGTACGGAGATCAAAACCCTTGCCCCCGGTACGGCCGGGAATTACGCCCCCTATGATCTGGTGCTTGTTGATGCACCCTGTAGCGGGTCCGGAACCTGGCGGCGTACCCCGGACCAGAAATGGAAACTGACGGGTGCCCGCCTGGCAGAACTTTGCACCCTTCAGGCCGAAATCCTTGACCAGGTCGTCACTCTTGTCGCAGATGGCGGGTTCCTGGCCTATGCCACATGTTCCGTTTTTCGTGCCGAAAACGAAGAACAGATTGATCGTTTTCTGGAACAATATCCCGGCTGGCGCATCGTGTTTCAGGGCTGCCAAACCCCGACCGACGGGGGGGATGGATTCGGGTTGACCGTCTTGACGCGCGAGCGCCCGATCTAAATACTCGCCCAAAAGATGTGATCGTGCCGGTGTTTTCTTAATTGGGACTTAACGGTTTTCAGCCGAAATAGGGTCACTCGAATCATTGAGGGGGACCGAGTGACAAATCCGGTTTCAGCAGAAACAACGGCAGGTTGGATGGGGAATTGGGCCGCGTCGCGGCTCGTTCAGATCTGTGTGCTGTCGGTGATACTGACCGGCGGTTCGTTGATGCTTGCGCCCGGATTGCCTTCGTTCATCATGCTGGGTGCAGGCCTCGGCCTGGCATTCGCCGCGGCAATTATGATCCTCCTGCAACGCTTTGCGGGGCTCACCAATATCCGGACTATCCGCGCTGTTTCATCCTACGCTGACAAGGATCAGGCACCCACTTTTGTCACCAATCGTGATGGCATGGTCATTTATGCAAACCCGGCTGCGCTCGACCGGGGCGGGGAGTGTCTTAACCATCCGCTGGCCCAGGCGTTTCGTGATGTCTTTGCCAATCCCGCCGCTGTGTTGTTCCGGCTGCAAAACCGCGCCCAGGCCCAGCTTTCCGCGCGGGAGGATGTTGTGACCCGCCGTGGCCAAATTCGCCTGTCGGTGCATCCCCTGGCACAGGGGCTGTATCTTTGGCGGTTGGAGGATTTTGGCGAACGGGCGGTCAATACGCGCGGTGCGGAGGGGTTGAGCCTGCCAATGCTGACCGCATCGGGCAGCGGGACCGTGCTGTTTATGAATGAGGCAATGCGCCGTGTTCTGGGCGGGCGCGTCAAATCTATTGACCGGATTTTCCCAGAGCTGCCGGTGCGCCCCGGAGAGCCGCAGGAAATTCTCGGGCGTGACGGCCCGGTTCAAACCCATGTTGCAGAGATCGAGGGGGCCGGGGGGCGCCGCGAAATCTATTTCGTACCTGGCATCAAAACAGAAACCGCTTCACGCGAAACGCCGGCGTTTTCCGATTTGCCTGTACCGTTGCTGTCGATTTCGCGTGGCGGCAAGATTGAAAAGGCCAATCAGCTTGCGCGCCAGTTGCTCAACATGCCGGATACCGGTGAGTTTACGGTTTCTGACCTCGTTGAAGGGCTTGGTCGTTCCGTAAGGGATTGGATAGACGGCGCGCTCGAAGGAAAACGTGTTCCCCATTCTGAGGTGATCAGGGCCCGTCGAACCGAAGAAGAGGTGTTCCTGCAGATAACGCTTGAGCCAAATGTTCACGGGGACAGCTCGTTGCTGCTTGGGGTGCTGGCGGATGCAACCGAACTCAAAACGCTTGAAGCGCAGTTCGTGCAAAGCCAGAAAATGCAGGCGATCGGGCAACTTGCGGGCGGTGTTGCCCATGATTTCAATAACCTTTTGACAGCGATTTCAGGGCATTGTGATCTGCTGTTGATGCGCCATGATTCCGGTGATCAGGACTACTCCGATCTTATGCAGATCAATGAAAACTCGAACCGGGCTGCCAGCCTTGTTGGCCAGTTGCTGGCGTTTTCCCGCAAACAGACCCTGCAACCCGAAGTGATAGATTTGCGGGATGCCTTGTCAGAACTTACTCATCTTCTGAATCGCCTGGTGGGCGGAAACCTGTCACTTAGCCTGACCCATGACCCAGCCTTGCAGCCAATGCGCGCAGACAAGCGGCAACTGGAACAGGTCTTGATGAACCTGGTTGTCAATGCGCGCGACGCGATGCCGGACGGTGGCGAAATTCAGATTGAAACACTGATGAAACGGATAGAAGCGCCACTGCGCCGGGACCGTGCCGAGGTCCCCGCGGGGGAGTATGTATGTATTCGCGTTGCGGATCAGGGTTGTGGAATTCCGCCTGACCGATTGTCCAAGGTCTTTGAACCATTCTACACCACCAAACGGGCGGGCAAGGGGACCGGGCTTGGATTGTCGATGGCCTATGGGATTGTGAAGCAGTCCGGTGGTTTTATTTTTGCCGACAGCATTGTTGGTTCGGGCACAACATTCTCTTTATATTTCCCAAGTTATCATGCCCCGGAAGCGCAGGCGTTGCCCGATGACATAATAGCCGAAGCGGCTGAAGAAGAGTCGCAACCGGCACGCACGAGCGGTGTTGTTCTGCTGGTCGAAGATGAAATACCCGTGCGGGCGTTTGCAGCGCGGGCCCTGCGGATGCGCGGCTATACCGTCTTGGAAGCCGAAAGCGCAGAAGAAGCCCTGAAAACGCTGGAAGACCCGGACCTGAAAATCGACCTGTTTGTCACCGACGTCGTTATGCCGGGTATGGATGGGCCGACATGGGTGCGCGAGGCCCTGAAGGACAGGCCCGGCGTTCGGGTGGTTTTTGTTTCGGGGTACGCCGAAGACGCTTTTGATGAATCAGAGGGAAAAATCCCGAATTCCACCTTCCTTCCAAAACCGTTTTCGTTAACAGAACTGACAACCGAGGTGGGGCGCTGTCTGAACTGATCAGCCGTTGTAGCTATTGCTATTATGCGTGCAGTTGCTGGTAAAGTGCGAAATCCTGCGGATATGCGGCACGTAACGCTACCTCTAGATCCGGGTCCAGATTCTGCTCAGAAAGCTGCGGCGATGTATTGCGGATTTTGACCGACAGCGTCCGGCCAAGCTGTTGTTCGAGATATCGATAAAGCCCGGCGATATGCGCATAATCGAAAATCATTGTGTTTGTATATTGGTGCGTCTTGCCCTGTAAGAAGCGGGCCTGGGAACCGATGCGGGCGTATTTTGGCCGTGATTTTGCAAGATACGCCCGTACAAAACCGTTGAAATCCACGCCTGCGGTGCTGCGTTCCGTTCCCTTGATCTCTTCGCGGGACCGATAGCGATGCCAGCTTTGGAGCCAGTCAATGGGATTCCTCATGACGCCGACAAACTGGAAATCATCCGGGGTGAAAGGGCGAAACAACCGGGCGTACGGGCCATTTAGCTGATCGACATTGGCATGTTTCAGAGCGGGGGGGTGCCGAAAAGCAATATCAGCACGGGGGCCTAGCTCCTCTTCCAGCGCGGTTGTCCCTGTTTTGGGTACAGCAAGCACAACCAGTCTTTCTTTCCAGAAAATCAGCAATTTAGCCCCCGAAAAAGCAATAAAGTCATAAGTTTGATTTGGTTTGTAAACTATCCATTAACCCTTGTCGGCAAAAGTCGATTTGTAAAATAGGAGTTGAAATGTTCCCCTTTTGACCTCATAGATAAAGGAACAAGAGGTGAACAAGAGTGTAATTGCCGCCCTCAACAGGGTGTGGAATAAGGAACAAAACAATGGCAACGGCAGATCTTCTGAAAATGAGTGATAAACGCGAATCCGATAAGCAAAAGGCGCTCGATTCCGCGCTGGCCCAGATTGAACGGCAATTTGGCAAGGGCTCCATCATGAAACTGGGCGGCGAAAACGCCATTCAGGAAATCGAGGCGACATCGACAGGGTCACTTGGCCTCGATATCGCCCTTGGCATCGGCGGGCTGCCTAAAGGGCGGATCGTTGAAATCTATGGTCCTGAAAGTTCCGGCAAGACAACGCTGACGCTGCATTGCGTGGCCGAGGAACAGAAGAAGGGCGGCGTTTGTGCCTTTGTGGATGCGGAACATGCGCTTGATCCGCAATATGCCAAAAAGCTCGGCGTTGATCTGGATGAGCTGCTGATCTCCCAGCCGGATACCGGTGAGCAGGCGCTGGAAATCACCGACACGCTGGTGCGATCCGGCGCGGTCAATATGGTGGTGGTCGACTCCGTTGCGGCGCTGACCCCGAAAAGCGAGTTGGAAGGCGATATGGGCGACAGCTCCGTTGGGGTCCACGCCCGTCTGATGAGCCAGGCGATGCGCAAACTCACCGGCTCCATCGCGCGCAGCAACTGCATGGTCATCTTCATCAACCAGATCCGGATGAAGATCGGCGTGATGTTCG
>CAYTUW010000149.1:0-7184 GCA_964441435.1 uncultured Rhodobacterales bacterium
GGAAGAGCCGCCCGAGCACGTCAAATTCATCTTTGCCACCACCGAAATCCGCAAAGTGCCGGTCACGGTGCTGTCGCGCTGCCAGCGCTTTGACCTGCGCCGGATTGAGCCGGAGGTGATGATCGCGCACCTTCAGGCCATTGTTGCAAAAGAAGGTGCTTCCGTTGCCGAAGATGCGCTTGCCCTGATCACACGCGCCGCCGAGGGATCGGTGCGCGACGCGCTGTCACTTCTTGATCAGGCGATTGCTCAGGGCAGCGGTGAAACCGGGGCGGATGAGGTGCGCGCGATGCTCGGCCTCGCGGATCGGGGGCGGGTGCTTGACCTGTTTGAACTGATCCTCAAAGGCGCGGCAGCAGACGCCCTGACCGAGCTTTCACAGCAATACGCCGATGGGGCTGATCCACTGGCAATTCTGCGCGACCTTGCGGAAATCACCCATTGGGTTTCGGTCGTGCAGATCACCCCCGATGCAGCCGAAGACCCAACCGTTTCCCCGGATGAACGTGATCGCGGTCAGGCAATGGCCGGGGCGGTGCCGATGCGCGTATTGACCCGTATGTGGCAGATGCTGCTGAAAGCACTGGAAGAGGTGGGCCAGGCACCAAATGCGATGATGGCGGCGGAAATGGCCGTCATACGGTTGACCCATGTGGCCGATCTGCCAACGCCAGAGGAACTGCTACGCAAACTTCAGGACACGCCGCCTGTGCCGCCAACCCCCGGCGGTGGCGGCAGCGGTGGCGCGCGACCTTCATCCGCCCCGACACAGGCGACTGCGACCCTAAGCACACAAGGCACATCCTCCGGCAGCGTCCTTGCCGTAGCCCCGGCAGAGGCGAACCCGCTGGCCCGATATGCAACCTTTGAAAATGTCGTCGCGCTGATCCGTGCGAACCGGGATGCAAAGCTTCTGGTGGATGTTGAAACCGGCATTCGGCTGATCAGCTACAGCCCCGGCCGGATCGAATTTTCCCCCGGCCCGGGTGCGACAGCGGATCTGGCGCAGCGCCTTGGCCAGCGGCTCCAGATGTGGACGGGCGCGCGCTGGGCCATCAGCGTGGTCGCCGAAGGCGGCGCGCCCACGGTTGATGAGCTGCGCAACGCAGACCGTCTGGCGCTGGAAAATGAGGCGCGCGAACACCCGCTGGTGAAAGCGGTGTTTGACACCTTTCACAATGCAAAGATAGTCGATATCAGGACGCCCGATCAACGCGAAGAACAGGCCGCGACAGAAGCGCTGCCCGAGGTCGAAGATGAATGGGACCCCTTCGAAGAGGAATAGGAAAGGCAAAAGATGTTGAAAGGTTTGGGACAGCTTGGCGATATGGCCAAGATGATGAAACAGGCGCAGGAACTGCAGGGCAAAATGGCCGAAATGCAGGACAACCTGACCAAAATCACCGTTGTAGGTGAAAGCGGTGCCGGGCTGGTCAAGGCTACAGCCACCGCAAAGGGGGAGCTGACAGCGCTTGATATTGATCCGTCGATCTTCAACCCCGATGAAAAAGAAGTGGTGGAAGATCTGATCCTTGCGGCCATCAAGGACGCCCAGGCCAAAGCCGCCCAGCGCAGCGCCGACGAACTGGCCGAACTGAGCGAATCCATGGGCCTGCCCAAGGATATGAACCTGCCGGGGCTGTGACAGATTGACCGAACCGCCGCGCGACATTGAAAACCTGATTGATCTGATGGCCCGCCTTCCCGGGCTTGGCCCGCGGTCGGCGCGCCGGGCGGTCCTGCAGATGATCCGCAAACGTGCGCTGCTGCTGACACCGCTGGCGGATGCGATCGGCGCGGTTGCGGTGTCTGCGCGGGAATGCGTGAACTGCGGCAATATCGGCACGTCTGAACTCTGTGAAATCTGTTCGGACGAACGCCGCGCCAACGGCGAACTCTGCGTGGTGGAGGATGTGGCCGACCTCTGGGCGATGGAACGGGCCGCCGTCTTCAAGGGGCGTTATCACGTGCTCGGCGGCACGCTATCGGCACTGGAATCCATTGGCCCGGAAGAGTTGAAAATCCCCCGGTTGCTGAAACGTGTGGCTGAGGAGGAAATCAGCGAAGTCATCCTCGCCTTGAACGCAACGGTCGACGGCCAGACAACGGCCCATTACATCGCGGATGAACTGGAAGGGCGCGACATTCGCCTGACCTCGCTCGCCCAGGGTGTGCCGATCGGTGGGGAGTTGGACTACCTCGATGACGGGACGATTTCAGCAGCACTCAGGGCACGGAAATCGGTCTGACGGCGCAGGCTTTTAGCCGGCAAGCCCATCGCAGGAGCCAACCAGCAGATCATTGTCCATAACCGGCATCCAGCCAAACCCATTGATGCGACCATCGGGCGCCAGTGCGGTTACATAGGACCAGCCGTCAATATCATGATGCGCCCATAGGATACTGTCCCCGGTGCTGACCTGCCCGATGATCTGCGCTGCCTGGCCACGCCCGCGACGCAATGCAAACGGTGCGCCCTGCCAGCCGATACAGCTGCTTTCGTATCCGGTCACCACGGGCAGATCCTGCAACCGTTTCAGCCGGGAAAGCGCGGCGGTTTCAATTCTGGACCTGCTGGTATCAACCGCGCAGGACCATTCCGCCTCATATTCCCGTACCAGCGCCACCACCGCCTGATCCGGCGTATCAACCGATGGGCTACGGGTTGTGCAATCCTCATTGTCAAAAACCGTCTGACCAAGCGTAGAGCCAAAGCAATACCCCACCCGGTCGAATATCAGATTTCGGGTCAGCCAAAGCTCATCACAGACCGGATCATCCCCGGCGTTTGCAGCCGCGGCAAACAGGGACATCAGCAGGGTATACAGTTGTAGGATGAGGATTCTACGCGGTCTCATCTGTACACTTTATCAGGTTTTCATCTGCCGCTACAGGAGCGGCGCAAACAAAACCCCGGCGCAATGGCCGGGGGTTTCTTTTTCGATTTGGGCAGGCGTTATTTGTCGTCGCTATCCTCATCCGCATCATCACCTTCCGGCAGGTTGAACAGGCTGTCTGCGTCGACAATCTCTTCTTCCTTTTCTTCCGCCGGTGCATCGGAAAGGGTAAAGGTTTCAAGCCCTTCAATCGCGCTCGGGATTTTCGGTTCCGCGTCCATGCCCAGGCTCTGTTCCGTGCTGACAAGCTTGCGCCGTTCCTCATCGCTCATCACGTCGCCTTCGCGCGCCTTCTTGGCGTTCGCCTTCTGAACAGCAGCGTCAAGTTCGCTTTGCTTGCAAAGGCCGAGCGCAACCGGATCAACCGGCTGCATATTGGCAATGTTCCAATGTTCGCGGTTGCGGATCGACTGGATCGTCGGCTTCGTCGTGCCAACAAGCTTGGCAATCTGGCTGTCCGCCAGTTCAGGGTGAAATTTGACCAGCCAGAGGATTGAATTCGGCCGGTCCTGGCGTTTTGACAGCGGTGTATAGCGCGGGCCGCGGCGCTTTTCCTCACCCACGGCAGCGGCGTTGAATTTCAGCTTCAGCTTATGGAGCGGGTCAGCCTCGGCCGCCTTGATGTCATCCGTCGTCAGTTGATTGTTGGAGATCGGATCAAACCCTTTCACACCCGCCGCGACATCACCATCGGCAATGCCCTGCACTTCCAGCTCATGCAGGCCGCAGAAATCGGCGATCTGTTTGAAGCTGATGGTTGTGTTGTCCACCAGCCAGACGGCGGTGGCTTTGGCCATGATTGGTTTGCTCATCGGATCTCTCCTTCAAATACATCTTCCCCGCGCCCTTGCTGGGGCTGCCCTCGTTCAGGCGGGTTTCCGTTGTCGGGGAACTTGGCGCCTATATAGTGCGACTTGTTGAAAGAGGGAAGAGGCAATGCGCTGGGTTCTGGTTTTGTTGTTAATGGCGGGTGCGGCGCGGGCTGAAGGTGATCGTGCGGGCGAATTTGACTATTACGTGTTGGCGCTTTCGTGGTCGCCAAACTGGTGCGCGCGTGAAGGGGATGCGCGTGGGGCAGATCAATGCGCAGCGCACCATGACCACGGCTGGACGCTGCACGGGCTGTGGCCACAGTACGAAACCGGCTGGCCGAGTTTCTGCTCTACCGCTGAACGTCCTCCGTCGCGCAGCGACACCGCCGCCATGGCGGACATTATGGGCAGCGCGGGCCTTGCCTGGCATCAGTGGAACAAACATGGGCGCTGTTCCGGGCTGTCATCGGGGGACTATTTTCAGCTGTCGCGGCTGGCTTATGACCGCATAACCCGGCCAGAGGTGTTTCGCCGGTTGGAACGCGCGGTGCGCCTGCCTGCTTCGATCGTCGAGGAGGCGTTTCTGGAGGAAAACCCGAACCTTTCACCCGACATGCTGACGGTCACCTGCAAGAACGACATGATCCAGGAGGTGCGGATATGTCTGACGCGCGATCTGACCCCGCGCGAATGCGGTGCGGATGTCCGGCGCGACTGCACAGCAACAAGAGCCCTGTTTGAGCCGATACGCTAGAAGCCGCTTCGAAGCGCGTTCGAACGCGCTTCAACGCGATTTCAAAATCGCGTCCAAGGGCTTTGCAAAGCCCTTACGCAACCTTCAGCACAATCTTTCCGATGTGGGCAGAGCTTTCCATCCGCCGATGCGCCTCTGCTGCGTTTTCAAGCGCGAACTCGCTGTCCATGACCGGGGCGATGCGGCCCGCTGCCAAAAGTGGCCAGACATGTTCGCGCAACTCATCCGCAATCCGCGCTTTCGCCAGGTCGCTTTGCGGGCGCAGGGTTGATCCGGTCACCGTCAGTCGTCGCGCCATGATCTGGGCGAAGTTGATCTCTGCCTTTGGCCCTTGCAGGAACGCGATGTGCACAAGCCGCCCTTCATCGGCCAGGGCTTTGATGTTTTTTGAGATATAGTCGCCTCCAACCATATCGAGGATAAGGTCAGCGCCGCCTTCGTCTCGCATTACCCGCACGAATTCTTCGGTCAGGTAGTTGATGGCACGCTCCGCGCCCAGGTCCGTGCAGACCTTGCATTTTTCATCCGTCCCGGCCGTGGTGAACACACGTGCACCGAAATGGCTGGCAAGCTGGATCGCGGTGGTCCCGATGCCGCTGGAACCACCATGGACGAGGAACCGTTCCCCCGCCTTCAGCCCGCCGCGCGCAAAGACGTTGGACCAAACGGTGAAGTAGTTTTCAGGCAGGCAGGCGGCCTCTTTCATGCCCATTCCGTCCGGGACCGGCAGGGCATGGGCCGCAGAGGTCGTGACATATTCGGCGTAGCCACCGCCGGGCAGCAGGGCGCAAACCTGATCACCAATCGCCCACGCGCTGACACCCGGCCCGATCGCTACTACTTCGCCCGCACCTTCAAGGCCCGGCAGGTCATTGGCCCAGGGCGGCGGCGCATAGGCGCCCGCGCGCTGCAGCGCATCCGGGCGGTTCACCCCGGCATAGGCCAACCGGATCAGAATTTCACCCCGTCCCGGAACCGGGGTCGGGCGCGTGCAGGGTTTCAGCCCCTCTGGCGCACCGAATTCAGCAATTTCGACCGCGCGCATGGTCTTTGGCAGGGTTTGAGGCAATGTCATAGCTTTTCCTTCATCTGACCGGGCACATCATCCCGTTGCTGCGGGGCCCGGATATTGCCGAATGTTGCATTCAGGACGGGTCCCGCAAAAGGCAGTTTCCGCACCCCTGCTTTCAGCTTCTCAATCTGCATCACATTTTCGATCCGCCGGTCCAGGAAATCCCAGGTCGCCTGATCAGCTTCACTGGTGTCGCCCAGCCAGAACAGCACCACCGACCCATAAAGCGCAGATAGGGTCATCCGCTTTGTATACCAGTTCACATCTTCGCTGCTGTCGCCAAGCGCGCGCCAGATTGCATCCGCTGTGCCCCAGATCAACGCCGCCCCCTCGCCCGCATGCTGTGGCAACGCGAAGAGCGCCGTGCCGCGCCGGACGATTTCCCGGTCCGCACCTTCAAGCCGGAGTCGCACCGCCAGCGCTACCTTTTCGCGGATTTTCAGCGGTGCCGTGTCTGCCTCGGCGTAGCCATCAAGCATCGCCTGATCGCCAGCGCGGTGATAGGCCACCGCAAGGTCAAGCACCCGACGCGGGCAAGCGGCCAACGCATCCGCCGGGTCGACGCCCGCTTCAGCAACCGCCAGGTCAAATACTGCATCTGCCCAGCCATCAAAGGTGACATGGGGCAGCGCTGCGGCCAGCAGGCGCTCCGTGATGTCATTTGTGGTCATGTGACCTCCTGGTGGACAAAGGGAATTTTCGCTGCTATATGGCCGCTTCCTGCAAATACTTGCAACTCTAACTTAGGAAGGTGGTGACAACCACATGCAGGTCAGTGTTCGTGACAATAACGTCGATCAGGCGCTTCGTGCCCTGAAAAAGAAGCTGCAGCGCGAAGGTGTCTTTCGTGAGATGAAGCTTCGTCAGGCTTACGAAAAACCGTCCGAGAAGAAAGCCCGCTGCAAGGCCGAAGCAATTCGCCGCGCGCGCAAGCTTGCCCGGAAGAAAGCCCAGCGCGAAGGGCTGCTTTAATAGGCGTTACCTGAAAGAACCTGGACATGGCCTTGTGCCACGTCAGAAACGACCCCCGCAGCGGATGCTTCGGGGGTTTGTTTTTTGTGGGTCAGACTTCTTTGGGTTTCAAATCGCCCAGGGTCCAACACCCTTCGATATTGTAACCCTCGGGCACCGGGATTGCCTCCAGATGGGTCGCGAATTTCATCCAGATATCGCGCACAAGTGGTGCATTGGCATTGGCCTGTTCTTCGCTTTCGAGAAACCCCAGGATATAGCCCACACCGTCATCTTTCATGACGATGCTGAACTGCAACAGCCCTGGTAGCGCAGTGATATCCTGCTCCAGCGTGCGAAAAAGCGCGCGCGCCTCTTCCACATGGTCGAGTTTGATTTTGAATTTGGTGACGCGAGCGAACATAGCGGATTTTCCTGATTGGGTCGGCCAGAGCCGAAAAAAGTGAGTGGTGGCGGGAGTTTTCCCTTCAATTCATTGGAATGCAAATGATTTATACCTATGATTGTATCACACCGGCAGGGCTGTTGTCTTGAACACAGTCCGCAGGGCAAATGACGTGTGCATCTGCGCCACTCCAGGCAAGCGTGACAGGTGGCGACGGTGAATCTGGGCGAAATCCTCCGTATCGCGGGCGACAAGTTTCAGAAGGTAGTCTGATTTGCCCGCCATCAGGTGA
>CAYTUW010000150.1:0-7139 GCA_964441435.1 uncultured Rhodobacterales bacterium
ACCCGGGGACCCACGATGCTGTAGGGCCCCACCACCACGCCGGAGCCGATCTCGCTGCACCGTTTCCTGGCGGAGTTGACCGGCCACGGCATCACCCATGCGGCGATGGAGGCTTCGAGCCATGGCCTGGCGCAATACCGGGTGGATGAAGAAAAACCCCTGGTTCGCGGCAGAACTGCTGCCCGAACTGAAGCGGCGCGTGAGGGAACTGCTGGATGACTGAAATGCGAACGCCCCTTGATGATGCAATCGCCGGTATTGACCGTGATCAGGCGGCGCGGCTGACCTTCTATCGGCGCTTAGCGGCGGCGGAGCTGTTTGTGCTGCTGGCAGCGGAAGCCGATGACGATATCGTGCCAAAGGTCTTTGACACGGCGGAAGGACGATTTCTTCTGATCTTTGACCGTGAGGAACGGCTTGCAGCCTTTGCCGGGGCTGCGCCCTATGCGGTGCTTTCGGGGCGCAGGATTGCACGGATGTTGTCAGGACAGGGGATTGGCCTGGTGCTGAATGCAGGTACGGTGGCAGAGTATGCTATTCCCGATACGGCAGTAGACTGGCTGGCCGAAACTCTGTCTGAAGCGCCACAGGAAATCAGCGCTCTGCCGGATGAAATCAGCGCGCCGTCTGATTTGCCAGAAGCCTTGCTGATTGCTCTCAACGAAGCGTTGGCGCTGGCCGGGGGGCTGGCGGATCTGGCCTATCTCTGCGCGGCACGGCTTGGCGCAGGGCAGGGGCACATACTGGGATTTGTCGATCCTGTGCCTGGCGCAGAAGAGACACTTGCGGGTCTTGTCGGGGAGGCGCTGAGCCTGAGCGGTGTGGAGGCCGGGACGCTTGATGTCATGTTCCTGAAATCAAGCGATGTCACAGCGGCGCGACTGGCCCGCCACGCCCTGCACTTTGACCTGCCCAAACCTGAAACGCCTGCACCACGGGCGGCGCCCGGCAGCGATCCGTCCAGCCCTCCGATCCTGCGCTGACCTTTACAAAATTGCCGCGCCTTCGGCGCGACGGTCTTTTTTGGTTTGCCTCCGGCGGGGATATTTTTGGACAGATGAAGGTCTGGATCAATAGCCGAGATCGCGGTCGACGAGGTATAACATTGGTTGGCCGTTTTCATTGCGGTGGATGTTTTCGGCGATGACCTCTGCGGCGGTGCTGGCACGGGTTTCGGCGGCGATATGCGGGGTTACGGTGACGCGCGGATGGGTCCAGAAGCGGTGCGTGGCGGGCAACGGTTCGGTGCGAAACACATCAAGGGTGGCATGGCCGATCTGACCGGTATCGAGCGCAGCGAGAAGCGCGTCATCGTCAATCAGTTCCCCCCTGCCGGGGTTGATGAGGATGGCACCCGGTTTCATTATGTCGATCCGTTGAGGGTTGATCAGATTGGCGGTGGCCGGGGTGTTTGGCAGCAGGGTGACAACGATATCTGAGACGGCGAGCAGTTGATCCATGCCCGATGGCCCGTTCAATGTGGTGATGCCGGGAAGGGACTTTTCTGAACGGCTCCACCCCATGACATTGAAGTTTAGCCCGGCAAGCGCTGTGGCGCAGGCCGCGCCGAGCGCGCCGATCCCCAGCAACCCGATGGTTCGGTCGCGCGCCAGCGGCGGTGCTTTTGGCGCCCATTGTCCGTTTTGGTAAAGGATGTGCTGATCCATGCCAAGGTGATGGCGCATGACATGGCCGACCACCCATTCAACCATGCCTTCGGAAAGCCCCTGATCGACCATCCGGGTCAGAGGGATTTTCAGCGTGGTATTACCAACGACTTTTTCGACACCGGCCCAGAGGTTCAGCACGGCTTTGGCGCGTGTGAAAGGGGTGAAATCGCAGAGCGGCCCGTTTGGGGCGTAGATGATGTAGTCGACCATCTCGGCGGGGTGTTCCTGACTGACAGAAACAGAAAGCCCCTGTTCTGCACAGGCCCGGCCCAGTTCGCGGCGATAGTCATCCCAGGCTTCGGGTTTGCCCGCATAATGAAGGTTGAGTGTCACGAAGGTTCCTATCTCGGGCGGTGGACATGGGCGCTTTGCATCAGGCCGAAAGCGGTCAACAGGACAAGCATCGCAGAGCCACCATAGCTGACAAGTGGCAGCGGAACACCAACAACAGGCGCGAGCCCCATTACCATGGACATGTTGACAGCGAAAAACAGGAAGAATGTCGCGGCAATGCCGATAATCAGCAGGGAGGCAAAGCGATCCTTGTTCTGGAGCGCAGAAACGATGCAGAAAAAGATGACCAAAGCATAAAGTGACAAGAGGAAGATCGCGCCAAGAAAGCCGAATTCCTCTGCCAGGGTAGTGAATATGAAATCGGTATGCTTTTCGGGGAGAAAATTCAGCCGACTCTGCGTACCCTGCATGAAGCCGCGGCCGGTCCAGCCGCCGGAGCCAAGCGCAATCGTCGACTGGGTAATGTGATAGCCCGCACCGAGCGGGTCGCTCGCCGGATCAAGAAAGGTGTCGATGCGGCGATACTGATAGTCCTGCAAGAACTGGTAGGCCGTCCCGCGGGTCTGAAACACTGCTGCCACTGCCCCAGAAATCGCCGCAATCAGGCCAGCGAAGTAATACCAACTCACCCCGGCGACGAACATGACGATTCCCCCGCCTGCAAGCATAAGCAGCGCGGTGCCAAGGTCTGGCTGAAGCAGCACAAGATAGGTCGGTATCAGAATCAGGAGCAGCGGGACCAACACCCAGAGCGGATGGGAAACCTTTCGGATATCCAGCCAATCGTAGTAGGCGGCAAGCATCATCACCAGCGTGATCTTGGTCATTTCGGAAGGTTGCAGACGCATGAACCCAAGGTCGATCCACCGCTGCGCCCCGCCACCGGTATCCCCGGCAAACTCTACCACCAGTAACAGTGCAATAGAGGCGAGATAGGCGAGCGCCGCCATATTGCGCCAGAACCAGATCGGCACCATTGCGACCAGAAACATTACGGCCATTCCAAGCGCAAACCGTTTCATCTGTGGCTCGGCCCAAGGGGACATGGATCCACCTGCGACCGAATAAAGCATGAGAAATCCAAGCGCGGATATCGTCGTCAGCAAGAGAACAACGGGCCAGGACAGAAACAGCACCTTACGCGGGCCGGATGGTACGGACTTGATCTGATGTTCAAGATAGCTCATGCGCGGTCGCTTTCCGAATTGGCCCTGCGCAGGGAGGCGGGCAGTTCCTGATGCATCTGGCGTATTCTGCCGCGCTGGCTTTCCGGGTAGGCCGCCAGGGGCGGCAGGTGGCCAAACTGCGCCTGCAAGAGGATATCCCGTGCAATCGGTGCGGCGGCGGATGATCCACCACCGCCATGTTCTACTACCACCGATACCGCATATTTTGGGGTTTCCGCCGGGGCGAAGCCGACAAAAAGCGCATGATCACGCTGTTCCCAAGGCACATCCTGATTGCGGACCACGCTGTTGCGGACCTGACTTGTACCCGTTTTCCCGGCAAACCTACGACCCTCGGCAATCACCCGAGAGGCATAGGCTGTGCCGCGGCGGGAGTTCACGACGTCAAACATTGCCGCGCGGATATGGCGAAGACCATTTTCATTTATTCCCAGAGGCAAAGCAGCGGCTGCTTCCAGTTCCTGGCCATTGACGGAGCGGATAAGGCGGGGGAGAATCGATTTTCCGGTTGCCAGCCGAGCGCACATCACCGCGAGTTGCATCGGGGAGGCCAGTACAAATCCCTGCCCAATGGCTGCATTTAGCGTGTCACCCACAACCCATTCCGCGCCTTTGGTTTCTCGCTTCCAGGCTTTGGTGGGCGCCAGACCGCGCGCCACAGCGCTCAGCGGCAGATCATACCTTTCCCCCAGACCCAGGCGGTGAGCCATTTCCGTGATCTTTTCAATGCCGACCCGCTGGGCAAGGTCGTAATAATAGACGTCACAGCTCTGTTGCAGGCTCTCATGCATGTTTACATTGCCGTGGCCGCCGCGTTTCCAGCAATGAAAGCGCCGCCCGCCAACTTCGGTAAAGCCGTTGCAGCGCACGGTTTCCTCTGTGTCGATCAGCCCTTCCTCAAGTGCTGCCAATGCGGCCACCATCTTGTAAGTGGAGCCAGGCGGGTATGTATCCTGAACAGTTTTTCCCGTTAGTGGGCGGAATTTGTTTTCGGTCAGAGCGCCATAATCCGCGACACTGATGCCACGGACAAATTTGTTAGGGTCAAAACTGGGTGCGGACCCGGCCGCAAGGATATCACCAGTTGTAACGTCAAGCACGACGGCGGCGGCGCTTTCATGCCCCAGGCGTACCTGTACGTATGTCTGCAGGGCACCATCAACAGTCAGTTGAATGTTGTCGCCGGATATCCCCTCTTCGCGGTTCAGTTCACGCATGATCCGCCCGGTTGCGTTGACTTCGATCCTGCGTGTGCCCGCTTTGCCGCGTAGGGATTTTTCTCTTTTGCTTTCAACTCCGTATTTGCCGATTTGAAATTTGGGGATCTGCAGAAGTGGATCCTGATCGTCGATGCGGTCAAGATCGTAGTCACTGACCGGCCCTACATAACCGACAATGTGGGCCATGGTCTCAGCCATAGGGTAAATGCGCGACAGGCCGACCTCAGGGGTGACACCGGGCAGGGCCGGGCCGTTGACCGCGACGGCTGAAATATGTTCCCAGCTCACCCGGTCTGCAACTGTGATTGGCACAAATGCGGAACGAAGCTCGAGTTCGGCCAGTGCACGGGCTTTTGCATCTTCGCTGAGTGGTACAAGCTTTGCCAGGCGCGACAGCACCTCTTCGACGTTGCCGGCATCTTCCTTGACTATCGTGATGCGGTAGTTCTGTTCATTGGCTGCCAGGGCGTTGCCATTTCGGTCAAAGATCAACCCGCGTGCTGGGGGAATAAGCCTTATGTTGACGCGGTTTTCTTCTGCAAGAAGCCGAAACTGATCCGCCTGTTCCACCTGAAGATGGTTCATCCGCAGGCCGAGGACTGCCAGAATGGCGGCCTGGGCGCCCCCCAAAAACAGCGCGCGCCTGCTGATGGTGCGGGCGCTTTCCTCGGTATCGCGGGATGATCGTTTCACGTTGGTTGCCGTTCCCTTTGTGTTGGGCCGGATCGCCCGATGCCTAGCGCCCAGTATAACATAGCGACCATGACCGGATAGGCCGCGACCGTAGAAAGGATGCGGGTGAAATCGAGCCAAAGCTGCGGAACCGGCAATGTAAATGCCACAAGTGCGAACCTGTAGGCGATAAACATGATCAGCGTTACCACGGCAAAGACGAGCCATTCCACGGCAAAGGGGTATTCCCGCATGAATGGGCTGCGAGAGCGAAAAAACTCCGTTGCAACAACAGCAAACACCGTCATAAGGCCCGGGGGATATTGATAGTAGATGTCTGCAAACAGGAAGGCGATGACCACCGAAAGAGCAGGGATCTGATCAGGGCGGCGCAATATCCAGGCTGCCGTAAGACAGAATAGGTAATCCGGGCCGGCCCAGCCAGATGGTGTGGTCTGAAGCGGCAGTAGCCGCAGGAACAAGATGATCAGGGCCATCGCAAGGAACAGCAGTCGAAACACCCATCGGTGGCTGGTCTGGGGATCAATCATCCGGTGGGCTTTCCGGTTGGGGGGCGATGGTCCTTGGTGTTGATAACACAGGCGGTGGCGGTACCAATAGGGCACCGGGATTGTGAATGGCTTCCAGTTCCGGCGACCTGAGAACGCGCAGAAATTCAAGCCGTTCATAATCCGCAGCAAGCCGCACCCTTAGCCGACCGCTTGGGCTTTGGGTGACATGTCCAACCAGCAGGCCGGCGGGAAATACGCCGCCATCCCCAGAACTGACCACAGGATTTCCGGGACGGACACGTTCCGGGCTTTCGAGCAACTCGATCGGAGGGGCAAAGCTGTTATCCCCGGCAAGCAGCACGCGCTGCCCAGAAGGCTGTATTGTCACCGGGATCCTGCTGCTCGAGTCGCTGAGTAAGATTATCCGGGCAGAATTTGTCCCAACGCCGGAAATTCTTCCGACAAGGCCGATACCATCCATTGCGGCCCAGCCATCCCGAACGCCATCGTGGGCACCGATGTTGACAAGAACCGACTGACGGAAGGGCCCGCCGCTGTCGGCCAAAACAACGCCCGTGATATAAGTGAGTTGCGGATCGAGGCGGACATTGTTGAGATCCAGCAGGCGCGCATTGCGTTCCTCAAGCTGGATTGCGGCCTCTTTCCAGGCTTTCATTTGCTGGAGCTCGCGGCGCAGTTCCTGGTTCTGTTCGTAAACCCGTTGATAGCTCTGAAAGTCTGATATCATGTTGGCAACAGCCGTGACCGGGGCCAGCGCCCAATCAAAACCCGGCAGGGTCCGGTCAATGATCTGTGCTCGGAATCTTTCCACACGCGGGCTGTCGATGCGCCACAGCAGAAACAGGGATATCAGGAACAGGATCAGCAACCCGACCAATATGCGGCGGACGGGACGGGTGAATTCCGACGATGAACTTCGGTCTCTTGCCATTATTCCTCCGGGCTGGCCCGAAATCCCTGGCTCAGCTGTCGTAGTCTATCACATGGCGTAGCTGTTTTTCATATTCCAGCGCCTTGCCTGTGCCAAGAGCCACGCAGTTCAGGCTTTCATCGGCCACGGAAATGGCAAGACCTGTCTGCTCACGCAGCGCAAGGTCAAGCTGCCCGAGCAACGCACCGCCCCCCGTCAGCATGACACCGCGGTCAACGATGTCGGCGGCAAGATCAGGTGGCGTCGCTTCAAGCGCGGTCATCACCGCTTCGCAAATCTGCTGCACCGGCTCGGCCAGGGCTTCGGCAACCTGTGCCTGGTTGATTTCCGTTTCCTTGGGCACACCGTTCAACAGGTCACGACCACGGATCTGCATCGAAGATCCGCGCCCGTCATCGGGCATTCTTGCCGTGCCGATAGATGTCTTTATGCGTTCCGCTGTGCTTTCGCCGATCAGTAGGTTCTGCTGACGCCGGAGGTAGCTGACGATTGCGTCGTCCATGCGGTCGCCACCCACGCGCACAGATCGCGCATAGACAATATCGCCAAGGGAAAGAACCGCCACTTCGGTGGTGCCGCCCCCGATATCCACAACCATGTTCCCGGTCGGGTCCGTGATCGGCATGCCCGCA
>CAYTUW010000151.1:0-7044 GCA_964441435.1 uncultured Rhodobacterales bacterium
ATGATCCCGACGTCTACCGGGGCCGCCAAGGCCCTTGGGGAGGTGCTGCCAGAACTTTCCGGCAAGCTGGATGGCACCGCAATGCGCGTGCCCACACCGAATGTTTCCGCCGTCGATCTGACGTTTGAAGCGTCCAAGGACGTCACCGTAGAGGACGTTAACAACGTCGTTGCCGAAGCGGCTGCCGGCCATATGGGGGCTGTGCTCGCCTATGATCCGGAACCCAAGGTCTCGATAGATTTCAACCACACGCCGCAGTCATCCATTTTTGCACCGGACCAGACCAAAGTTGTTGGCGGGCGCACGGTTCGGGTGCTTGCCTGGTATGACAACGAATGGGGTTTTTCCGTTCGTATGGCTGATGTGGCTGCGGTGATGGGGCGCCTCTAGACACGGTTCATCCGCGCGGCCCAAACTCCGACGCGGTTGACAAGTTTCACTGAAATGCATGGTATTCGGCTGAGATGATCCAGCCGGAGCCGATCACGTGACCAATTCCATCGCCATTGTCCTCGGACTGGTTATCTGTGTGTTGTTGTCCATCGACGCCTTTGCCAATGACTGGGAAATCAGCCTGTTTCTGGCCAAGAAATCCTCTGATATGATCGAATATCTGGCTTTTTGGCGCTAAGCGGGCCTCTTGGGTTGACCTTCGATCCAAAATATACATGTTAGCGTTAACATTCCAGGCAGACCGAGGGGGCTGACATGGCCGTAAAAGTAGCAATCAATGGGTTTGGCCGCATCGGCCGCAATGTGCTGCGCGCGATCATCGAAAGCGGGCGCACCGATATAGAGGTTGTGGCGATCAATGACCTCGGCCCGGTAGAAACCAACGCGCATCTATTGCAGTTTGACAGCGTGCATGGCCGTTTTCCGGTCGAAGTCATTGCAAAAGGCAATACAATCGACGTGGGCCGTGGCCCGATTGAGGTGACCGCGATCCGCAACCCTGATGATCTGCCTTGGGGCCATGTTGATGTGGTGCTGGAATGCACAGGGATATTCAAAGGCGAAAAGGCACTGATCCATCTTGAAAACGGATCAAGCCGCGTGCTGGTTTCCGCCCCTTCGTCCGGCGCGGATAAGACCATTGTCTATGGCGTCAACCACGAGACACTGTCAGCAGATGACCTGCATGTGTCCTGTGCGTCCTGCACAACAAATTGCCTGGCCCCTGTTGCCAAAACCCTGAACGATGCCTTTGGTATCAAACGCGGTTTCATGACAACAATCCACAGCTATACCGGGGATCAGCCGACGCTTGACCGGATGCACCGTGATCTTTACCGCGCCCGCGCTGCGGCAATGTCGATGATCCCGACCTCCACAGGTGCAGCAAAGGCCGTCGGGCTTGTTCTGCCGGAGCTGAACGGCAAGCTTGATGGCGTTGCGGTGCGGGTGCCCACACCAAATGTATCCTGTGTCGATCTGACATTTGAAGCCGGGCGTGATGTCAGCATCGAAGAGATCAATGAAGCCATCATTGCTGCTGCTGGTGCGCCGCTCAAAGGTGTGCTTGGCTATACGGACAAACCGCTGGTCAGTAGTGATTTCAACCACGATCCACATTCATCGGTCTTTGCCACCGAACAGACCAAGGTGATGGATGGCAACCTGTGCCGCATTCTGTCCTGGTATGACAATGAATGGGGGTTTTCCAACCGCATGGCCGATGTCGCGGTGGCGATCGGAAAACACCTGTAACAGGACAGGTTGTTCGCGCCCTGTCAAAGCGTCACGCGTATTTTTTCAACACTGCATCCCGCACCGCCGGGGTGACAAACTTGCCGATATCCCCGCCAAGCCGGGCGATTTCCTTTACCAGTTTGGAGGCAATCGCCTGATGCCGCGCCTCGGCCATGAGGAACACGGTTTCCACGGATGAATCGAGCGCGCGGTTCATCCCCACCATCTGGTATTCATATTCAAAATCCGCCACCGCCCTGAGGCCACGAATAATGACCTGTGCCCCGACATCATGGGCGCAGTCAATCAGCAGGTTCTCAAACGGGTGAGCAATAATTTCCACGCCGGTTTCTTTTGACAGGTCACGGCATTCCGCCTCGATCATGGCGACGCGTTCCTCAAGCGTGAACAGCGGCCCCTTATCACGGTTGATCGCCACCCCGATCACCAGCCGATCAACAAGCTGCGCGGCGCGCCGAATGATATCAATATGGCCAAGCGTGACCGGATCAAAGGTGCCGGGGTAAAGGCCAATGCGCATGATGTGTCCTTTCTTGCTGGGCGACACGCAACATTATTGCGCCCAAACATGCAAGGGCTTTCTGCACCGCAGCAAAAGCTAATGACCCATAATCATGCCCTGAAGTGCGTCTTTCTCCATTTCCAGTTCGGAAAGCTGCGCCTTGACCACATCCCCTAGCGAAATCAACCCGACCATTTCACCCGATTTGATCACCGGCATATGGCGGAACCGCCCTTCGGTCATGGTGGCAAGAACAGCCTGAGAGGTATCGTCCGGCCCGCAGGTGACGAGATTTCTGGTCATCAGCTCCGTTACGGGTTCAGACATGCACCCAGCACCGCGGCGGCCAAGTTCACGCACGATATCGCGTTCGGACAGGATGCCATCCGCATTCTTGCCATCCCGCGAAACAATCACTGTGCCGATCTTTCGGGCCGATAGCATTTCAGCCGCCTCGGCCACGCTTGCATCCGGCGAAATGGTCACAACGTCTTGGTTTGCTTTTGATTTCAGGATCTGATGAACCAGCATGGCAACCTCCTTGCGGTGTCGTTGTCCCCGCATCGTGGCCGCAGATGCTTTGCCCTGTCAAGCCGCAGCTTCAAGCCGGGCGACCTCCCGCCGAAGCCCTGCGCCAAAGGCCGCAGCAAACCGGTTAAGCCGTTCCACCCGCCGGTCATCTGCGTGCCGCACGAGGTAAAAGCTGCGGGTGAGCGATAGCTGATCGGTCAGAATACGCGTGACACCTGCGGTTGCAGGAATGGCAAAATCATGCACGATGGCGACCCCTGCGCCCTGTCGGACGAAGTTCATCTGAACCGAAAAGCTGTTGGAAGACAGATGCACCCGATCCGCTTTCATGTCCTTTAAATAGTCGAGTTCCTTGTCAAAAATCATATCGGGAATGTAACCGATCAGCCTGTGACCCTTGAGGTCGGAAAGCTGAATAATCGGTGAATGCGTGGCGAGGTAGGAATTCGTCGCGGCAAGATGCAGGTGGTAATCGGAAACTTTCTGGACCAGCAGGCGCCCCGCTGACGGCGGCGACACGGTCACCGCCATGTCTGCCTCCCTGCGGGACAGATTGAACACGCGCGGCAGGGCGACAATCTGAACCTCAAGTCCGGGATTTTCATCACAGATTGCGGCACAGACCTGTGGCAACAGATAGTTGGCCGCCCCATCCGGCGCACCGATCCGCACCGTACCCGTAAGCGTGCCGGACTGACCGCGCACGGCTTCTTCACCCAGGAACATACTCTGTTCCGCGCGGGTGGCATGTTCGAGCAACCTCTCCCCATCCTCGGTCAGCGCATAGCCTTGCGGAGATTTCAAAAACAGCGCCGACCCAAGAGCATCTTCCAGCCGCAGTATACGCCGGCCGATCGTCGCGGCGTCCAACTTCAGCTGTTTGCCAGCGCCAGACAGGCTTTCTGCCCGTGCCACCGACAAAAATATGCGCATGTCATCCCAGTTCACCACGGCTTCCTTGCATTTTTGCAAAACCCTTTTGGGTAACTGCCCCTGTTCCCGGCAAAATTGCAAGGCTAAACTGGCCCCAACTCACACGCATGACATTCCTCGGGAGACTCACATGAACACCATCGGACATTGGATAAACGGCGAAGAGGTAGCAGGAACCTCGGGCCGCACCGCAGAGATTTTCAACCCCGCAACGGGCGAAGTGCAGGCCAAGGTCGCGCTGGCCAATGCGGATGAGATGCAGAAAGCGGTTGACGTTGCCGCTGCCGCACAACCGGCCTGGGCTGCGACCAACCCGCAGCGGCGCGCCCGCGTGTTGATGAAATTTGTCGCGCTTCTAAACCGCGATATGGACAAGCTGGCCGAAGCACTCAGCCGCGAACACGGCAAGACCCTGCCTGACGCCGCCGGTGACGTGCAGCGCGGGTTGGAAGTTGTGGAATACTGTATCGGTGCGCCACAGATGCTGAAGGGTGAATATACCGATAGTGCAGGCCGCGGCATTGATATGTATTCGATGCGCCAGGCATTGGGTGTCACCGCAGGCATCACCCCGTTCAACTTCCCGGCCATGATCCCGATGTGGATGTTTGCCCCGGCGCTGGCCTGCGGCAACGCCTTCATCCTCAAACCGTCCGAGCGTGATCCGTCGGTACCGCTGATGCTGGCGGAGCTGATGGAAGAAGCCGGTCTGCCCAAAGGTGTCCTGCAGGTCGTCAACGGCGACAAGGAAGCCGTGGACGCACTGCTGCATCACCCGGTGATCCAGAGCATCGGCTTTGTCGGCTCGACCCCGATTGCGGAATACATCTACGGAACCGGCTGCGCCAACGGCAAGCGGGTGCAGTGTTTCGGCGGTGCCAAGAACCACATGATCATCATGCCGGATGCCGATATGGATCAGGCCGCCGACGCGCTGATCGGTGCGGGCTATGGGGCTGCGGGCGAACGCTGCATGGCGATCTCGGTCGCTGTGCCGGTAGGTGACGAAACCGCCGACCGCCTGATCGAAAAGCTGGTGCCGCGCATCGAAAAGCTCAAGGTCGGTCCCTACACCGCAGGCGATGACGTGGATTACGGCCCCGTCGTGACGGCGGCTGCCAAGCAGAACATTCTTGGCCTGATCCAGTCGGGCGTCGATCAGGGCGCGAAGCTGGTGGTCGATGGCCGCGATTTCAGCCTTCAGGGCTATGAAAACGGGTTCTTCGTCGGGCCGCACCTGTTCGACCACGTGACCCCGGACATGGACATCTACAAGAAAGAGATCTTCGGCCCGGTTCTGTCGACCGTGCGTGCAGGCTCCTATGAAGAGGCCATCAGCCTTGCGATGGACCACGAATACGGCAACGGCACCGCGATCTTCACCCGCGATGGGGACGCGGCGCGCGATTTCGCCAACCGGATCAACATCGGCATGGTGGGCATCAACGTCCCGATCCCGGTGCCGCTGGCCTACCACACCTTTGGCGGCTGGAAGAAATCGGTGTTCGGCGATCTGAACCAGCACGGGCCCGACGCCTTCAAGTTCTACACCCGCACCAAGACGGTCACATCGCGCTGGCCCTCGGGGATCAAGGAAGGCGGCGAGTTCAACTTCAAGGCAATGGATTGATCCGCTGCGATTTTTCGCGGAAAAAGGGCGGGTCTTTCCTGCCCTTTTTTGTTTGAGGTTCCATGCCCGCGACGTTCCAGATCCTGCCTGACCTGAACCTTGTCTATGTGCGTTACACCGGCATGATGCGGGTTGACGACAGTCTGAAAGCCTTTGGGGCCTACGCGCAACACCCGGACGCACGGCCCGGCCAACGCCATCTGATCGACCTCAGCCGGATCACCGACATGGAGCGGGATTTCGTCCAGATCATGCAGTTGCAGGCCCACAAAGGCGCGGAACTGGCCATGCGCGAGTCCGAAACCCTCATGGTCTATTTCGCCAATACACCCTTGTCCCTCAGGGCAGCAGCGCTGGCCAGGAACGGCTGGTCCGCCAGCCAGGGCGTGATCGCCATCGTGCAGGAAACCGAAGCGGCGGCGCTTGCTGCATTGGGATTGGCAGGGGCCTCGTTTGAGGCGCTGTTTGAGGACACGATGCGCGGGACATCCTGAACGCATCGGCCCAGAATGACGCAGCAACAGGTTTTGCATTTCCCATCACGAGCCGTCATCCTGTCGGAACACAATCGGGAGGTGCGCCATGCAGGAACCGCCATTCAGCATCGGGATCGAAGAGGAATACCTGTTGGTGGACCTCGACAGCATGGCGCTGGCACAGGCCCCCGAAGGGCTCATGGAAGCGTGCGCCGCCGAGCTTGAAAAGCAGGTCAGCCCCGAATTCCTGCAATGCCAGATCGAGATCGGCACCAAGGTCTGCGCTGACATCAACGAGGCGCGCGATGACCTCAGACGGTTGCGCAGCACCGTGGCCCGTTGCGCCAAGGCCTACAACCTCGCCCCCATTGCCGCCTCCTGCCATCCGTTCGGCGACTGGAAGAACCAGCACCACACCAACAAGGACCGTTACAACGATCTGCAGGATGCGTTGGGCGGTGTGGTGCGGCGGATGCTGATCTGCGGCATGCATGTGCATGTGGGTCTGGACGATGACGCGCTGCGGGCCGATCTGATGGGACAGATAGCGTATTTCCTGCCGCATCTTCTGGCGATGTCCACGTCTTCGCCCTTCTGGCAGGGCGATGACACCGGCTTGGCCTCATATCGGATCTCGGTGTTCGACAACCTGCCCCGCACTGGCTTGCCCCCGACATTTGACAACTGGTCGGAATACGAACGCTCGGTTCAGGTGTTGGTCGATCTTGGGGTGATTGAGGACAGCTCGAAGATCTGGTGGGACCTGCGCCCGTCACATTCATTTCCCACGCTTGAGACCCGCATCATGGACGTGCAGCCCCAGCTGGAGGACACGCTGACGCTGGCCGCTCTCAATCAATGCCTCATGAGGATGCTGTGGCGGTTGCGGGTGCGCAACCAGCGTTGGCGCCGGTATGACCCGTTCCTGATCCGCGAAAACCGCTGGCGGGCGCAGCGCTACGGCGTCAGCGATGGTTTGATCGACTTCGGCCGCGGTGAGATCGTGCCGATGGCGGAACTGACCGAAGAGTTGATTGCCTTGGTCGAAGAAGATGCAGGGATCCTGCGCTGTTACCGCGAGTTGGAACATGCCCGCGAGATCGTCGCGCAGGGCAATGCCACAACGAGGCAACGTGCTGTGGTGGCCGAGGCCAAAGCGGCAGGCAAGGACGCGGACGGTCAGATGCAGGCCGTTGTCAGCCATCTTGTCGAGGCCTTCCACGAGGGGCTTTGACCTTTTGCAAAAGTCCTGAAACAGTTGG
>CAYTUW010000152.1:0-6972 GCA_964441435.1 uncultured Rhodobacterales bacterium
GCTTTGGTGGAGGCGTAAAAACGCTCTCTGCAAGGCATTCTAGCGTGCGCCTATCCCCATCAGAGGCACCCAATGGTCTGCTTTGCGGTTTGAGCGTCGGCGGTTGCCTCTGACGCCGGAAAGCGCACACCAACCTGATCCAGCATCTGGCAGGCCTCTTCGGTCTGGCCAAGCGCGCCCAGGGTTGTGCCAACCTTATAAAGCGCATCCGGCGCCATTGGCCCGTTTGGTGCAGTGGAAAAACTGTCGAGATACGAGCGCGCCGCGTCACGAATCGCACCGCTTTCTTCCAATGCGGCACCACGCAGGAAATAGGCCTCTGCCGTCAGCGGGCCATTGGGGTAGGTTTGCAGGAAACTGGCAAATTGCGCTGCTGCCGCAGAAGGATCGCCCGCATCAAGCGCAGATTTTGCGCTGTCAAAATCGGCCTGCTCCCCGATGGCAAGCTCTACGCCTGCGCTGCCGTCCGGCGCAGGCGTACCGTCGCCGGTGGCCGCAGGAAGTTCCCCTCCACCCAGGGTCTTGCCAAACTCCAAGGTGCTGATGTCACAGTCCGCATCAAGATCGCATAGCCGGAATTCCAGGTCTTCAATGCGGTTCGTGCCATCCCCAACAACCCGGTTGATCCGATGTTCCAACTCTTCGCTCTTAGAGGTCAGGCGCTGCAATTCGCTTTCGATCACCGCAACCCTGTCAAGCACGGTCGCCCCCACAACCTGGGTTCCTGCCCCCCCGGTTGTGGAAAGCTCGCGTTTCAGGCGCTGCACCTCCACATAGAGGATCGAAAGCTCCTGCCTTATGTCAGCCAGCGTTTGATCATCCTGCGCCCGTGCACCCGGCGTGGCCGCCATGAACACAAGCGTGATTGCCCAAATCAGTCGCATTTCAATCCCTTACGTTCTGCCAACCACGCTACTGTCAGCTCGTGGTTCCCGCTGTGACCACTGTCACAGCACGACGGTTCTTTGAATAGCAGGTTTCATCGCTACAAATTTCAATCGGGCGTTCCTTACCGTAGGAAATCACCTGGATGCGCCCGGCTGAAACACCCTGCGACACCAGATATTCCTGAACGGAATTGGCCCGGCGACCGCCAAGTGCGATGTTGTATTCGCGCGTGCCCTGCTCATCTGCGTGCCCTTCGATGACCACGGTGAATTCCGGGTTGGCGTTCAGCCAGGCCACCTGCCCGTCAAGCGTCAGCCGCGCTGTGGTGTTGAGTGTGCTTTCATCCACCGCAAACAGCACGCGGTCACCCACGGTCTGCTGAAAATAGGCAATGGAGTTTGGATCGTTCGGCCCACCAAGGCCAGCCCCACCTGCACCGCCGGCCCCACCACCGGCACCAAAACGGTCCGGGCTGGTACATGCCATCATGGCCAGTAGCGACAGCCCTGCAAAAGTCCTGCTAAGAAGTTTCATGATTGATGCCTCTTTGTTCATCTCTGCTCATTTTATCTGATCTTATCATCCCGCACCGCGTTTGGGAACTTATGGTAACAAGGGCGACCAGGCCGGGTCTGATGCCGCGCCTTCGGTCCTGACCGGGCGCAGGTTACGCCCGGTAATATCCACGGAATACAACGACGCCACACCGCCTGCCCCGGCGGTTTCCCGCATGAACATGATCACGCGCCCGTTCGGCGACCAGCTTGGCCCTTCGTCATGGAACGAAGCGGTCAGCAACCGTTCCTCGCTGCCATCGACCCGCATAACACCGATATGGAACCGCCCGCCGTTTTGTTTGGTAAAGGCGATCAGGTCACCACGCGGCGACCAGACAGGCGTGCCATAGCGCCCTTCGCCAAAGCTGATGCGCGTTGGCTCCCCGCCGCTTGCGGACATAACATATAGCTGTGAAGTGCCGCTCCGGTCGCTTTCAAAGACGATCCGGCTGCCATCGGGCGAAAAGCTGGGCGCGGTTTCGATTGACGGTGCATTGGTCAGCCGTTGCCGTGCCCCGGTACGTAGATCAAGCGTGTAAATGTCCGAGTTGCCGCCGGTAAAGAGCGAATATACCACGGTATTGCCGTTCGGCCCAAACCGCGGGCCAAAGGCCATCGTACCCTCCTGTTCGGTCAGCATCTGCCGTTCGACGGTGCCAACATTCATCAGGAATATCCGGGGCGAGCCGGTTTCGTAGGAGGTAAACAGGATACGATCCCCGGTTGGCGAAAACCGCGGTGCCAGCACGATCGACGTACTATCGGTCAGATACTGCACATTGGCCCCATCATAATCCATGATCGCAAGCCGTTTGCGGCGATCGTTCTTGGGCCCGCTTTCCGCAACGAACACCACGCGGCTGTCAAAATATGGTCCCTCGCCGGTGATACGGCTGTAAACAGCGTCAGCCACCTTATGGGCCAGACGCCGCCAGCTTGTCGTGGTGCCGACCAGTTGCAGCCCATCGCCCATCTCTTCGCCGCTGAAGACATCATAGAGCCGGAATTTCACCGTCACCCGCCCATCGCTGGCAACGCTCACCGCCCCGGTGATCAGCGCCTGCGCGTTGATGGCGCGCCAGTCGGCGTATTGCACCGGGCTGTCAAAACTGGTGATCGAGGATATGAAAGCGTCGGCGGATATCTCCCGAAACAGGCCCGTTCCGGTCAAATCGGCGGCAACCACCCGTGCAAGCTGTTGTGACATCTCGGCAGAGGCCGGGGTTTCCGCGACGAAATTCGGCACCGCGAAAGGGAGCGGTTCAATCACCCCTTCGTCGATCACGATCCGGAGCGGCCCGTCGCGCTCCTGCGCCACCGCAGAGGCCAACGACAAAACCACGCAGGTGATTGCCAGTATCAGTTTCTTTATCATCCCTCGATCCTCATCTGCTCTGCCGCGAAGGTAAATTAAATTTCCTGTCATCACTCTGGCAGCACCCGTTCGGGCCTTGCCCTTTCCGCCTGTTCTGAATCAAGGTTGTTTCCACCCAGACATTCCCCTTCGGCGGAAACGGGCCGACCGTTGCAGGCGATTGCGCGGCGCTGTTCTTGGATATGCGCATCATCTGAGCCTCATCCCGCTTGGATCAAAAACCAGGTCCAGTACCTGCCATTGACCGTATTTGTCACGCGGCAGCGGAAAGCCGTTGCTACCACAACGGATAATCGCGCTGCGGGCAGCGCGGAACATGCGGTTCGCTGCGTCAGCAGTCCCGCCCTGGCTTTCCAGAAACTCCACGCTTTCCGGCCTACCATCCGCGCTCAGCTGGACCCGGGCAACGACAATCACCTGAAGGTCCGCCGTGGCCGAGGCGCCAACATTCCAGCAGCGGCCGACCGCAACCTTGAACCCTTCGATTTCGCCGTGGTTCAGCGGTGGCCCGGTCGGCGCAGGCGGGGTGTTGCTTGCGGGTTCTTCATTGGCGTCTGCAACCGCCTCTGCCACTGCGGCGGCCAATGGATCGCTTTCTTCTTCTGTCGGTTCTGTCTCCGCGGGCTCAGCAGCAGGGCGTGCCGGGCGCTCTGGCCGTGCGGGCGGGCGCGGCGACGCCTCCGGTGCGGCGCTGCGTTCGACCACCTCCTCCGAAGCTTCGGTTTCGATCACATCGCCGGTTTCCTCTTCGGCGGTGGCTTCCTGTTCTTCGACCGGGGTTTCGGTCTGTGCATCCGGTGCCGTTGCATTCTGGAGCGTTTCCGAAATCTCCGTCTCAGGATCGGGTTGTTCAATCGGGGTTGGCGCAACACGCGGGGCCGCGCGCGGTGTCGGCGTGGGGGAGGTCGGCGCGTCGAGGACAACGATTTCCTCGGCTGGCGGGGTCGGCGTTTCCGGTGGGGTTTCTGTAACGTCAGGCTGATCGGGTGCGGCGATTTCCGCCACATCCGGGGCATCTGAGGGTTCAGCGGGTGGTGTTATCTCTGGCGCATTGGTGCTTTCGGCCGGGGTGTCCGGGGCGGGTGTCACTGGCGCCGCTTCGGTTTCGGGTGCCTCAGGTTCCGCAACGGCGGTCGCGGTTTCGGGTTCTGTCACGGGCTGCGGCTGGCGCATGGCCTGAAGCTCCGCCTCGGTGATGAAGCTCACATCCGTCACCGCCAGATCGACATCGTCGATACGGTCAAAGAACCCGCCAAACAGGATCCAGAGGATCAGCGCACCATGGCCGATGCCGGATATCCAAAGCCCGGTTTTCACAAGCCGACCTCACCCGCCCTGTTCGTCAAGCGCCGGCCCGCCCGTGTCGGTCACAAGCCCGATATCATTGAACCCGCCCGCATTGAGCGCGCCCATGACCTGCACCACCGTTTCGTAAGGGATGGCCCCATCGGCGCGCAGGAACACCTTGTTTGACGTGCGTTCTGCCGCCACCGCGCGCAGCTTTGCAATCAGTTCGTCGCGCGGGGTTTCGGTGGTCTGAATCAACGTGCGCCCATCCGCCGTAAGGGTGATTGTCAGCGGTTCCTCCTGCTCGCTCGGCAGCGCGCCCGCGGCGGTTTCCGGCAATTCAACCGGCACGCCTACGGTCAGCAGCGGGGCCGCCACCATGAAGATGATCAGAAGCACCAACATCACATCAACAAACGGAGTGACGTTGATTTCGCTCATCACATGGCCCTTGCCACGGCCAGAGCGACGACGGCGGCTGCCAGAGCCGTCCCGTTTGATAACACCCGCGCCCATGGCTCAGGAATCCAGCTGGCGGGACAGGATCGTGGCGAATTCGTCGGCGAAGGCCTCATAGCCCGAAAGGATCCGGTCACTATCGGCCGAAAGCTTGTTGTAGAACACCACCGCCGGGATCGCCGCCAATAGGCCTAGCCCGGTTGCCAGCAACGCCTCTGCAATCCCCGGCGCAACCACTGCAAGGTTGGTGTTCTGCTGCGCGGCGATTTCGATAAAGGCATTCATGATCCCGATCACCGTGCCAAACAGCCCGATAAAAGGCGCGGTGGACCCAACCGTCGCCAGAAAGGAAAGCCCACCGGTCAGCCGTTCGCTTTCCTTGGCAATCGCCACATCCATTGACCGATCAATCCGCGCCTGCGCGCCGGCGATCAGCGCACCATCCTGACGGTGGCTTCGTCGCCATTCCATCATACCAGCGGCAAAGACCTTTTCGCTGGCCCCGGCGGGTTGCGGGCCGATCTTGTCAAAAAGCTCGTCCAACGGCTCCCCCGACCAGAAAGCGCGGTCAAAGACCGACGCCTCCGCCCGGCTTTTGCGATAGGCGATGAGTTTCTGGATAATGATCGCCCAGGCCCAGAAAGAGGCGACGATCAACATGATCATGACGAGCTTCACAATAAGTGTCGCCCGCGCGAAAAGCGCCCACATGGAGAAATCCATCTCCTGTGCCGCACCAAGGATTTCGGCTTCCATATACCTGCTCTTTTGTTGTGACCATCTTTTGACGGCTCTCGTTGCGCAAAACACTAACGGAGTTTTAAGCGGAAAGCCATAAATTGCGTGTCAGCGGCGGGAAATTTCCGTCAGCGGCTCAGTTTAAGCGGAAACTTGCTGGCAGTTTTTGCGGTCGGCCCGCGTCATCCAGCATAGCGACGGTCACAAACGCCTGAAACAAAAGCGTTTCTTTGCGAAACACCTTTTGCTGCATGATCATGCGCGCAGGCGTGGTTTTTGTGATCTCTGTTACAACGTCGAGCTGATCATCAAATCGCGCCGGGGCCAGATAGTCTGCCTCCACGCGCCGGACGACGAAAACCAGCCCGTTTTTCTTCATCGCAACCTGATCAACACCCAGATCACGCACATATTCGCTACGAGCGCGTTCGATGAATTTCAGGTAATTCGCATAATAGACGATCCCGGCGAGGTCGGTGTCCTCATAGTAGACGCGGATCGGGAAGCGATGCGGCATCAGTGATCCTTTCGCCCGGCATTGATCCGCGCCGAAAGCCGCAGCGCATGGCTGCTGTCGCGCGCCGCAGAGGGCATGACCGGATCATAGGCCACGCGGATGATATCCGCCACTTCGGGCCTGAGGATCGTCGTGCCATCCGGCAGGTTGGCAAGCGGGGATTGATCGGCGAAAGCCGCATCCCCCCAAAGCAGAATAGCCTGCACCATCAGCGACAGCGCAATGGTTTCGGCGGGCAGATCCATCATTGCCTCATCCATCCGCACAAAGGCGAAACAGGCCTGAATCGCACCGTCATCATCAAAGCGAAAGGCACGATACTGGGTCGCCTGCGCCGCCTGCAAACGATCTACGACGCCGCTGAGATCGGGAATGATCTGATCCATATTCGGGGTTTCGGTCAGCTCTGCCCAATCCCTGATGAAAAACACCATGAGGTTTGCACCAAGCTCCGGGTCGGTTTCGGCCATCTTGTGATCGGCAAGCGTGACAACCGCCTCTATCGCGCCTTTGACAACCTCCAGCGTGCGCTCATCCACGCCAAACACCACGGGCACGATGGGGCGGCCCCAGCGGGCAAAAACATAGTCGTCGCCCTGCCGCATAAACAGGCGGGTGAGGTCATCCGGGTTGGTCATCGCACTCATGCCTTTCCCCTAGCAGACCGGCGCGCGAGGTCAACGCCTTGCCCCGCGATCACCGCGCCACAGGATGTAAAGGCCCGACAGAACAATCAGCCCACATCCAAGCGCCATCATCAGGTCAACGCTTTCGCCGAACCAGATGACACCAATCCCGATCCCGAACAGAAGCCGCGAATAGCGAAACGGCGTCACCTGCGCAACATCGCCCGTCCGCATGGCCAGCATCAGTGCCGAATAGGCAAAAGCCCCGGTCAGGACCGCCCCGCCAAGCGCCGCAAAGGTCGCCCCGTCCGGCACGCTGAAGGGCTGCTTTTCCCAGGCCGCATAAGTCAGGCCCGCAACGATAATGGCGAGGAAGCCGTAAAAGCCAAGCGTTGCCGTGCCAAGGCTGGCAGGGGCCGCTCGGCTCATCAGATCACGCCCGGCAAAGCCCAGCATGCCCAGCACCGCCAGCAGCGATAACGCGGAAAACCCATCGCTACCAGGGCGCAGCACCAGAAGGACGCC
>CAYTUW010000153.1:0-6945 GCA_964441435.1 uncultured Rhodobacterales bacterium
TTGACCAGCGTGGCCTCCGTATAGCGCGGCGGTGGCTGGGTGAAATGCTGTTCGGGGGTGACGGATTTCCGCACCGCGCTTTCGCCCTCCATGATTTGGGGCAGGCGTTTGTCATCGTCACCGTTTTCGCCGTTTTTATCGTCACGCCCCTCCTCATAGACCTTGAGGAAACCGTCAAAGAGCACAACTTGCCCCGTTGCGCGCAATTCAACCTGTAGATCGGCACTGGCGACATCAACGGTGGTGCGTTCCAGACGCGCCCCCGCCATCTGGCTCGCCAGCGTACGTTTCCAGATCAGATCATAAAGCTTGCGCTGGTCGGCTTCGAGCCGGGACAGATCATCAGCGGCGCGTGTCATATCCGTCGGGCGGATACATTCATGCGCCTCCTGCGCGTTCTTGGCCTTGTTTTTATACATGCGCGGGCTGTCTGGAACGTAGTCATCGCCGTAACGATCCTTGATCGCATCGCGCGCGGCATGGACGGCTTCCGGCGCCATGTCGATGCCATCGGTTCGCATGTAGGTGATGTATCCGGCCTCATACAGGCGCTGCGCGGTGGACATCGTCTGACGCGCGCCAAAGCCGAATTTCCGGCTCGCCTCCTGCTGCAGGGTCGATGTCATGAAAGGCGGGGAAGGGTTGCGGTTTGCCGGCTTTGCCTCAACCGATTTGATGCTGAGATCGCGGCTGCTGATCGCCTGTACGGCCAGTTCCGCATCCGTGTTGGTGGCAATGTCAAATTTATCAAGCTTTTTGCCGCCAAGCACGGTGAGGCGGGCTTCGAAATCCTGCCCGCGCGGCGTTTCGAGAACCGCCTTCACAGTCCAGTATTCACGCGCGTCAAAGGCTTCGATCTCCATCTCGCGTTCAACAATCAGGCGCAGGCAGACCGATTGCACGCGGCCCGCGGATTTCGCCCCGGGCAGCTTGCGCCAGAGCACGGGCGACAGGTTGAAGCCGACAAGATAATCCAGCGCGCGCCGGGCAAGATAGGCCTCGACCAAGGGTGCATCGACCTCGCGCGGATGGGCCATGGCTTCGGTCACTGCGGATTTTGTGATCGCGTTAAAGACGACGCGGCTGACGGCGGTGTCCTTCTTGATCGACCGCCGTTTGGTCAGCGCTTCCTGCAAGTGCCAGGATATCGCTTCCCCCTCACGGTCAGGGTCGGTTGCGAGGATCAGTTCGTTGTCTTCGGCCAGCGCATCGGCGATGGCTTTGACATGTTTGCGGCTGTCGCTGGCCACCTCCCATTTCATTTCAAATTGGGAATCAGGGTCAACGGACCCATCTTTGGGTGGCAGGTCACGGACATGGCCGTAAGAGGCGAGAACAGTATAGTCATCCCCCAGATATTTGTTGATTGTCTTGGCCTTAGCCGGGGATTCAACAACAACAACGGGCATGAATTACCTTTCAAACAACGGGGGCGACTCTGGCGGCGGAACATGTGGGCGGAAGGTGGCGCTGTCAATGGGGCGCTGAAAATCATGCTTCTTTTCTGTAAAAATACTCAATCATGCAACGCCCGCTCATCAAGCCCTGCCGGGCTTTCTTTGCGGCGCCGTGATGAAAACCCGGCAGGGCTTGAAGAACGGCTCAGGGATTTTGCACGAGTGATAACAACCCGCCTGCGCGCCGCTCGATCCGCCCCTCAAGTTCAAGCGTCGTCAGCGCCGGGTTGATCTGTTTGGCCGGCAGGTTGAGGTCGCGGATCAGCTGGTCTTCAGCCAAGGGCGACGGGCTGAGCCGGTTCAGGATATCGCCATGCAGTTTTGCGGTTTCGGCCAAATTTCGACGCGGCGGGTGGCGTCGAGGTGCTTCAGGCGGCGCATGCTCGGGCTTGGACGGTGCGCTGGCGGGCTGCTGAAGCGCCTCAACCACATCCGCAGCGCTGCGCACCAGAGCGGCGCCGTCCCGGATAAGCGCATTGCAGCCGGAGGCTCGGCTATCGATCGGATGCCCCGGCACCGCCATGACCTCCCGCCCCTGATCAAGCGCGTTACGCGCCGTAATCAGCGACCCTGACTTCAGCGCCGCCTCAACCACGACAACGGCCTGACACATGCCTGAAATGATCCGGTTTCGCATGGGGAAGTGGCGCGCCATCGGTTGCATGCCCATGGGCTGTTCGCTGAGAAGGGCACCCTGTTTCAGCACCTGATCGGCCAGGCCCTGGTTTTCGCGCGGGTAGATCACATCCACGCCCCCGGCCATGACACCAACGGTTCCTGTTGGCAGCGCTGCCACATGCGCCGCCGCATCCACGCCACGCGCCAGTCCTGATACAATACAGAACCCGGCCTCCCCCAGTTCGCGGGCCAGTCGTTTCGCCATGCGCGTCCCGAGCGAGGAGGCATTGCGCGCACCCACAAGTGCGATCATCGGCCGGTGCAGCATTGCCACATTGCCGCGCACCCAAAGCACTGGTGGTGCATCCGGGATGTCGCGCAGGTCGGCCGGGTAGTCAGCATCACAGTGACAAACCAAACGGGCGCCCGCTTTCTTGCCTGCGCGCATTTCTGCCAGTGCCTGCTTTTCACTGCAGGCCTCATAGCGGCTGACCCCGGCGTTTTTGGCAACCTCAGGCAGGGCGGCCAGGGCCGCAGATGCCGCACCGTGTTCCCCAAGCAGTCGAAAGAATGTCGTCACACCAACCCGGCGCGACCGGATCAGCCTGAGCCAGGAAAGCCGTTCGTCATCGCCCATTGCAACACTTTCTGCGCCACGCTGAAACAGGTCGTCTGCCATATCTGCCTGCCAAGTTTTATGTCCCGGCGGCCAGTATGGGTAAAGAATGGTTAACGGAATATGAACAGGCGTGGGCGGAGCAGAAACAGGGTGAGCCAGGATACAGCGGCATAAAACAGGCCCGCGCGGATCGAAAACAGCAGGAATGACCAGTCAAACGGGGTCACATCCCCCGCAAAGATCACGCCGACAACACCACCACCCAGGAGTCCTAGTCCCAGCGACATCAGCAAGCCACCAATCCCCAGCCGGATCAGCAGCGCTGCGGGCAGCAGGGCGATCAACCCATAGGCCCAGGCGATCGGGGCGGAGGAGTGGATGAAGCCGAGCCGCCGCATATCGGCTTCGCTGCCGCCGTCCCCACCCCAGAAAATGACAAAACCAACCGGGATAAGGACGAAAGCCACCAGGAATGCCGCGGCAAGGGCAACGAAAAAGCCATCCGCCGCCGCATCCCGGTTGCTGCACAAGAGCCAGCGCATCAGCTGCTCGCCGCCGCTACTGATGCGCCGGGCCGAAGGTGGCACCTGCCAATAGGAAAAATAAGTCCAGTGATCCCGATGATTGTGGCGCTCCTTAGCGGCTGCAGACTCTGTCAGGGCCGTTCAAACCAAACCCAATACCTGCACCAAATCTTGCCGCAGCCCGCTGAGAAGGGCAATCCTTGGCGCAGGGCCAATATCGACATAGCACTTAAATCAGTGATTTACGAAGCATCAGTGTGGTGACCGGGAACGGCCCTTCTGGCGTTTCCAGCTCTGAAGTCTGCAATCCGTCCTCCTGCCAGCCGGCGCGACGGTAGAATCGCCGGGCACGGGTGTTTTCCGGCAGGCAGATCAGCCAGACACCGGGGTGCCCACCATGTCTGATCTGCTGTTCGCCATCTTCAAGCAGGGCACGGGCGATCCCACGACCTTCGGCATCGGGGCTGACATATATCTGGTAAAGTTCATCGCATCGTGTGATGCAGAATCCGAGCGGCTGCCCCGGTGGTCCGGCCACACGCAGGCTATGATTTGCCGTTTGCGCCAGTTTCTCAAGGCGATCCTTCAGCGACTGAAAACTCCGCAATCGAACCAGCGCGTCAGGCACATGAGCCGCATGGGCGCGATGCCAGCCCTCATGCCAGATGGTGGCAATCCTGAGGACGTCGCTATCCACCATGTCACGGAGCGCAACGCTCATGCCGCGGCCCCGCCAACAGTCAGCCCGCCAATCATCAGCGTAGGCTGGCCGACTCCAACGGGCACCCATTGTCCGGCCTTGCCGCAGTTGCCCATGCCCGGATCAAGCGCCATGTCATTGCCAATCGCACGGATGTGTTTCAACGCGGTTGCCCCATCGCCGATCAGGGTGGCCCCTTTGACCGGCGCGCCGACCTTGCCACCCTCTACACGATAGGCTTCGGTGCAGGAAAACACGAATTTGCCGTTGGTGATATCGACCTGACCGCCGCCAAAGCCTACCGCATAAAGCCCGTCCTTCATTCCGGCGAGCACATCCGCCGGGTCCGTATCGCCACCGAGCATATAGGTGTTGGTCATACGTGGCATCGGCGCATGGGCATAGCTTTCGCGCCGCCCGTTGCCCGTGGGTTTTACCCCCATCAGTCGGGCGTTCTGGCGATCCTGCATATAGCCGACCAATACCCCATCCTCGATCAGAGTGTTCTTGCCCGAAGGGGTGCCTTCGTCATCAATCGTGACTGAACCGCGCCGGTCGGGGATCGTTCCGTCATCCAACACTGTGACCCCCCTGGCGGCGATCTGCTGCCCCATCAACCCGGCAAAGGCCGAGGTGCCCTTGCGATTGAAATCGCCCTCAAGCCCATGGCCGATCGCCTCATGCAGCAGAATGCCGGGCCAGCCAGGGCCAAGCACGACATCCATGACACCGGCCGGGGCGGGAACGGCGTCAAGGTTGACCAGCGCGATGCGTAGGGCCTCCCGCGCGACACCTTCCCAGTGGCTGCGCACCATCAGCCCCGAAATGGAAATCCGCCCGCCACCTCCGGCAGAGCCGCTTTCGCGGCGGCCATTCCGTTCCACGATACAGGAAATATTGATCCGCGCCATCGGGCGGTGGTCGCTGAACTGCGCCCCATCCGGACGTAGGATTTCGATTTCCTGAACCGATGCAGCAAGCGAAGCGCTGACCTGCACAACCCGGCGGTCAAGGCTGCGCAGGAAATCATCGATCTCGCGCAGGGTGTCCCGCTTGGCGGCAAAAGGTTCTTCACTGATCGGATCAAGCGCGGCATAGAGATGGCGGTTGGTGCCGGGCGGGGTGTCTGCCCAGCTGCCACCACCACCGCCGACAGCCATCCGGGCAGTTTCAGCGGCACGTTTCAGCGCTTCTTCGGTCATTTCGGTGGAATGGGCGTAAGCGGTGGCTTCCCCGCTGACAGCACGCAGACCGAACCCTTCACTTGCGTTAAGGCTTGCGGTTTTCAGGCGGTTATCGTCGAAAACAAGGGCTTCGCTTTGGCGGCGTTCCAGGAAAAGCTCCCCGTCCTCCGCGCCTTGCATTGCGCCTTTCAGCAGCGCCATGGTGCTTGCCTTGTCGAATTGGGTTTCAAAGGGGCGAAAGGGGGCGTCGGTCACGGTGTCTGGTCCTGCCTGAGGCGCGTTTGCCGAAGAAAACCGCTGAAAGCGTCACTTTGGCGCGCATGAATTGCTTGTTCCAACTGTTGTAATATGGTTTCAAGCGGCCAAGACACAACGGGATTCCTTATTCATGTGGAATCGAACGGTGCCACGGTTGGCCCGGCGCAGGTGAACAGGACGAAAAGACATGCGACTTAAAAGCAAGATTTCAGGCTTTCTGGCAGCGATGGGTGCGGGTGCGGGCAGCGCCCTTGCACAGGACGGAATCGAAGGGCTGGACGTGATCGGCGCACCTGTCGATGGTGAGTTGGGCTTTCAGCCCGCCGCGACGGAACTGGCGCGGGACCTTCATAGCCTCGACTATCTGGTACTTGTAATCATCACGGTGATTGTGGCCTTTGTTGTCGGCCTCATGGCCTTTGTTATCCTTCGCCACAACAGGCGTGCCAATCCAACCCCGTCGACTTTCACCCATAATTCCCCGATCGAAGTGGCATGGACGCTGATCCCGATTGTGATCCTGGTGATCATCGGTGCCTTCAGCCTGCCGGTTCTGTTCAAGCAGCAGGAAATCCCCGAAGGTGACATCACGATCAAGGTTACCGGATACCAGTGGTATTGGGGCTATGAATATATCGACGATGGGATTGCATTCGAATCTTTCCTGCTTGGGCGCGATGCGCTGGCAGACTATGGCTACAGCCAGGACGAATACCTGCTGGCGACCGACAATGCAGTTGTGATCCCATCAGGCAAAACCATCGTGATGCGCGTTACTGGCGCAGATGTGATCCACGCCTGGACCATTCCCGCCTTTGGCGTGAAACAGGATGCGGTACCGGGCCGGACGGCGGAACTTTGGTTCAATGTCGATCCCGGCAAAGAAGGTATTTATTTCGGCCAGTGTTCCGAACTGTGCGGCAACGACCACGCCTATATGCCGATCACAGTGAAAGTGGTGACGCAGGAAGAATACGATGCCTGGCTTGAGCGCGCGAAAGAAGAATTTGCTTCGCTTGAAGGTGCCGCGCCCATCGTAGTGGCCTCTGCCGACTGAACCTGAGCGATGTGCGCGCGCGCATGAAGCCACGGGGTAAGACATGAGTGACTTGACCGCAGATACCGGTGCGAAGGCGGGCTTTGAGGGCGAAGCCTCCTTCGGCGACTATTTCGCGCTTCTGAAGCCGCGGGTGATGTCGCTTGTTGTATTCACGGCCTTTGTCGGGTTGATGGTTGCCCCGGTTGGTGTGCACCCCTTCATCGGCTTTACTGCGATCCTGTTTATTGCGTTGGGCGGCGGGGCCTCCGGTGCGCTGAACATGTGGTATGACGCCGATATTGACGCGAGGATGAAGCGGACGATGAAACGCCCGATCCCCTCGGGGCGCGTGACCGAAGGCGAAGCGCTGGCCATTGGTGTCGGCCTTTCGGGCATCTCGGTTGTCATGCTGGCACTGGCCACCAATATCTTTGCCGGGGCGCTTCTGGCTTTCACCATCTTCTTTTACGCGGTGATCTATACGATCTGGCTGAAGCGCTGGACGCCGCAGAACATCGTGATTGGTGGGGCGGCCGGGGCATTCCC
>CAYTUW010000154.1:0-6813 GCA_964441435.1 uncultured Rhodobacterales bacterium
GCGTTCATACGCATAGCCGACATCCGGGTATAGCGCAGCATCTGTCAAAACGGGTTCAATGCCGTCCTTCGCTGAATCCGAAAATGCAATCGGTGTAACGATGCCCAACCCGTACGTCGAATCCCCTTTCCCCGTACGGTCCGTCCGTTTTGCAAAGCGTTAATGCGACCCCACCGCGTGACTTTGCAAAGCTTAACAAAAACGCCCGCAAGCTTAACTTGCGGGCGTTCTGTCCGGTTGGTTTTGGATAACAAAATCAGGCGCGTTCGGCGTATTCCATGGTTTCGGTATTGACCACGATGTCCTCATCCTGCCCGACGAAGGGCGGCACCATGACCTTTACCCCATTATCAAGGATCGCCGGTTTGAAGCTGTTCGCCGCCGTCTGGCCTTTGACCACCGGCTCCGTCTCCACCACCTTGCAGGTCACCTTCTGCGGCAGGGTCGCGGACAGGGCTTCGCTTTCGTAATATTCGATCACAGCGGTCATGCCGTCCTGCAGGAATGGCCGACGCTCGCCAAGGATATCTGCGGGCAGTTCGATCTGCTCGTAGGTCTCTGTGTCCATGAAAACAAGCATACCGTCGTTTTCATAGTGGAACTGCTGGTCCTTCTGTTCAAGCCGCACCCGTTCCACCATGTCGGCAGAGCGGAACCGTTCGTTGAGCTTTGAACCGTTGCGCAGGTTCTTGAGCTCCACCTGGGCAAAGGCGCCGCCCTTGCCGGGCTTCACATGATCCACCTTTACGGCGGCCCACAGCCCATCGTTATGTTCGAGCACATTGCCCGGGCGAATTTCATTTCCGTTGATTTTCGGCATTATGACAAAATCCTGACAAATCCTTGAGAAAAGGTCGCCGCGACCTATATATTTTCGATCTGGCGCTGGCAAGGCAACGATATGCGGTGATAAGCCATGCAAAACACGCATGGCTGCTATTCCGAGATTACAATACCGAATCGTTCAGAATGCTTCATATTGCCCCCTACGCCAAAACCGCAAGACCAAAAATAAAGAAGGACGACGAATGTTGGATTTCGTTGACGGCACCGCTTTTAATAACGAGCAGGGCAACCGGGCTAAGAAGCTCTTTGCCGCTGTCGTGCTGGCTGCACTGGATGACGCGATTGCTGATGACAAGAAATACGGCAACGGCCCGGAACAGATCGCCCGTTGGGCACGGTCGCGCGACGGCCGTGAGGTGCTGAGCTGCGCCGGGATCGACCCGAATGAGCGTGTTGTCCAAGGGCTGATGGAATTTGTGGACAAGGGCGTTCGTACCTCCGTAGCGTTGAGCCGCGAAGAAAGTGAACGGCGTCAGCAGGCTGAAGCTGCCTGACATTGGTTAATCAAAGCTGAAATGAACGCGCTCACGGGCGCGTTTTTTTTGTTCAATGCGGCACCCCGGCACTGAGAAGATGCGCCCAGAGCTGAAAAGGCGCAAGGATCCCAAACAGTGCGACACCAAGCGCCAGGCGCGCCCAAATTACGTTATGCCGCCGCCACAAAAGGGCAATCGTTACCAGCGCGATCGCCAACTCCGCCACGCCAACAATATCGCCATAGCGGCGCCTGTCCCAATAGCTGACGGGGCTGTCGAACACCCAGTTGCTGAGCGGCCAGAAATGTCGCCGCGCGTCTTCGCCATGTAGCGGGAAATCACAGAGCAAATGCATGAAAGCGGCTCCGGTAAACGCCACAGCCAGCGGCCAGCGCCGCCACAGGGCTATCGCCAGCGCCATGCCCCAGAGGATAAAGCTGTTATCGACCGCAAACACGGCCTGCCACCTATCTGTAAAATACAGTTGGTCAAACACCTCATGATGGGATTTTCCCTGTAGGTAAACGGCCCAGAATATCATCAGATAGAGCGACACATCAGGTGCCAGCGCACCCAGAAGCGCCGCCACCGTCAGCGCGGGCTTGTGCGCGCGACCGAAAACGGCCACACCAATCAGAAGATGCGTCGGCGTGTTCATCGGCTCCGCCCATCCGTTGACAGCATATGCGTTAAGCCTAGTCGCAAGAGGAGTATATGACCAAGGCGATAATGATACAGGGGGCCGGCTCCAATGTCGGCAAATCTATGCTGGTCGCAGGGCTTGCCCGCGCCTTCTGTGAGCGCGGGCTTAGCGTTCGGCCTTTCAAGCCGCAGAACATGTCGAACAATGCGGCCGTCACGGTTGACGGGGGGGAGATTGGACGGGCGCAGGCCTTGCAAGCACTTGCCTGCAGGGTGGCGCCGCATACAGATATGAACCCGGTGCTGCTGAAACCCGAAAGTGAAATCGGCGCACAGGTTGTGGTCCAGGGGCAGCGGATCGCAACGATGAAGGCCCGCGATTACGCCGCCGCCAAGGCGGAGCTACTCCCAAGGGTTTTGGAAAGTTTCAACCGGCTAAAGGCGCACACGGACCTTGTGTTGGTCGAAGGGGCCGGTTCGCCGGCAGAAATCAACCTGCGACACGGAGACATCGCCAACATGGGGTTTGCAGCCGCGGCAAACATCCCCGTTGCGCTGGTCGGCGATATTGACCGAGGTGGGGTGATCGCGCAGCTTGTTGGCACCCATGCCGTGCTCCACCCGAACGACAGGGCAAGGATAAAGGCCTTTCTCATCAACAAGTTCCGGGGAGATTCCAGCCTCTTTCATGAGGGAAGCGCGGAAATTGCACAGCGCACGGGTTGGGCTGCTTTGGGCATCGTCCCATGGTTCGACCAGGCCCATTTACTGCCCGCCGAAGATGTGCTCGACATCCGGTCAAGCACAACCGGCACGCTGAAAATCGCCGTGCCGCAGTTGGGCCGCATTGCAAACTTTGACGATCTCGATCCGCTGTCCGCTGAACCTGATGTCAGTGTTGTGATAATACCACCGGGCCAACCGCTGCCCGGTGACGCTGATCTGGTGCTTATCCCCGGTTCAAAATCGACCATCGCTGACCTTGCTCATTTCCGCACGCAGGGCTGGGACGTCGATCTGATCGCCCACGTCAGGCGTGGCGGCCATGTGCTTGGCATTTGCGGCGGCTATCAGATGCTGGGGCGCGAAGTGATCGACGCCGACGGAATCGAAGGCCCCCCCGCCCGCGCCCGCGGGCTTGGCCTGCTGGATGTAGTCACCGAGATGAAGCCAATGAAACACCTGAACCAGGTGAAAGCGACATATATCCCCACTGGGGATATGCTGGAAGGCTACGAAATCCATATCGGCGAAACCGATGGGCCGGACTGCAACCGCGCCTGGCTGACGCTGCATGACAAGCCCACTGGCGCGACAAGCGCGGACGGGCGCGTCAGGGGGTGCTACCTTCATGGCATGTTCGCCACAGACGCGTTCCGGGAAACATTCCTGCGCGAACTTGGCCTCGCAAGATCAGGGGTGTCTTATGGGGAACAGGTTGACCAAACACTTGACCTGCTGGCCCACCACCTGGAACAACACATCAACCTGGATGCGCTGCTTCGGCTTTCCGATTGATCCGCAGGTCTGTATTAGTCGAAATCTTTCGCGGCGAGCACCCGGTGTATTTCCCGGCGCACCAGTTTGCGCACATTCTGCGTCATGCGTTCCCCCATCGGGCCATGAAGCTCTTCGCGCAGGATTTCAGTGATCATTTCCCGCAACCTGTCTTCGTCAGCTACTACATCGGTCAGTGACAGCGGGGCTTCATCGGCCCGGGTATCCAGATCCAAGGCGTCAGCTTGCTGGTCAGTTTGCAAAAGATCAATGTCCGACGGTTTCGGCTCTGTACTTCCAACTGCTTGCACTTCCAGGTCCACAGCCGCGATATCCACCTCGGTGTTGGCCGGGGGGGTATCACCTTCGGCAATGGTTAATGCAGCCTCGGAATCATCCAGCACAGCTTCCGTCACAACCGGCTGCACAACCTGCCGAATGTCATCACTGACACCGTTCTGCGGTTCGTCCGCCTCACTAACTTCAGACTCCGAGGGGAACGCGGCATCGTCTCTGTATGGGGCAACCGCAACCTCTTGCAGCGCCGCTTGGCCAGTATCCTCCGCTGGGGCGGCCCCTTCCATCGGCTGACCAAGGGAGTTCGCACGGATAAACTCCGGCAACTCCGTCGGGGTATGGGTATCTTCCTCCGAGCCATCAGGCTCAAATTCGCTTGGCTGATCGTCAACCGCCGCCTCAAGTTCCGCCGCCTTCGCCGAAAGCGGTTGATAGGCGGCATCAGCGCCCGGGCCTTCGACCGCATTGTTCTGCCATTCTGCTATCGGCTCATCCCCGAGGGCAGAAAAGTCGAGCACGCGGTCCTGTTCCGAAGGCGTTTCGGCCCGTGTCGATGCCACGGCATCATCCTCTGCGTCCGCATCCAAGTCAGCCGGAGGTGCCTGCCGCTCCACCGCCACGGGAGCTGGCTCAACCTTGACTGCTACCTCATCCGGCCCGTTTCCATCCGTTTCATCTTCACCGGCCACATCCCCCTTCGGGTCAGCCTGAAGACCTTCCTCACCACCGATGGTTTGCGCCCATTTGAACACATCGCTGTCCTGCGACCGGGTCAAAGCATCCGTTTCCGGCTCAACTGCCATAACCTCACTTGGTGTTTGATTTACATGCGCGGTCTCAACAGGTTGGGTGGACACCCTAAAAGCCGGAGTCAGCACAAGCCGCTGGCTTTCATGATCCTCATCTGTGGTTTCAGATGGTTTTTCTTCAGCGGGTTCAGCGGCAACCAGGCGGCGAATCGAGGAAAGCACATCCTCAATTTCAGAACTGGAAACGGTTTTGGACATATCCGATAGTCTTTCCTGCACGAGCCCCTCACAAACTCTAACCCGGTCAGACGCCGCGCACAACCGAAAGGGACAACCTTACAGGCCCTGTTCAGTCTCTGCCAAGAGACCGAAGCAATTCATCCAGCCGCTCGCCCTGCACGCTGCTTGCACCGGCCGGTGCGTTCGAAACAGCGTTGTAGTAATCCGCAGGGTCATAAGTCTGGATACCAAGCCCCAGATGGTCAACCGTCAGATAACCCATGGCGGACAAAAGCTGATATGCCGCAATATAGGCATCGCTTTCTGACGAAATCCTGCTGGCATTCGCATCAAGAAGCTCCTGCTCTGCGTCCAGCACATCAAGGGTTGTTCGCGCACCAAGTTGCGCCTCTTCGCGCACCCCCCGATAAGCGCTGCGCGCAGCGCGAATCTGGCGTTCTGTCGCCTCGATAGAGGCCAGCGCCACAGATAGATTAGCCCAGGCATTACCGGCCCCCTGCGACACGGCTTGCCGCGTCAAATGTAGCCCTGCCCGCACTGCATCACGCCCAGCGACAGCCTTACGGTAGAGCGCCGAAATCTGCCCACCCTGATAAATCGGACCGCTGACTGAAAGCCCGATAGAGGATGTATCCGTTCCCCGGTCCGTTGTTCCCGCACTGGCATTCAGGTTCACGGTTGGGCGCCGCGCCGCCTCTGCCAGGCGGATATTAATCTCTGCAGCGGCAACCTCATGCTGAACCCTTTTCAGATCCGGATGGTTCTGCAATGCGGCATTGCGCGCCTCTTCCAGCGACCGAGCTGTCACCGGCAGGCCTGATGGTGCCGCCAGGTTGCCCGGATAGCGGCCAACGGCCGCTTTGAATTCTTCGCGCGAAACTTCAAGCCCGCCCTGCTGTGCCGCCAGGCTGGCGCGTGCCGCTGCAAGCCTGGCCTCGGCAATCGACACATCCGTTCTGGTGATTTCACCCACCTCGAACCGATCGCGTGCCGCCCGAAGTTCCTGGGTAATCAGGCGGACATTGTTTTCCCGAAGAGCCACAAATTCGGCATCACGCCGCACATTCATATAGGCTGACACAGCACGCAACAGCACTTGCTGCTCTATGCCGACAAGCGCGTCTCTTAGTGACAGCACGTTCTCTTTGGCGGCGTCAACCGCAAGGCGGTTCCTCCCAAAGTCGAACACAACCAGCCCCGCCGTGAGCGCAATATTACCCGACAGATGGTTGCCCGCCGGGTTCCCCGACGCGCTATAGGTAGACGACATCGAATAGGACAGCACCGGCCGCAGGGCTGAAACAGCAACAGCAACATCTTCATCCGCTGCGCGCAAAAGTGCCCGGTTCTGATCCAGGAGGCCGGAGTGTTTATAGGCATCCGCCAACGCATCTGCCAGCGTTTCCGCCCAGGCCCCAAACGGCATCACAAAAAATGTCATAACCGCTGCTATTTGCCAGAATCTGCTCATCCGCCTGTCCATTTACAATTCGTTCCAGACATTGCCCGAAAACGGGCCGCCACAACCAAACCGGGCGCGGTCTTTCTAAAGTGCAAAGGCCACTTCGGTCGCGAATCCATCAAGCAGGGGTGCGCTGGCGTTAAACACATCCTGCCAGTGAAGATGCCCCTGGCGCCTGACCCCCAGCCTTACGGTTCCAAGCTCCCCTTCCATAAAGATCGCGACGATCCGGCCACCTTCTTTCAGCTGATCCGCCAAAGCCGAAGGCAGCGTTTCGATTGCGCCTTCAATAATGACGGCATCATAAGGCCCGTGTTTTGCGGCACCCCCGGCAAGCGGAGCAGAAACAACTGCCGCGTTGTCCGCGCCATTACACGACAGATTCGATTGTGCCTCTGCTGCCATATCCGCATCCGCCTCAACAGCGATCACCGCATCAGCCAACCGCGCAATCACGGCGGTCGAATACCCCAGCCCGCACCCCAGATCGAGGACCAGTTCATCCGGCTGGATATCCAGAACCTCCAACATCTTGGCAAAACTGCGCGGGTCAAGCAGGCTACGGTCATTGCCGATGCTTAGGTTTTCCCCGACATAGGCGATC
>CAYTUW010000155.1:0-6759 GCA_964441435.1 uncultured Rhodobacterales bacterium
CGACCTTCACGTACAACGTCAATGTTGACGGCGACAAGCGACACGTCGTGATCGTAAAAGTAAACGACCGCGTTGGAAATGGCACCTTCCAGCTTGACGCTGCGTGTCACGATATCATGAATTTTCACTGTTACGCTCCTGACTTACTGGGCCGATCGGGACGCAATTTCACGCTCCCGAAGGCGGACGAGACGGGTAAGCGTTTCATTGACCGGGGCAGCCAGGCCGACTTTTGCCGCCTCTCGCGGAATGGCGCCGTTGATATAGTCGATCTCGCTCGCCCGACCTGCTTCGTGATCCAGGAGCATCGAAGGCTTGGCGGCTGGCATACGGCCTGCGAAGGTACGTACATGGGCAACCGGATCGGGGATGTCGATGGCGATGCCACGTGCGCGGGCGATCTCCGCCGCTTCGGTCGCGGCGGCACGGCTGACATGGCCCAGTTCGGCATCGTCCATCGCCTCGCCCACGGTCATGCCCGTAAGGGCGCAAGGGGCACTGTACGCGACATTGCAGATCAGTTTGTCCCACTGCATGGCGGCGATGTCGCGCGCGGCTTCGGTGGAAAAGCCCGCTTCGGCCCAAACAGCGACCACTCGTTCTACCTCCGCATGATCAAGGCCAGCGAAGGCCCCCATGCGAATGACGTTCATCCCGTTGTGATGCGCCTGCCCCGGCCCTGTCAGCGATGCGCCGAAGCCGCCTGCGATGCCGACAATCAGGCGATCGGGGGCAAAGCTGTCGGTGACGTCATCCGCCGCGCCTAATCCGTTCTGGATAGTCAGCACCAGTGTATCCGGCCCTGCCAGTGAGGCCGCAGACGCCGCTGCGGCACCAGCGGCTGACGATTTCACCGCCAGGACTATCAGATCAACGGTTTCGCCCTGCGGCGCCGTTTCGAAGGCCCGGATACGGACATTGCGATGCCCGCTTGCGCCACCCACTGTCAGCCCGTCACGGTTGATCGCGGCCACATGGTCGGGCCAGGCATCGACCGCCAGTATCTCATTCCCGGCATCAGAAAGAAGCCCGGCATAAACAGAGCCCATCGCCCCGCATCCAATCACTGCAATTTTCATTTTGTCATGTCTCCAGAAATGGTCGGCGCGATGGAGTTTTGACCGCGCAAGGCCCGGACAATGGCTGTGGCAAGGCTGAACAGCAGCAGCGCCAGAAGAATCAGCGACACGGGCCGGCTAAGAAAAACCCACGGGTCGATCCCACCGAAGGTCTGATAGGTGCGAAGCAGTTCCGCATCGAGGATCGGACCAAGCACGATCCCCAGCACCACCGCGATCAGAGGGTAGTCGAAGCGACGCAGGACGATGCCAAGAGCCGCAAAGATCGCCATCAGCACCACGTCGAACATCAACAGGTGCACCGCATAGGTGCCCGCGATGGAAAATACGGATATGACGGGGATCAGGACACGCGGGTGGATCTTTACGATCCGTGCGGCCCAGAAACTGACGAGCAGTCCCACGCCCATCAGGCAGATAGAGGTGATGAACTGCGCCAGCATTACCCCATAGACAAGCTGCGGCTCCTCCATGAACAGGCGTGGGCCGGGGATCAGACCCTGCAGCATCAACGCCCCGATCAGAACCGCCGTTGCCAGTCCTCCGGGGATGCCAAGCGCCAGCATCAGCGCCAGCGCTCCGCCCTCCGACGCGTTATTGGCAGATTCCGCGCTTATCAAACCTTCGGTCGCGCCGTCGCCGAACTTCTCGGGCGTGGACGACGAGCGTTTGGCCTCGTTATAGCTGACCACGCTGGCGATGGTCGCCCCCGCCCCGGGCAATGCACCGATTACAACGCCCAATCCGCAGGACCGTAACAGCGTAACCGGAAAGCGGAAAGCGGCGCGATACCCCTTGGCAAGCTGCGCCCATGCCGATGCCGATGGCCCCGATGAATCTACACCCTGATCAGTAACGCTGGATTTCTGCAGCATGTAGAAAAGTTCAGAGAAGCCAATCAGGCCGATCAGGGCGGGAATGATCGAGATCCCGTCCATGAGTTCAAAATACCCGAAGGTACCCCGGATCGCGCCGGTCGAAGACATTCCGGTGGTGCTGATCAGCACGCCAAACATTCCCGCAATCATCGCCTTCAGGAAACTCTTGTCGAGCGATGCGATGATCGTCAGGCCAAGAGCTCCGACAAGGAACATCTCCGGCGGGCCGAATTTCAGCGCGAACATGACGATGATCGGCATGATGAGGATCAGGAAAAACGACCCCACCAGGTTACCGGTAGCCGAGGCCGCGACAGATGTGCCGAGCGCCTCATAGGCCCTCCCTTTCCGCGTCATTGGATAGCCGTCCAGACCGGTCATAATGGCCTGCGGTGACCCCGGAATATTCAACAGGATCGCGGATATCGAAGCACCAAAGTTGCCCCCGGCATAAACGGCTGTCAGAAATACGATGGCCGAGATCGGGGTCATCGCGAAGGTCAGTGGTAGCATGACACTGATCGCCAACGGAGTACTGAAGCCGGGAATGGCCCCGGTGACGATGCCAAAGAGTAGACCCAAGAGGAGCATCGCAAAAAGATGCCATTCCATGAGCAGAGAGGCCCCTGCGGCGATGGATGCGAAATCAAACATATTAGCCCCGTAAGGTTATCGGATGTGACGCGCTGTACGCGTCAAAATAGCATCCCGGCGGGAAGCCGCAGGTTAAGGTAATATTCCATGCCCACCCAGAGCACGCCGACCAGCGCGACCGGTGTGATCAGCAAAACAGAGATCGACCGTACACCGAGCGCCAACAGCAGAAGCGAGCTGTAGGCCAAGGTGGCACTGATAAAACCGAAGGTGGGAATTGCCCAGATGCAGAGGCCCGTAAGCACGAGAAACGCGCCGGACTTCCACAGGTCGATCTTTTGTCCGCCCCCGCGGACCGCAGGCTCGTCCAGCCGATTGGCCCGAAGCGCATCACGAAACCGAAAGGCGGCGAAGATGACGCAGCAGATCAGCAGTATCCAATAGACCGGGGCAATCAGCAAAAGATTGGTTTCAGGCCGGGGCAAACGCGCGACACTGACATAGAAGTGGGTCGCATAGCTCAGCAGCAGCACCGGAACGATCATCTCGCCGGCGAACTGTGCCCATGGTCTTTCTGGTCGTAAAACGGACATATCGTCCCTCGTATCGGTGCCCGGTGCGGCCGGGCACCGCATCGTACGCCCGGCCGACTGGATCAGTTGTTTGTCAGAACGTCCTTGAAGCGGTCAACGACCTCGGACATGGCCTCAGCCTGTTCCGTCGAAGCGTCCGGTCCGATGTAACCCGAGATCACGTCGGTCCCGGTGGACCGGATATATTCCTGGTACTCGGCGCTTTCGAAGGTCGCCCTGTAGCTTTCAACCAGCGCCGCGAATTCGTCGGGGTTGTTCTGCGCAAATTCCGCGTGAACCGCCACGAAGCGGCTGTCACCGATTCGCGGGATGTTCAGGTCGGGATAAGCCTGAGAAGCAGGAACCGCATTGTCCAGGCCCGGAAAGGGTTCGGGCGATGCAACCGCCAGCACTTTGACCTGATCACCCAGCGACAGATCCCCGTAAGCGCCGGAAATAGTGATGTCGCTATGGTTGCCCAGCATGTTCGTGCGTAGCGCGCCGCCGCTGTCGAAGGTCACGACCCGCACGTCCAGATCCAGTTCCTGCAGGAGCGCCAGCCCGAAGAGCGAGGTGCCACCACCAAGGATCATCGCCGCCGACAGAGTGTCAGGATTGGCTCGCGCCTCCTCCACAAACTGCTCGAGGCTGTCGAAACGCGAATTTGCGCTGACCACAACGTCGCCGTAATCACGCTGCTCGAAGTTGACGAAGGCAAAGTCATCGAGGCTGAAATCAGCGTTCTGCACGACGACGTTCATGCTAAGTGTCGGCTGGATGCCGATAAACAGCGTATGGCCGTCAGCCGGTGTGTTCAGAAAGGTCGTGGCCCCAAGAAGCCCACTGGCGCCGGGCCGGTTTTCAACGACAATCGAAACACCATCCAGGCGGGCCTCCCAGTGCTGCGCCAGACCACGGGCGAAACGGTCGATCGAACCGCCGGCTCCGAATGGTACGATCATTGTGATATTCTTGGACGGCCAGTCTTGTGCTGTGACCGATCCTGTCATGACGGCGACTCCGATAGCGGCCGACATTGCCGTTGCAACAATCCCCTTTAATCCCTTCATGCGATCCTCCTCCCTAATCAGCCCATTCGAGTGGCGGTGTTCCGCCATATATCCATCTTTTCAGTTGCGCACACGTGTGCACACTCCTTACGTACCAAGGAACAACAAAATGTGTCAAGATGGAATCCACCGTGGCAAATCTCGCCAAGGAACCGGAGGTTAGATGACAGTCGAACATAAAGGAGCGGCGCGGCGCGTCACCATCAAGGACATCGCCCAGCAACTGGGGGTTTCCCACGCCACCGTCTCACGAGGGCTGAACGATTCTCCCCGGATCAGCGAATCAACCAAGCAGAGGATACGCGCTTGTGCCTCCGAACTGGGCTACGTTCCCGATGCCGCAGCACGCGTGATGCGGGGTGAGGAGTCCAACCTGGTCGGCTTTATCCTTCCCGACGTGCAGAACCATTTCTACAGCGCGATGGCCAAAGCGCTGGCTGAAACCGTCTCGGCAGCAGGGCTACAACTGGTCCTCGCAATTTCCGAAGACGACCCGCAGGAAGAGTTGCGGCAGGTGTTGGAATTGAAGCGCGCTCGCGCACGTGGGATCGTCATCACCCCAGTGGCGCGTATGCTATCCGAGACATCGGAACTTCTGTCGGGAATGCGAGTGGTGCAGCTTGTCCGGGCGCACCCCGATGTGCGGGCCGACCTGGTCGCGGCACAGGATTTCGAAGCGACGTGTATCTCCACGCGTCACCTTTTGTCTCTGGGCCATCGTCACATCGCCTATCTCGGTGGAGGCGCCGGGACGCTGAGCACCGGCATCAAACGGCTGGAAGGCTATGAACGCGCAATGGTAACGGTGCCAGACGCCTCACCAATCAGCCGTCTCATGCCTCCGCACCCCGAACATGGCTACAATGCGGCCATCGAGCTGCTGCGCAGTCACACTCCACCCACGGGCTTGATTATCGGCAGTTCGCAACTTGCACTCGGCGTATTGCGTGCTTGTCAGGAAACGGCTCAACGCGTACCCGAAGACGTATCCCTGATCAGCTACGACGATCCGGACTGGCACTCCCTGTGGGGAGCCGGTCTTACCACGATCAAGCTGCCGATTCGCGACATGGCGCAATTCGCCGCGCAGTCGGTCTGTCATGGTGCGGCCCCACCCCCGACGATCGCCCCGCAATGCGACGTGATGGACCATGGAATGATCTACTCGTTTCCGGTGGAACTTTTGGAACGGGGAAGCTGCCGTAGATTGCCGGGCTAGTTTATGTCGTAACTTTATCGCCGCACGGCGGTACACACCGCGTCCAGTCTCTGAGGTTAGGTCGCAGTTAATCTTGCTCTTATTAAAATCAGTTTTCACTCTCCAGAAATCTCTGCGGCTGGCCGCTCTAAGCCTGGATTGGCTGCGCGATACCCCGGAAGAGTTTCGATCGCACTTGTAAACTCCTGGCTCAGCATGGCGGCGGTGACCCGCTTCATGGTTTCCAGCGTCGCAACTCAGATGTTGATCGGTCTGGGAAGAAAAGGGCCAGTGGCGACAGTGGTCTAGCCTCTGCTTTTCAGCCTGACCTTCCCGAGAATTTGAGGCGCATTGCGCTATATGAAGACTGGATCATGGGCGTGAAAACGCCACCCCTATGAAATCGCACAAGGCGACAGGCGGCGCCACAACTGCGCCGGGTTTCCGGAACCGGAATGGCCAGATCGTGATCCGGGCGGCGGGGGAAAGCCCGGGCTGATGATTTGAGGTGCTTGTGCCTGAATTTTCGCCCTGGCGTAAATACTCATAATTTACGTTGAAGCGTAATTCACTTTGTTTTACGCTCTGCCGTAAAAGGAGCTGCATCATGGACATCTCTGCCAGAACGGCTGAACAGATCGGCGAAGCGATCCGACGCGCGCGCAAGGCGCGCGGCTGGACACAAGGCGACATCAGCGCGCGCACCAATCTGCGCGTCGCGACGATCTCGTCGCTGGAAAACGGCGATGCGGGCACCAAGCTGGCGACGCTCTTGGCAGTCATGGCGGCACTTGGGCTGGAGTTCCGGCTGGTCGAACGCGGTGGCTCGGTCGAGATCGAGGATATCTTCTGATGGCAAGACGTGGGCGTAGCGGCATGATGCAGGTGCTTCTGAACGGGCGGCTGGTGGGTCATCTGCGCCTCGCCAGCTCCGGTGCGATTAGCTTTGCCTATGATCCGGACTGGATGGCATGGGAACATGCCATGCCGATCTCGCTGTCGCTGCCCCTGCGCGAGGAGGCGCATCAGGGTGCGCCGGTCATTGCCTATCTGGAGAACCTGTTGCCCGACAATCAGGCGATCCGCGAGCGCGTGGCAGCACGGGTGCGTGCGGGCGGCACCGATGCCTGGCACATGCTGGAGAAGATCGGGCGTGACTGTGTGGGGGCGCTGCAATTCGTCTCGGGTGAAGCGCCCGAGGTGGGTGGGCTTGAGGGCGAACCGGTGACGGATGCACAGATTGCCGCCATGCTGAGCAATCTGGCAAGTGCTCCGCTTGGCCTCGACGAAGACGACGATTTTCGCATTTCCATAGCGGGCGCGCAGGAGAAAACTGCCCTGCTGCGCCACGATGGTAAATGGATACGA
>CAYTUW010000156.1:0-6720 GCA_964441435.1 uncultured Rhodobacterales bacterium
GGTGTTCCGGGCCAGCAGATCAATCTCACCGGAGGCCAGCGCGGTGAAGCGCGTCTTGCCGGTGGTGGGCACGAATTCGACCGCGGTCGGGTCGTTGAGAACAGCAGCGGCAACAGCACGGCAGACAGCAACGTCAAAGCCATTCCATTCACCATTGGCATCCGGTGCAGCAAAGCCGACCAGACCAGTGGTGACGCCGCAGTTCAGCTTCCCGCGGGCCTGGACGTCGTCGAGCGTGCCGGCGAATGCACCACCAGCAGCAATTCCGGCAACAGTCAGCGCGCCAAGAAATACGGATTTTTTCATATTTACCTCTTCCTGATAGACCCGCCCTTTTACGGGCGGTTTTCCCGACCTATCCAGATCGGGGGCGATACTCATAAGGGTGTAACCCCCTAAGTGTTCAGAGTTTGGGCAAATTCAGGCCCTGAGGTCAAGGGCACTAACGGTCTGAGTGATGCACAATATCACGCTTCTGAATGGTCGCGCTGCGAATATTCGCCTTATTGGGGTTTGATATTGCTGGTTATCTACCAGGACGCGATAAAAAAGAATCGTTCGGCCTGAAGGAATGCCTCGCGCTTTATGGCAGCCGCTTTTGTCGCTTCCTCATCCGCACCCCATTGTTCTTCCTGCCAAAGCTCATCGATTCGGGACATCAGCCAAAGTGATTCGGCCGGCGCATATCTGGCAGCCACGGCAAAACCGATCACCAATGACCCGGACAGGGAAACCAGATCGTTGAAGGCAGCAAGCTGAAACGCCGACAGATCGCTCACCCGTCGATGAAGCGCGACAAGGCTATCGGCGGGCTGCGCCCGGTGAACTATACCCGTCGTCTTTTCAAGCGGGGCGCGCAGTTCCCGCGCCGCAAAGTCCAGAAGCGGATCCCATGCCCGGGCCTGTCGCTCCACCAGTTCGGCAGGCGCCTCTGCGCGATAGCAGATCAGATCGCTGCCACCATATTCGGCAATCAAATCCACAATTTCCCGCCGCTGGGCCGTCACCTTATCTATCGCAGCATTGGCCGACCGGGTGACCGGCATGGTCTCCGGGTCGACCTCTTTCTCCTGTGCGTCCCATTCAGCGGCAATCGCCTCTGCCATGGCTTTGGTCGGCACGACAAGTGCCGCCTTGGCCGGGGTTTTGATGCCCCGCCCGTCAAGCGCGACCGTGTACCCCCCGTCCGCGCTCACCACCTCAGCCGATGTCCAGAATCTCTTGGGTTTCCAATCGCTCATTCCAAATCCTCAAACGGGTCATCAGGCACATCCCCAACCTGCCAGCCCAGGGTTTCCCAGGTGCGCGCCATATGATCCGGCAGGGGCGCAGTCAGGTGCAGGCGGTTCCCGGTCACCGGATGCGGCAGAGTCAGGCTGCGTGCGTGCAGGTGCAGCTTGCGGCTGATGTCCCCGCCAAGCTGCGCGCCCCAGCCATCGCCGAGGTTTTCCTGGCCGGACCCGCCATATTTGCCGTCCCCGATGATCGGATGACCAAGTTCGGCCATATGGGCGCGCAGCTGATGGGTGCGGCCCGTGACTGGCACCAGCCCCATCCAGCTGACCCGCCCGCCAAGGGCCGAAAGCGTAGCATAATCAGTGGTTGCCCGCTTTGCCCCCGGCGTTTCCTCCACGTCACGCGGATGGATGCAGCGCATTTTCTCACCCTCGCCAGCAGGCCCATGGCCACCGGCCTTGACCAATCCGTAACGGATCGTGCCCATGCGCGGCTGCGGTACACCGGCAACGGCGGCCCAATAAATCTTGCGGGTTTCGCGGCTCTGAAACGCACGGGTCAGCGCCCCGGCCACTGCGCGCGTCCGCGCCAGGATCAGCACCCCGGACGTGTCCTTGTCGAGCCGATGCACAAGCCGCGGCTTTTCCTCTAGATCAAAGCGCAACGCCGCCGCCAGCCCATCGACATGGCGGGTCTGCTTGCTACCACCCTGAGTCGGCAGGCCCGGCGGCTTGTTCAGCGCGATGATCTGGTCATCCCGATAGATGACGCAGGATTGGATCAGCTTCACATCGGCGTCGGATATGTTCGGTTTCGGGCGCGATGAAACTTCCCCCGGTGCGGGCAATGGCGGCACGCGTACCATCTGCCCGGCAGACAGTCGGGTTGCCGGTTTCACCCGGCTGCCATCTACGCGCAGTTCCCCCTTGCGGCACATCTTTTCGATCCGGCCTTGCGTGACATGCGGGAACAGACGCCGGAACCAGCGGTCAAGCCGCTGATCCGCGTCATCCGCCGTGACCTCAAGCTGCTGAACGCCGCTCATGCCCAGATCCCCCGCGCGATCCAGACACCGGCGATCAGCGCCGCGATGGACACCCCTACCGAGAGCGCGACATAGAGAGCCGCCGCCCCGGTCTCCCCCCGTTCAAACAGCGTATATGCGTCCAGCGAAAATGCCGAAAACGTGGTGAAACCGCCAAGGATGCCGGTCATCACAAAGGGGGACAGATGCCCTGCCCCGCGTTGATGCGCATAGACGGCGAACAGCCCAATGGCGAAAGAGCCCGCGATATTCACTGAAAGCACCCCCAGCGGAAAGCCCGCCCCAAACAGGCGCAACACCCAAACCCCGGCGAGGTAACGCAGGGCTGAGCCGATGGCACCCCCAAGGGCCACTTGCAAAACGGTCAAAATCATGGGCGCTGTTTTTCCCTAATGCGGCGCGGAGTCAACCGCCCTGCCGTTTGCCGCGCAGTTTGACGAAGTAATCAAGGCGACGTTTCAGTTCCCGTTCAAACCCGCGATCAACCGGCTGATAATAGACGCCGCGCTTCATCCCGTCTGGAAAATAGTTCTGCCCGCTGAACCCATCCTCAGCGTCATGGTCATAGGCGTAGCCTTTGCCGTAACCTTCGTCTTTCATCAGCTTTGTCGGCGCGTTGAGGATATGTTTTGGGGGTGGCTCCGATCCGCTGTCCTTGGCCGCGCGCATCGCATTCTTATAAGCGGCATAGGCGGCATTCGATTTCGGTGCCAGCGCGAGGTAGGCGACCGCCTCAGCAATCGCAAGCTCGCCTTCCGGACTGCCAAGCCGTTCATAGATCTCCCAGGCGTGCAGGCAGACGGTCTGCGCCTGCGGGTCCGCAAGGCCGATATCCTCCACCGCCATGCGGGTGACACGCCGGGCGAGGTAGCGCGGATCGTCCCCCCCGTTCAGCATCCGCGCAAACCAGTAGAGCGCCGCATCCGGGTCAGAGCCACGCACCGATTTATGCAGAGCGGAAATCAGGTTGTAATGTTCGTCACCGGATTTGTCGTATTTCGCCGCGCGCCGCATCAGACGTGTGGTCAGCGCATCGGTATCGAGCTTTCCGGCGACCTTCCAGGCCGCAACCTGTTCGATCAGGTTCAGCAATGCGCGCCCATCGCCATCGGCCATTTCCAGAAGCGCCTCACGCGCGGGGCCATCCAGCGGCAGCGCGCGATCGAGTTCATGTTCGGCCCGTTGCGCCAGGCGTTCCAGATCGGACAGTTCCAGCCGCTTCAGCACCAGCACCTGTGACCGTGACAGGAGTGCAGCATTCAGTTCAAAGGACGGGTTTTCTGTCGTGGCCCCAACCAGAAGGATTGTCCCATCCTCCATATGCGGCAGGAACCCGTCCTGCTGCGCCTTGTTGAAACGGTGGATTTCATCGACGAACAACAGGGTGCCCTGCCCGTTCGTGCGCCTGAGCTTCGCCGCCTCGAACACTTTGCGTAGCTCCGGTACCCCGGTGAAAATCGCGCTGATCTGAACAAAAGTCAGATCGGTTTCATCCGCCAGCAGCCGCGCAATCGTGGTTTTGCCAACGCCGGGCGGCCCCCAGAAAATAAGCGACCCCAGGCTGCCGGAGGCCAGCATCGTGCCAAGCGGGCCATCGGGGCCAAGCACCTGATCCTGCCCGATCACCTCTGCCAGCGATTGCGGGCGCAGACGGTCTGCCAGCGGGCGGCGCGCATCGTCGGGCAAAGCATCCGGGGTCTGATCAAAGAGGTCGGCCATGACATAATCTACGCCGTTCGCAGGGCGGTGGAAAGCGGCGCGTCAAGCCTTTCGGCTTTTCTTGCCACGTCTTGCGCAGGCCTAGACCCCGCCGAAAATCCATCCGGTCGGTCCTGAGCTACATCAATGTCGGGCTTGCCAGATCGTAAAAAGGCGGCGCCGCCGATTGCAGATTGCATAGCGGGGGTGGGACACCCCGCCTCTGAGATATCTTTCAGATCAGGCCCGTTCCCGGACCACATTCTGCTGTTGCGACGACCGGGCATTTCTGGTGCCGGGTCGAAGGATCGATCGGGATGTGTTTTAGGCCGAACCGGTTAGCGCGGCGTTACACCACCGCACGTTGATCAATGCATCTTTTCCGTCAGGTCAATCGACACACATTGATAATCACCATCGTCGATAAAAATTTCCCGCCCGATGGGTTCTGCGGTCAATCCGCAACGGCCAAACCAGCGGGGCCAGTTCGCAGCCGTAAGCGCAATCAGGCGTGATGCCCCCTGTTCGCGCGCAGCCTTCAACATGGCGCCAACCATGTAAAAATGCACACGGCGGCGAATCCGCTGTGGTGTTGCATGGGAAACAAACACTCGGGTGCATTCCCATGTGTTTTCATCAACCGGGGCTTCGACATCAAGCAGGTCTTTCGGGATACTACCCAAAAGGCCACGTTGAGCGTCACGAATCATGTAGCTATAGATGCCGCAGCGTGCAGTTGTAGGGGTCAGGCGAATGCCTGCATAGACTTCCCCAAGATTGTGGATCGCAACCCAGCGGCTGGCCGGTGTGTCATACTGATCGTATTCCATACCAAGCGCTTCGGGGAGATCCCAGTTCTTCTGCACAATGAAAGACTGCTTGCGCGCCCGGAAAAGGTTCGCAAACAGTTGGCCATGCTCATGCATGTTTTCGAACGACAAAGTCGTACTCTGCATAATAGCCCCCAAGCTAGATTACGCGTAGATGTGTATTTTAGTCCCAGCGAATCAATAGATAGCGCAAAATTTCAACTAATTATAGAAGTTTGTAGTCTTTTGCGCGCTGAATCGCCTCTGCTGTGGTTCTGGCAAGCAGTTTTTGGCGCGCCGCCGTCAACCTGGCCTTTAGGGCAGATTCAGAAATTCCCAGTTTTGACGCCGCCGCCGCATGCCGATCCCCGTCTGCAATACAGCGAAGAGCATCAACCTGCGCCTTGGTCAGGCTGTCAGGGGGTTCTGTAATATCATGCAGGCGCAACACGATGGTTTCGATCTCATCAATCTCACGGTCGCTGAATTCACGGTCCGCACGGGCAAAGCTTGAAATTGTCCGGCTGCTGACCGCGCCACAGGAAACAGTCAGGCCATAAAGCAAGCCGAACCCCCGCGCATCTTCGAGGACGCCAAATGTATCCGGCACCTCAAAATCGCTCCAGCGACTCGCCCCCTCAACACTGAACCCCCAGGCAATGGTGGGATCCCTCAGCGCGTAGGCCTGTTCCGTATAGTGATCAAGCCATTCCTGATTATAGGTGGAAAACTGCATCAACGGGGATGCAAAACGAATGTGCAGCCCGAGGAAATAGCCTTCGGGCGACAACAGGGAGAGCTTGAACAGCTCGAGATCTACGCCTGTCTTAGTAGACATGTCTTTTTAGACAAGTTGCCATATTACTCGTCAACCTTAAATTGAGTGGCGGGAATAAAACCAAGAGACAGAGAATTACCGTGACCACAATCGCACCAGATGTCTTTACCAAACTCATGACGCTGCCAGCCGGACAGCGCCTAGACCTCCTTGAATTTCTTGGCGCCACACCGGTGGAGGAAGCCCAGTTGACGCAGCTTATCGAAAGCATCGAAAAGTCCATAGCAGAAAAACCAACCTGCAAGCAGCACTAATTATTGTCACATCTTTATGAATACTAAAAAAGCCCCGCGCAAGGCAGGGCTTTGACGATTCTTTGGCTGAAATCGTAGTTTACTCCACGTCACTTGCCGCAGTTTCAGCTTCAAGCCGGGCGCGATCTGCAGCACCTTTGGCGTCAACATCACGATCGACAAATTCGATGATCGCCATTGGTGCCATGTCGCCGTAGCGGAAGCCTGCTTTCAGAACCCGGACGTAGCCGCCCTGACGATCCTTGTAGCGCGGGCCGAGCACCTCGAACAGCTTGGCAACGTGCTGATCCTGCTTCAGCCGTGCGGCGGCCTGACGGCGGGCGTGCAGGTCGCCGCGCTTACCAAGCGTGACAAGCTTTTCGACAACCCGGCGCAGTTCTTTGGCCTTGGGCAGGGTGGTCTTGATCTGCTCATGTTCGATGAGCGAGCCAGCCATATTCGCAAAGAGCGCCTTGCGGTGCTCATGGGTGCGATTGAGGCGGCGGTAGCCTTTAGCATGACGCATATTCGTTCTCCTTCGTCTTTATGCTTTGTCCGGCGACGGATGCGTGTCCGCCGCTCTCCTTGGGGCGTTGGCCCGAATAGTCCCCGGTTGGCCGGGCATTTTGCTGGAGCGCTGGCGGGGAGACCCGCCAACACGATCAGAACTGATCTTCGAATTTCTTGGCGAGATCCTCGATATTTTCCGGCGGCCATTCCTCGACATCCATACCAAGGTGCAGCCCCATGCCCGAAAGCACTTCTTTGATCTCGTTCAGCGATTTGCGGCCGAAGTTCGGCGTGCGCAGCATCTCTGCCTCGGTTTTCTGGATCAGATCGCCGATGTAAACGATATTGTCG
>CAYTUW010000157.1:0-6647 GCA_964441435.1 uncultured Rhodobacterales bacterium
TGTCATGCCCGGACGAACGGACCTCTACTTCCCGCCGGAAGACAGCGAAAACGAGGTAGCGAATATGCCAAACGCCAGCTTTGTGCCCATTGAATCGATCTGGGGGCATTTCGCCGGTGGGCCGGGCACCAGCGTCGAAGATGTGAAATTCCTTGACGGCAAGCTAAAAGAACTGCTCACCGGGTGAGAGCAGCGGCAATGAAAAGACATGGGGCTGGCTTCAGGGCCGGCCCTTTCCTGAGCCTGCGGCAGAGATTTCCACACGGGCCATTGCGCTTCCTGCCCGGTGCCGCCAAACTTCGCCGGAACTTGCGGAGGATGCGATGTTTCAGTCGTTCAAGACACTGACCAATCCAAAGGATGGCCCGCCCCGTTTGGCCCGGCTGCGTGAAACACTTGCGGCAGATGGGCTAGAGGGGTTTCTGGTGCCCCGGGCGGATCGGTTTCAGGGCGAATATGTCGCTCCGCATGATGATCGACTGGCCTGGCTCACCGGGTTTACAGGCTCAGCCGGTTTTGCCGCCGTTTTGGAACAGACCTGCGGCGTCTTTGTCGACGGGCGCTACCGCGTGCAGATCAAAGCGCAGACAGACCCTGAGCATTTCACCCCCGTCCCCTGGCCCGATGTGCAGCTTGGCGACTGGTTGCTTGAACAAGCCCCCAACGGCGCGACGATCGGCTTTGACATGTGGCTGCACACAGTGGATGAAATTGAAAAGCTGACCAGGAGCTTTGCCAATTCACCGCTTTCCCTCACCCCGGTGAATAGGAACCCGATTGACCACATCTGGGACGACCAGCCCGCCCCACCGACGGGAAAGGCATTTATTCATCCCATTGAATTCGCGGGTGAAACCTCGCTTGATAAACGCACCCGTCTTGCTTCCGATCTTCAGAAACAAGGCGAAGCACAGGCGATCCTCACCCTGCCTGATAGCATCTGCTGGCTTTTGAACCTGCGCGGCAGTGATGTTGCCCACAACCCGGTCCTGCATGGGTTTGCCATTCTCTATGCCGATGGGGCAGTTGATCTGTTTGTCGAGACCGAAAAGCTCGCCGATGTCACCGAAGCCATGGATGACGGCATCACCATCAAGCCCCCTGACAGTTTTACCGAAACACTTGCCGCACTGAAAGGAACAACCCGCATCGACCCGAAAACCGCCCCCTTCGCCGTAAAGTCCATCCTGAACGCGAATGGTGTTGCAACAACCCTTGCCCCCGATCCCTGTGTCCTCCCCAAAGCCCGGAAGAATGCCATCGAAATAAAAGGCATGGCCGAAACCCACCTGCGCGATGGCGCGGCTATGTGTGAATTTCTCTGCTGGCTCGATGCAACCGCCCCCTCCGGCGAGTTAACCGAAATCGCCGTTGCACAGCAGTTGGAAACCTTCCGTCGCGCCGATAACGCCCTGCATGACATCAGCTTTGAGACCATTTCCGCCACCGGTCCCAATGCCGCCCTGCCTCATTACCGCGTGCACGAAGGCATCGACACGCCAATCACGCCGGGTCAGATGTTTCTGATCGACAGCGGCGGGCAATACCTTGATGGCACCACCGACATCACCCGCACTGTGGCCATTGGCGAGGTGCCAAAAGAACAGAAGGCCTGTTACACCCGCGTCCTTCAGGGCATGATCGCGATGAGCCGCCTTCGCTGGCCACGTGGCCTTGCCGGGCGCGATATCGATGCGGTGGCGCGCTATCCGCTCTGGCTCGCCGGGCAGGATTACAACCATGGCACCGGCCACGGCGTAGGTGCTTTCCTGTCGGTCCACGAAGGGCCAGCGCGCCTCTCGCGTGTCTCGGAAGTGCCGCTTGAACCCGGCATGATCCTGTCCGATGAGCCCGGTTATTACCGCGAGGGGCAGTTTGGCGTGCGTATCGAAAACCTGCTTGTGGTCGAAGACGCGCCCCCATTCCCCGGTGGGGATGCTGACCGCCAGATGCTGCACTTTCAGACCCTGACCTTTGTGCCGATTGATACGCGGCTGATCGTGCCGACCATGCTGACAGCGGCGGAGCGTGATTGGCTCAACACCTACCACGCCGGGGTACAGGAAAAGCTTCAGTCTCGTGTCACCGCGCCTACTCTGGAATGGCTGCGTCAGGCCACGCGGCCGATCTGACACAAAGCGCAATATTCCTGTTACATTCACAGCCCACAATCCATGACCCTGCGGAGGATCAAAAAATGGCCGATCACATTACAATCACCAAAGCCGCCGGAAAATGGGTGGTCCGGGCTGACGGCGCGATCCTGGGCGAAACTGTCGACGCGCTCGAACTCCGCGAAGGGGAGTACCCGCCTGTAATCTACATCCCGCGTGAGGATATCGCCATGGATTTCCTCGACCGCTCGCCAACCACCAGCCACTGCCCGCATAAGGGTGACGCAAGCTACTATTCGATCTCCGCCGAAAGCGGCCCGATCACGGATGCCGCCTGGAGCTACGAATCCCCCTTTGAGGCCGTCAAAGCCATCAAAGACCATCTCGCTTTCTACCCGGATAAAGTCACCCTGGAATCGGTCTGACATCAGCCCTGATCCGGCTTCATTCGTCCATAAATATCCTTGGGGGCAGAGCGTGCCCGCACGCTCTGATCGGGGGCAAACAGCCCCCGCAGCAATAGAAATGCAGGCGCAAGCCTGCGCCTTTTGATCAGCTGTGTTCTTCGGCGGCCGTATCGGCAAGTGCCTTGTTGTAGGCGCGCAGCGCATCGACATGGAACAACGCGCCCCAAAGCTCCGGCGGGCTGTCCTCCCCACCCAGCGTCACTACCGGAATGAAACGCACGGAGCCTTTGTCAAATACCGGCATCGCCGCTTCGAGCGTCGCATTGCCGTCGACATAGACCCCCTGCTCCACCAGATCCCAGCATTCATGTTCCGGCGCGGCTCGCGCATCGGTCTTGTCCCGCATGATCGCAGCGACACGACAGGTTGCCAACAGATAGGCCTGTGGCCCCGCCGCAAGGTGGCAGTTGCGCCGCTCCAACTGGGTCAGGAAAAAGGACCGATCCACCAGCCGGCTTGTCAGCGCCGTTGACATTGACACCGCCACCATGACCGCAAGCCCGGTCTGCCAGTCCCCGGTCAGTTCGAACACAATCAGCGTTGTGGATATCGGCGCACCCAGGATCGCCGCCGCGACCGCCCCCATCCCCGCCAGCGCATAGAGCGTCTGTTCACCCGACACCGCGGGGAAGATCCCTGTCGCAATGATGCCGAAGGCAAGCCCGGTCAGCGCCCCGATCATCAGAGATGGGGAAAACATGCCGCCGCCCATACGTCCGCCCATGGTCACCGCAACTGCCACGCATTTCAGGATCACAAAAACCACCGCTTCATGAAAAATCAGGTCGCCGGTCAGCGCCGCAGAGGTCGTTTCATAGCCAACCCCGATGATATGCGGGAACCAGATCGCCAACAGGCCCAGCACAGCCCCCGCCAGCGCCGGACGCAGCCAGCGCGGCAGGCCGGTGCGCGCCTCAACCCGGTCTCCCATATCTTCGGCCAGAAAAATGGATTTGGTCAGCGCTGCCGCCACCAGACCGCACAGCAGGCCAAGAATCAGAAAGGCTGGCAGTTCAACGTAGAAGGCCATCTCATTTTCATGCGGCAACATGAACTCCGTGACATTGCCAAATTCCAGGCGGCTGATCACCGTACCCGCAACCGAGGCAATGACAATCGGCGCAAAAGCATGCACCGCGAAATGGCGCAGCACGACCTCCAAAGCAAAAAGCGCCCCCGCAATCGGCGCGTTGAAGGATGCCGAAACCGCCCCGGCCACGGCGCAGCCCAACAGGTCGCGCCCGGTTATCCCATCGGCGTTGATCCGGTTGCTGACCCAGCTTGAAATCACCCCGGCAAGATGCACAACCGGGCCTTCGCGCCCGCTTGATCCGCCCGAAGACAGCGTCACCAGTGACGCCAGCGCAGAGGCGATGCCTTCGCGTTGTTCCACCCGCCCCTCATGAAGGGCCGCCCCTTCGATCACATCCGCAACCGTTCGGGCGCGGCCATCATCGGTCAGAAAATGCAGGATCAGCCCTGTGACCAGCCCTCCACAGACCGGAATGGCGATGATCCAGAACCAATGCAATTCCCGCACGAAACTGTGCAGCATCTGAACATCTTCGGTGCCGTAAAGCCGCGTTTGCAGCGCATCAATGCCCAGCCGAAAGCCAAGCGCCGCAAACCCAGCGGCAACACCGATGATCAGAGCGATGAACCAGAACCGGATTTTCCCAGGCAACTTGGCGCGCAGCACATTCCAGCGCTGGCGCGCTTGCCGCACCCGTGCCTTTGGGTTGATACCGTGCTGTTTTCCCATCCCTTCGGGCCTTCGTCGCGCAAGCTGCCACCGGCCCCAAGCTGGCCGCCGGATCCGGTGTTCACCCCTTCTAGGGCAAGAATCAATGGTTTCAAAGGGGGCAGCCTAGGGTCAGGACCCTAACCCAATAGCAGCGCGCGCGCCGCCGCGCGGGCTTCTTCAGTCACCGTGTCACCCGACAGCATACGGGCAATTTCATCGACACGTGTCTCCGCATCAAGCGCTGCCACATCGGTCAGTGTTTCTGATTTGCTTGACCGTTTCTGCACCCGCCAGTGATGCGCGCCAAGTGCGGCAACCTGCGGCGAATGGGTCACGACCAGAACCTGCGCCCCTTCTGCCAGTGCCGCCAGTCGCCGACCAACCGCATCCGCTGTGGCACCGCCAACGCCGCGGTCGATCTCATCAAAAATCATCGTCAGCCCGGCCCCCCCGCCGGTCAGACAGACCTTCAGCGCCAGCAGAAACCGGCTAAGTTCGCCGCCAGAGGCGATCTTGTTCAACGGTCCGGCTGGCGCGCCGGGGTTGGTGGCAACCGTGAAATTCACCTGATCGCGCCCGTCTGGCCCCGCCTCACCCTCCGTAATCTCTGTCGTGAAAACAGCGCGCTCCATTTTCAACGGGGCAAGTTCCACCGCCATTGCCTTGTCAAGCTTCACCGCTGCCCGGCCACGGGACCGGCTTAGCGTATCGGCCGCTTTTTCATAGGCCTTTTCAGCGGCTTCCAGCGCGGCCTTCAAGCCGTCAATTTCCGCCGCCCCGCCGTCAATCGCATTCAAACGTGTCCGTAATTTCTCCGCAAAGGTACCAAGTTCATCGGCGAGAACCCCGTGTTTTCGGGCCAACGCCCGAATGGCAAACAGGCGCTCCTCCACCGTTTCGAGCTCCGCCGGATTGAAATCCAGCGCAGAAAGCGCCGCTTCAACCCCCTGCTGGGCCTCACCGAGTTCGGCCATCGCCCGCCCGAGCGCCGCAACAGGCGCATCGAGAGCGGCCCCCGCATCGCCTGCGCTGTCTTCCAACCAGCGCAGCGCATCAACCATGCGCCCCTCTGCGCCGTCATCCCCAAGCGCGGCAAAAGCCTTTGCGATATCTTCTCGGATCCGTTCCGCGCCCTGCATAAGGCGCCGTCTCGCGTCAAGATCGCCATCCTCGCCGGGCACCGGGGAAAGGTCATCAAGCTCCCTTACCGAATGGCGCAGATATTCCTCTTCTTCTTTGGCCGCTGTCAGCGCGATCTCCGCCTCCGCCAATGCCTTTGCCGCTTCTGAACGCTGTCGCCAGGCCGTGCGACAGGTCGCCAGTTTTGTGCCCAGTTCAGCAAAATCATCCAGAAGCACCCGATGCCCGCGGGGGTTCAGCAGCCCCCGGTCATCATGCTGGCCATGCAGTTCAACCAGCTTCTCTGACAGTGCCCGCAGCACATCCCCACTGACCCGGCGGTCATTGACCCAGGCCGTCTTGCGCCCGTCCTGCGTGTTGACCCGCCGCAGGATCAGTTCCTCACCCGCCGAAAGGCCCGCCTCCGCCAGCACCGCCAGCGCAGCGTGCCCCTTCGCCAGTTCAAAAACCGCAGTGACTTCGCCCTGTTCGGCACCCGCGCGCACAAGCTCCGCCCGCCCGCGCCAGCCAAGCACAAAGCCAAGCGAATCCAATAGGATAGACTTTCCGGCCCCGGTTTCCCCGGTCAGCACGTTCAACCCGCCCTGAAACGTCAGTTCCAGATGGTCGATGATCAGAATGTCCCGAATCTCCAGCGATCGCAGCATGTCAGCGTCCTGCGGCTTCCACGCTTACAGCCATTCGCCCTTGATCGTCTGGCGGTATATCTGCGCAAGCCAGCCGTTGCCACGCGGGTTGGGCGCAAGGCCTTTGCCCGTCAACAGATAGTAGCTGTCCTGATAAAACGGCGAGGCCTGAAAATTATGCCCCAGAATCGCGCCCGCTGTCTGGGCATCGTCATCAAGTCCCAGCGAAAGATATGCCTCAACCAACCGATGCAGCGCCTCTGCCGTATGCGATGTGGTTTGGAATTGCTCCACCACGGTGCGGAATCGGTTGATCGCTGCGTTATAGTGACCCCGGCGCAGGTAATAGCGACCGATCTCCATCTCCTTGCCCGCGAGGTGATCAAAGGCGAGGTCGAACTTCAGGATGGCAGAGCGCGCATATTCACTGTCAGGATAGCGTTCGATGACTGTGCGCAGCCCCTGTAACGCCTGGAATGTCAGCCCCTGATCGCGGCCAATTTCGTCGATCTGGTCATAATAGGAAAGTGCCAGCAGGAACTTGGCATAGGCCGCA
>CAYTUW010000158.1:0-6587 GCA_964441435.1 uncultured Rhodobacterales bacterium
GATCTGAATCTGTGTGGCGGTGTTTGTGACATGATCAGAGCCGCGCACAACATGGGTCACCCCAAAATCCATATCATCACAGACCGAGGCCAGCGTATAAAGAAACTGGCCATCCGCACGGATCAAAACGGGATCGGAAACCGAGGCCGCGTCAATCGACAGATCACCAAGGATTTGATCCGTCCATTCAATGCGTTCATGATCGAGCTTAAAGCGCCAGTGCCCGTTGCCGCGTTCCTTGCGCAGGGCGTCTTTCTCCGCATCTGACAGCGCAAGTGCGGCCCGATCATAAACCGGCGGCTTGCCCATGTTGAGCTGTTTCTTGCGCTTGAGGTCCAGCTCTGTCGGGGTTTCGAAACATTCGTAAAATCGCCCGATGCCGCGCAGTTGATCGGCGGCTTCTTCGTAGCGCGCCAGGCGGTCAGATTGCCGTTCCAGCCGATCCCAGGTCAGGCCCAACCATTCAAGATCCTCTTTGATGGCATCAGCAAATGCCTCTGTTGACCGTTCCGGGTCCGTATCATCCAGCCGAAGGATGAACTGCCCCTCCGCCTTGCGCGCGATCAGGTAGTTCATCAGCGCGGCACGCAGGTTGCCAATATGCAGATACCCTGTTGGTGACGGGGCAAAACGGGTTGTTGTCATGGCTCATGGCTCCTTTGCGCGTTCGTTTTTCACAGAGGGGACTAAATGTCCAGAATCTCCCGTCACGCAGAGGTGAAGCGCGGTTCACGCAAAACATGGTAGTTTGCGCCAAGGCCATTTTCCCGGGAGGAATGAATATGATCAGTCAGATTAAACTGTCACGTCGTCAAATGCTTTGTGGAGCAGCATCACTGCCCGCCCTCTCCGCTTTGCCGGCCATTGCGGAAGCCCCGATGCTCGGCACCGCAATTCCACAGTATTCGCGTGTAAGGCTTGGCGGCTTTGAGGTGACAACACTCCTCGCCGGGTCACGCCCTGTCGAAGAGCCGCAGGGCATTTTTGGGATGAATGTCAGCGCCGATGAATTTGCTGAAGTCTCCGCCGCGCATAACATACCAACCGATGTTGCTCAGTTCTACTTCACCCCGACCCTCGTCAATACCGGCCAGCAGCTGGTGATGTTTGACGCCGGGCTCAGCGCAGAAGGCACGGGTGCCGCGCTGGCCGCCGCCGGATACACCCCTGATCAGGTCGATGTCATGGTCATCACCCATATGCATGGCGATCATATTGGTGGTCTGCGCAGTGATGCGGGCGACACCTTCCCCAATGCCAGTTACGTCACCGGGCAGGTTGAATATGATCATTGGGCGGGTGCTGAAAACGAAGGGTTTGAAGGCAAGGTCCGCCCCCTGGCGGATCGTATGAATTTCGTTGCAGGCGGCGATTCCGTGGCCTCCGGAATCACCGCTCACGAAGCCTTTGGCCACACGCCGGGGCATATGGGCTACATGATTGAAAGCGACGGCAAACAGCTGTTTATCATGGCGGACCTTGCGAACCACTATGTCTGGTCACTCGCCTACCCGGATTGGGAGGTGCGCTTTGACCGCGACAAAGCGGCGGCGGCGGCATCCCGTCGGCAGGTATTGGGCATGCTCGCCACAGATAACATCCCGCTGATCGGTTATCACATGCCCTTCCCGGCAACCGGATACGTCGAAACCCGCGGTGATGGGTTCCATTATGTGCCGACAAGCTATCAGCTGGTCATCTAGGGTCAGGATCCTAGCTCGGCTCAACCGGCCAGATCCTGCCCAGATCAGCCAGCCCGGCCTTCACAAGCCGGGCCAGAACCCCCATGTCGATATCCGCCAGCTTATTGATATACAGGCATGATTTACCAAGCCTGTGTTTGCCGAGATCGGCAAGCATAGGACCATAATCCTGATAGCCTGGCATGATATAGAGCGACAGGTTTGCCTTGCGCGGGCTGAAACCGGTTGCTAGGAAATCGCCCTCGCGCCCGGTTACATAGCGGTAGTGATAGCGCCCGTAGCCCACGATTGTCGGGCCCCACATAGCGGGTTGGAACCCCGTCACCTCGCGGAACATCTGATCCAGCGCCAGCGCATCCGCGCGCTTGCGTTCAGGTTCCACCACATTCAGGAAATCCTCAACGCTTGCCCCGGTTGCTTTGGTTTTGTTTTCCGACATCTGATCCCCTGCCATGGGTATATCTCACGGCAGGGTAACAGAGTTGGCAGCACAGGTCAGGTGTAGCTCACAACCTCAATCTCGATGCCGTTCATGTCGTCGAAATAGAACCTGCGTCCTGGCTCGTAATCCCCATGGTTATGTGGGGTGAACCCAGCCGCCTTCACCCGTTGTTCGGCGTCATCAATGTCATCCACCACAACCCCGATATGATTGAGCGCGCCGGGCGTCCGGTAGCGATCCTGGATCATCTTTTCGTCGCCTCCGCCGGAATAGACCGCGACATAGGATTTATCGCCGCCCACATGGATCGAGATGCCTCCATTTATCGCCGCGCCTTGCCAGCGGATGCGCCAGTCAAAGAGCCTGACCAGCATCGCTGCCGTGGCCTCCGGATCGCGCACGGTGACGTTTACATGTTCGACAAATGCTTCTGTCATTTCGGTTTCCTTTCCTGCATCTTTGCCTTGATTTTCAGAACCTAATTGCTCAAGTTAACTTTAGGTCAATAGGTAAAGGGAATATTTTTATCCATGCATGGCAATGAGATACTCAGCATTGGCGAGATGTCGGAACGCACAGGTCTCGCCGTGTCTGCCATTCGCTACTATGAGGAAATGGGCCTGGTTCACCCCATCCGCAACGCCGGGGGCCAGCGTCGGTTTCGCCGCGCGGATATCAGACGGTTGAGTTTCGTACGCATCGCGCAGAAGTTTGACTTCACCCTGCCCCGCATCCGTGAATTGCTCGATCGGCTGCCAGAAGGGCGCGCCCCGAACAAACGCGACTGGCAGCAGATGAGCCGCGCTTTCCGCACCGACCTCGACCAGCGGATCGAAACCTTGCAAAAACTGCGCGACAGCCTTGACGGCTGCATCGGTTGCGGATGCCTTAGTTTGCGTGCCTGCGCGCTCTACAACCCCGATGACAGTGCCGCAGAAAAAGGTGACGGGCCGCGGTATCTGATGGGGGATGCGCCACCTGCCTAACCCTCGTCCCGCCAGCGGTTCACAATCGGATAACGCCGGTCAAGCCAGAACGACCGCATCGTCAGCCGTGTTCCCGGTGCGGACTGGAAGCGCTTGTATTCACTGATGTAAAGCAGGTGTTCCACCTTCTTCACCACGGCACGGTCAAATCCTGCCGCAACCAGATCAGCAACAGATTTTTCATCGTCCACCAACCCTTCCAGGATTGCGTCAAGCACATCATAGGGCGGAAGGGAGTCACTGTCCTTCTGATCCGGGCGCAGCTCTGCCGATGGCGGTTTCTGGATGATATTCTGCGGGATCACCTCCCCGGCCGGGCCCATCATCCAGGTGCGGTGGTTGGTATTGCGCCAACGGCATTGTTCAAAGACGCGGGTTTTGTATAGATCCTTGATCGGGTTATACCCGCCCGCCATATCGCCATAGATCGTGGCGTAGCCAACGGCGATTTCCGATTTGTTGCCAGTGGTCAGCAACATTTCTCCGAACTTGTTTGACAGCGCCATCAGCAAGACCTGCCGCAGGCGGGACTGAATATTTTCTTCGGTCACATCAGGTGCTGCACCTTCAAACAGCGGCGCAAGCGTACGCGTCACAGCCTGCCGACTTTCGGAAATCGGCACAAATTCATAGCGGCAGCCAAGGTTTTCCGCCACAGCTTTTGCGTCGTCCAACGAACTTTGCGAGGTATATTCACTCGGCAGCATCACGCAGCGGACATTGGCCGGGCCAAGCGCATCGGCAGCAATCGTCGCCACGATGGCCGAGTCGATCCCACCCGAAAGCCCGAGTAAAGCCTTCCTGAACCCGGTCTTGCGGAAATAGTCGCGCAGGGATTCCACCATGCAGCGATAGTCAGCTTCCCATTCGTCGGGCAGATCGGCAAGCCCGCCCTTTTGGGCGCGCCAACCGTCTGGTGTTTCCACCAGATCGAGATGGGCAATCGCCTCCTCAAACTGGGGCATCTGGAGCATCAGCTCCCCCCCTGGATTCAGCACAAATGATCCACCATCAAACACCTGATCATCCTGCCCGCCCACCATATTGAGGTAGATCAGCGGCAGGCCGGTTTCGACGACCCGTGCCGCCATGTGACCATAGCGCACGTCCATCTTATTTCGGAAATAAGGGGAACCGTTTGGGACCAGCAGGAACTCCGCCCCGGTTTCAGCCAGCGTTTCGGTGACATCGTCATACCAGGCGTCTTCGCAGATCGGGGTGCCAATGCGCACATTGTTCACCGAATACGGTCCGCCAAGCGGCCCGGCGGAATAAAGGCGCACCTCATCAAACACGGTCTTGTTCGGCAGGTGATGCTTGAGAATACGGTTCACCACCTTTCCACCCTTGAGGATATAATAGGCGTTGAACAGCTCATCATCGCAGAAGCAGGGGCCACCAATGCCGATGGCCGGCCCATCGGCGCAGTCAATGGCAAGCTTTTCAATCTCTTTCATACAGGCGGTAACAAAGGCGGGCTTCAGGATCAGATCCTGGGTGTTGTAGCCCGATATGAACATCTCAGTCAGGGCAACCATATCGGTCCCGGCCGCGCGTGCCTGTGCCCAGGCCGCGCGGGCTTTGCCTGCATTTTCGTGGATCGCACCCACTGTCGGATTGAGTTGGGCAAGGGTCAGTCGGAAACGATCGGGCATATGTCCCCCGGAAAATTGTAAAACGCGTCGCTTCTTTAGCAGAAGTTTGCCCAAGAGTAAGGGAAACTCTGCATCAATAGGCAGCAGCGCGAAAAGCATTTGTCAGGCTGCGCTGCCAACGCTAGGCTCTGCCCGCGTGAATGCTGCAATTATGAAGCGGCCAAAGGGGAAGAGCTTTGCGAGTCAAAACACGAAGTGCAGGTATCGGAAACTGGTCTGCGGCGATTGGTCTGATTCTTGCATTTACATTGCAGCCAGCTGCCGCGCAGGACGAAGGCGACGTTGAAAGCATCACGCTTGAGGGCGGCGGCGTTTATGAAGGCACGTTCAAAGACGGGCGCCAACATGGCCGTGGCACCTACCGCCTGCCCTCTGGTTATGAATATTCCGGTGAATGGTTCGAAGGCGAAATTCGCGGCCAGGGAATCGCCCGGTTTACCAATGGATCCGTTTATGAAGGTGAATTTACAGGCGGAAAGCCAAATGGGTTCGGCAAAATCACCTTTGCGGACGGTGGCACCTATGAAGGCGACTGGGTCAACGGCGAAATCACTGGCAACGGCATCGCCCATTATGTGAATGGCACCCAGTATGAAGGTGGCTTTCGCAATGCGCTGCACCACGGGGTCGGCACGATGCGAAGCCCGGATGGCTATGTCTATGAAGGAGAATGGGTGAACGGCGTCAAGGAAGGCACCGGAAAAATCACCTATCAGGATGGCTCCGTTTACGACGGGCAGATGGCGCGCGGTGTCAGCGAGGGCGTAGGCAAGCTCGTAACCGAGGATGGGTTGACCTACGAAGGCCAGTGGCGCGACGGCCAGATGAACGGCGACGGGCAGCTTGAGTTGCCGAACGGCGACGTCTATGTTGGCACGCTTGTCGATGGTGCCCGCAGCGGTCAAGGGCAGATGACCTACGCCAATGGCGATATCTACGAGGGTGGCTTTCAAAACGACCATCGCCACGGCCAGGGTACGTTGACCGGGACCGATGGGTATCATTATTCGGGCAGCTGGGTCATGGGTCGGATCGAAGGCACCGGTGAAGTTACCTACCCTGATGGCTCTGTCTATGCAGGCAGCTTTGCTGATGATCTCGCCCATGGGCAAGGCACTATCACCTACCCGGATGGGGCCACTTATGAAGGTGGCTGGAAGGAAGGCGTGATTGACGGATCGGGAACTGCTACCTATGCCGACGGGGTGACCTATACCGGAGAATTCCGCAATGGGCACAATCATGGGCAAGGCAAAATAACCTACCCGGACGGGTTCACCTATGATGGCGGCTGGGTGAACGGAGAGCGGGATGGCGTCGGCACGACAACCTACGCCGATGGCACCGTTTATATAGGCAACCACAGCGCAGGCAAACCGCACGGCCACGGCGAAATCCGCCTGCCGGACGGGTTTCACTATGTTGGATCATGGAAAGATGGTGAAATTGATGGCGAAGGTGTTGTGACCTACGCCAATGGTACGGTCTACGAAGGATCCTTCCGCGCCAGTAAACGGCAAGGGGCCGGGATCATGCGTTATGCCGATGGCACCGTCGCCGAGGGTATGTGGGAAAACGGGGCACTTGTGCCCGCAGAAGGTGAAGCCGCAGGAACCGACAACTGACGTTATTTCACCTCTGCGCAGTTTGCTCTTTTCAACGGCCTGAGATCGCTTATGATCACGCGCATGAACATGATGGCATATAAGGTTTTCCAACCGCGCCCCTCGGCGCGCGCTGACCTATATGCCCTCCTTCTTCTGCTTAGCCGCCTCTGAGCGTGCCCTCTGGCGCGCCGCTC
>CAYTUW010000159.1:0-6565 GCA_964441435.1 uncultured Rhodobacterales bacterium
CGACCCGATGGGTGGCGAAATGCTGGTCTCCATCTGGTATCCAACACAAGAGCCCAGCGGACATATCCAGTTGGGACCATATACTTTCGAAGCCGCGCGGGATGCAGAACCCTTAAGCGGACGACATGGTCTCGTGGTCATATCCCACGGAACCGAAGGGTCAGACCTTGGTCACCGAAACGTCGCACTTGCGATGGCGCGGCGGGGGCTGATTGTCGCGGCCCCTTTGCACCCAAGAGATAACTATGAGGATAGAAGCGGCGTTGGGCAAAGGGTTGTCATGGAGGGCCGCCCCCGGCAGATATCCGCTGTAATTGACGCGCTCATGGCACACCAGGATTGGGGTGGGCGCATTAGTCCGGGTCGCATCGGCGCTTTTGGCTTCTCCCTGGGCGGATACACCGTGTTGGCCGCGCTCGGGGCACAGCCTGACATGCTCAGGATTGCGGAACATTGCGAGGGGCCGACAACCGATCCGTTCTGCACTGTTGTTGGGCCGCGCGAGGGCTCGCTACGTCAGCACATTGAGCAGGAGTTCCCAACCGAGATGACCGGTTTGACAGATATCCGGCTCTGTGCGGCATCAATCGCCGATCCAGTCGCAATCCCATTTTCCGATGCAGCGCTTGCTGGCATCTCGGCCCGGCACGTCCAAATCTGGCGGCCGGAGGATCAGAATGTCCTGTCGGCAAAGGCGCACGCAAGCCGGGTCGTCGCGCAGTTGAACATGCGCTCAGGTGTTGAGATCACCCCTGAAAACATTGTGGAGGGAGCACAGCATTATTCTTTCCTGGCACCGTTTCCGAGGAGTTTGAAAGAGGTGCTGCCATCTGAACTAACGCGGGACGCTACAGGGTTTGACCGCGCCAGCTTCCAAAAGCGGTTTGCGGATGAGGTCGCTGACTTCTTGTTCCAAAGTCTGGAGGCCTGTGCAAACGCCAACTGAATGAGCCTGTGCCTCGGCTGCTGGCGGTGTTTCTCCCATGCTTTGATCTCAACTGCTGCTCAGTTGCAGCGAAAGCTGGCCCGTCCCGCACAATGGACATTCACCTCCCCCCTAGCCATCCCTTCCCGCGCGCACTAACCTCCGCGCGATTGCGATGAGGGAGCGGAACATGACTACCGGGTTTTTCTGGGATGAGCGGTGTTTCTGGCATGGCGGGGGGAATTATGCCTCCATGGTGCCGGTGGGTGGGCTGGTGCAGCCAATGGCCAGCGGCGGCCTGCCGGAAAACCCGGAAACCAAGCGGCGGCTGGTCAACCTTTTGCGCACCACCGGGCTGTGGGATGAACTGACGACCGACAGCGCGCCAGAGGCCACCCGTGAGGACCTGCTGCGCATCCACCCGGCGGCCTATCTTGACGAGTTCAAGGCGCTTTCGGACGCGGGCGGCGGGGAACTTGGCCGCCGCACCCCCTTTGGCCCCGGCGGATATGAAATCGCTGCGCTTTCGGCGGGGCTTTCCGTTGCCGCCCTGCGCGCCGTGATGAAAGGGGAGGTACAGAACGCCTATGCGCTGTCCCGCCCGCCGGGGCATCACTGCCTGCCCGACTGGCCAAACGGGTTTTGCCTTCTGAACAACCTCGCCATCGCGATAGAGGCCGCGCGCGCCGAGGGGCTGGCCCGGCGTATCGTCGTCATTGACTGGGATGTTCACCACGGCAACGGCACGGAGGCGATTTTTTATGAGGATGCGGATGTCCTGGCCATTTCCCTTCACCAGGATCGCAACTACCCACATGACAGCGGCGGAGCAGCGGCCCAAGGCAAAGGCGCGGGGTTTGGTGCCAATATCAATATCCCACTGCCGCCGGGGACCGGGCACAAGGGCTATCTGGCAGCGATGGAGCAGATTGTTGCACCGGCCGTTCGCGCCCACCAGCCGGAGGTGGTGATCGTTGCCTGCGGCTATGACGCAAGCGGCATCGACCCGCTTAGCCGCATGCTGGCCGGATCGCACACATTCGCGGCGATGACGGATATGGTCATGGCCCTGGCAGCCGAACTCTGCAATGGGCGCCTGATGATGAGCCATGAGGGCGGCTATTCCGAGTTGCATGTGCCGTTTTGTGCCCATGCAGTGCTGCAACAGATGGCCAAAAGCGCAATCCACGCAGAGGATCCCCTGATGCCGCGCCTGACTGGCCAGCAGCCGGGGCCAGCGCTCGACGCCTTTGTCATGGGGCAGATCGCTGATATGGCAGCGTTTTTTGGCCTCAAAGCTTGATCTGACCCGACATCCCCCCACATCAAAGACGCACGAAAGGACAAATGAATGCCCGAACGCAATGAGGCCGCGCTGGATTTCCTGCTCAACCGCAGATCACGTCCAGCCAAGACACTGGCAACACCGGTGCCGACACGCGACGAACTGGCGCCAATCTTGACCGCCGCTGCGCGCACCCCCGATCACGGCAAGCTGGAGCCATGGCGCTTCATCGTGCTGGAAGGCGCGGCACTGGCGCGGCTCGCGGCGCTGGCTGTAACCCTTGGGCAGGCGCAGGGCCGCGACGCGGAAAAGGTGGAAAAGATGCGCCGCCAGCTTGCCGATGCTGATCTGGCGGTGGCGGTGGTTGCCTCCCCTGTGCTGAGCGAAAAAGTGCCGGAGGCCGAACAGCTTCATTCGGCGGGGGCCGTCTGCCTGTCGATGCTGAATGCGGCGCTGGCGTCGGGCTGGGGGGCGAACTGGCTGTCGGGATGGGCGTCCCATGACCGCGAATTTGTCGAAGTCGGGCTTGGGCTGAACCCACGCGAAACCATCGCGGGTTTCATCCATATCGGTAGCGAAACCAACGCGCCGCCGGAACGGCCACGGCCGGATGTCACAGCCATCACAAGCTGGGTTTCTGAATGATCCTCAGTGATTTTTTCAGAGCATTGGGCCAGCTGAGTGATGGACGTTTCCAACGCGTGTTCTGGCTGGGCATCGGGCTGGCTCTGTTGCTGCTCATCGGCGTTTATGCGGCTTTTCTGACGGCGATGAACTGGATCACACCGGATGAAATCACCCTGCCTTTCATTGGCCCGGTGACCTGGGTTGGCCAGCTTGTGTCGCTTGCATCGCTCGGTTTCATGATCCTTTTGTCAATCTTTCTGATGGTGCCTGTGGCTTCTGTCTTTACCGGGTTGTTCCTGGATGACATCGCGGATGCGGTTGAGGCCCGACATTACGCCCATCTGGAGCCCAAACCCCGCCGTAATTTCTGGGACGGGCTGGTGCAATCCCTGAATTTTCTTGGAGTATTGGTCTTTGCCAATCTGATGGCGTTGGTGCTTTATATCTTTTTTTCCCCGTTTGCCCCGCTCATTTTCTGGGGATTAAACGGCTATCTGCTGGCGCGGGAATATTTCCAGATGGTCGCCGAACGCCGCCTGAGCCGAGCTGAGGTCAAAACCCTTTACCGCACCCATTGGCTGCAAATCTGGATCGCGGGCATCCTGATGGCCCTGCCGCTAAGCGTGCCGCTTTTGAACCTGATGATCCCGATCCTGGGTGTTGCGACCTTCACCCATCTGTTCCAGCGCCTTAACCCAGCCGATTGAACCAGTCAAAATCGCGCACCTCGATCACCCCGGACAGGATTATTCCCGCAATGATGATCCAAAGCACAATGGCAATCAACGTGGTGATCTTGGCTCGTTTCCAAAGCTGCGGCTCATGCGGTGCGCCGGCCTGGGTGCCAGGTACGATTTCCCCAACATCGCCTTGGGTTTTCAGCCGGATCGGCAGGACGCAGAGAAAGGTCAGGAACCAGATCACCGCAAAAAGAACGATGGCAGAGACAATCGACATCAGACCTGCTCCAGTTCCACAAGGCAGCCGTTGAAATCCTTCGGATGAAGGAACAGAACAGGCTTGCCATGGGCGCCGATCTTTGGCTCGCCATTGCCCAGAACCCGCGCGCCCTCAGCCTTCAGCCTGTCGCGCGCCTTTAAGATGTCATCCACCTCATAGCAGATATGGTGAATCCCGCCGGCCGGGTTTTTTTCCAGGAATCCGGCAATGGGGGAGTTTTCGCCAAGGGGGTAGAGCAGCTCAATCTTGGTGTTGGGCAGTTCGATGAACACGACAGTGACGCCATGGTCCGGCTCATCCTGCGGCGCGCCGACGGTGGCGCCCAGCGTGTCCCGATACTGCGCGGCGGCGGCGGCAAGGTCTGGCACCGCAATGGCAACATGGTTCAAACGTCCGATCATTGGATACCCTTTCTGTTGCAGCGCTTATCCCGCGCAAACCGCGTTGGCACAAGGGACACGGGGTCGCAAGCCACTTCATAGCGCTTGTTAACCGCAGGTTCACCAACTCGGGGTTTATTGGGCAGGGAAAACTGACACAGGGGAAGGATATGAATGAACTTGATGATCTGATGGGGCTGAACCGCCCGACCGCCGACCGACCGCTTGCCGGCGTGACAGTACTTGCGGTCGAAGACAGCCGTTTCGCCTGTGAGGCGCTGCGCCTCATGTGCCAAAAATCCGGCGCGCGGATCCGCCGGGCGGATTGCCGTGCCTCTGCCCGGCGCCACCTTCGGGTTTACCGGCCCACCGTGGCAATGATCGACCTGGGCCTGCCGGATGGCCCTGGAACGGAATTGATTCACGAGCTCTGCACAGCGACCCCTCGTATACCGCTGGTTTTGGGAATGTCGGCAGATTTAGCCGGGGAAGAGGTTGCAATCGCAGCCGGGGCTGATGCCTTCCTTGCCAAACCGATTGAAACCCTCGCTGCCTTTCAGTCGCTTTTGCTGAAGCATCTGCCGCCTTCGCTACGACCTGTGGACCACTGCGATATACATGCGTTCCCGGTAGAACCTGACCTGATCGCCTTTCATGATGATCTGGCCCAGATCGCCCCGGCGCTTTCGGCGCAGTCGGACAACGCTACATTGGATTATGCTGCCCAGTTCATTGGCGGGCTGGCGCGATCTGCCCGCGATACCGGGCTGGAACAAGCCGCGCACGCTCTGGCAAAGAACCGCGCAAACGGGCAATCCGCGCAGGCAAATGTCATTCGACTCGCCGATATGGTGAAACGACGGCTTGGCGAGGCCCAGGTGATCTGATCGTCAGTTGGCGGAAGGATCATCGCTGACCCGCACCAGGCGGGTCAGATCTGCCAGGCTTTCCCTTTGCTGGCCATTCTGGTCGAAGTTATCTGGATCAAGCCACGTCTCATAAGCGGCCTTCAGTGCCGGCCATTCCTTGTCTATCGCGGCAAACCAGGCTGTATCCCGGTTCTTCCCTTTCACAACCAGGTGCTGGCGAAACACCCCTTCGTAGCTGAACCCAAATCGTTCCGCCGCACGCCGTGATTTCAGGTTCAGTGCGTTGCATTTCCATTCATAACGCCGGTATCCCGCCTCAAACACCCATTTCATCATCAGATACATCGCTTCTGTCGCAGCGCGTGTACGCTGCAATGGGGGGGAGTAGTTGATATGCCCGACTTCGATACTTCCCGCATCTGGCTTGATGCGCAAATAACTTGCAACGCCTTCAAAACGGCCAGTTTCGGCATTACGAATAGCCAGGAACTGCGGATCACTTTGGCCCGCCACCCCCACCACCCAACGATGGTAGGCCGCTGCTGAGGCAAAAGGACCATAGGGAAGATAATCCCAGATTGCGTCATCCGATTGATTGGCGCGGAAGAGGTCCGCAGCGTGGCGTTCAGCAGTCAGGGGTTCAAGCTGTGCATATGTCCCGCTAAGCGTCACATCGCCCGGATGCGATGGCGCTTTCCATGCGGACAATGGCGCCTCTTGATCCGTTTCATGTGCCATACTCCACCTTTCGCAATTCGCGGCGATCCCATCGTCACCTACGCACAGAAGTTCATCAAATCACGCGATTTACAACGCAATTCCGTCCTAATCGACATCATAATCATCCGAAACGCAGCACCGACGCGGGGTAGAAGGCCATCACCTGTTTGCGGAAAGCAGGTTAAACGATTATTCGGATGGCCTTCGCCTGCGGTGTTTCGACAACCAAGTCATACCGCGCAGCCGCCATCAATCTGGCAGATGCCCCACGGTGGCACCCGGCGCTGCCGGGCTGTCAGCATTCGCAGTCAGTCCTGCTCAATCACCCGCAGCGACAGTTCCCGCAGCTGTTCGCCCGTTGGCGCACTTGGCGCGGCCATCATCAGATCTTCGGCCCTTTGGTTCATCGGGAACATGATGACCTCCCGAATGTTAGCTGTATCCGCCAGCAACATCACGATCCGGTCGATCCCGGCAGCACAGCCACCATGTGGCGGCGCGCCATATTGGAACGCGGTGAACAGCCCGCCAAACCGTTTTTTGACCTCATCCGCGCCGTAGCCCGCGATTTCAAACGCCTTCAGCATGATCTCCGGCTTGTGGTTCCGAATTGCGCCGCTGACCAGCTCATAGCCGTTGCAGGCAAGGTCATATTGATACCCCAACACCTCCAGCGGATCACCGTTCAGCGCCTCCATCCCGCCCTGTGGCATGGAAAACGGGTTGTGTTCGAAATCAATCTCACCGGTTTCCGCGTCCTTTTCGTAGATCGGGAAATCGACGATCCAGGCAAAGGCGA
>CAYTUW010000160.1:0-6512 GCA_964441435.1 uncultured Rhodobacterales bacterium
CGAAAGTGGAAACCGGACATAGAGCATCATCACCAGTCGGTGATGTCGGGGCCGGTCTTGAAATAGCGAAATAGATTGGGTTTTGTCATCCCCAATGGCCAGGTGACCACCCTGCCCTCTTCAAGTCGGTTCCTCTACAGGGCCTTCAGGATCAGGACTTTCATGCCGCCTGCCTCATGCCATGCGCCAATGCTCCCAGAAGTGGACTGTCAGCGCCAAGCTGCGCACGCATGACCGACCGGCGGAAGAGTATCGGCTCCTCCGCCAGATGTGCCTGAACACGCTCGATATACCCTTCGGCCAACCCCACGCTTCCGCCAATCGCGATGGCATCGGGGTCGAGGATCGCAGTGATGTTGCCACAAAGTTCCGCGATTGCCCGCGCGGAGCGATCAACGATGGTTTCCGCCCAGCCTTCGCTCGCCCTCGCGGCGATGAACACTTCGCGCGCATCAAGCCCCGCGTGCCCTGCATCAGCTGCCGCCCGAGCAATGGCACGCCCTGACGAGACGCTTTCGACCGTGCCCATGCGCCCGCAGCCGCAGCGGGTCTCGGCAAGGCGCGAGGTCGAGAAACCCAAATGCCCCGCCAGCCCGCTGCCGCTCTCCAGCAACCTGCCGTGGAACACGAGCCCGCCGCCAACCCCAGTCGAGACAGTGATATAGGCGAAGTTGTCCGATCCGATGCCAGCGCCCAGAAGGTATTCGGCAAGTGCTGACGCAGACGCATCGTTGGACCAGTTCACCGCCCCGAAGCGTTCCTTGAGAGCATCACCTAAAGGCGCGTTCTCGGTTAGCGACAGCGTTCCCGCGTTTACGGCGGACCATTCACCCTGAACTGAAACGCGGCCGGTGACGGTGACGCCCAGAACGTCGCCCGACTCCTTGCTCCATCCCAGATCAGAGATCATACCTTCAACCGTTTCGAGGTGCGCATTGAGGTCGGCTGTCCCATCGGTCGCGCAGGTTCGCTTGTCGACAACCTCGCCCGCCGCAATCCTTGCGGCAGCCGTCTTGGTTCCGCCGATATCAACCGCGTACCCGTTGATTTCCTGTCTGTTCATTTCCGTTTCTCGTGCAGGAGTGCGTCCCTGAAGGCGGCGGTCATCAGCTCAAGTCGGGTTAGGGCAGATCCGACAGTGACCGAGTCTGCACCCGCCGCGAGCGCTCCAGCCGCCAAAGCAGGCGTGTTGTAGCGACCTTCCGCCATGACGAACCCACCGAGGTTTGCGAAGGCACGTACGAGCGCGAGGTCGGGGCCTTCCTCTCCGGTTTCGGTTTCAGCGGTGTATCCAGAAAGAGTCGTTCCAATGATCGCCGCACCACCCGAAAGTGCCGCCCGACCGTCATCTTCGGTTGCGCAATCGGCCATTGCCAGCTTTCCCGACTTCAGGATTTCGGCAAGAATTGCATCGCGGTCATCTTGGCGCGGCCTCGACGTACCGTCATACGCAATGATGTCGGCCCCGGCTTCCGCAAGCGATTTGACATGGGCGAGCCGTGGTGTAATCCGCACCCCTGTACCTGGCGCGTCTTCCTTGACCAGACCAATCACTGGCAGGTCCAGATGCGGTCGCGCTGCGCGCAGGTTTTCGACGCCCTCGATCCGAATCCCGACAGCGCCGCCGTTGGCGGCTGCTTCTGCCATCGCCGACACGATATCCGGCCGGTCCATCGGCCCACCATCTATGGGCTGGCAGGAAACCACCAACCCGCCACGCAAGTTGTCACGAATATCCATCGTCAATCCATTAGGCTAGGCAGTCCGGTCGCAAGGATCGGAAAGGCGCAAACAAGGATCAGCACCACCAGAGGTGGAATCAGCCAAGGTACGATGGCACGTGCCAGTCGCTGGAATGGTATTTCACCCACCTGCGCGACCACGAAAAGCGCCATCCCCATAGGCGGGGTCAGGATCGAGATCATCAAATTCAGCACCACGATAATCCCGAAATGCACCGGGTCGACGCCAAATCCAAGAGCGACCGGTACGAGTGTCGGCACCACGATCAACAGGATGACGAGCGACTCGATGAAAGCTCCAAGCACAAAGATCAGGACATTGACCGCGATCAGGAAGGTCAACTTGCTGTCAGCGATCGACAGGAAGAAGGAAGCAATCTGTTGCGGTGCCTGCTCGCGTGCCAGAACCCAGCTCAGAAGCCCGACACCGGCAATGATTGTCGCAATCGCGGACGAGGTGGTCGTTGTATCATAGATCGCGTTCCAAAGCCGCCGGAACGTCAATTCCCGATAGAAAACCAGATCAATGATGATCGCGTATAGCACGGTTATGGCTGCCGCTTCGGTCGGCGAGAACCAACCCGAGAAGATACCACCAACGATGACCACCGGCGTCAGCAAGGCAGGTAGCGATTTCACGAAAAGCTGAGCAACTTCGCCTGGGGGAGTTGCCGTATCCACCGGATAGTTGTTTTTGCGCGCAATCAGATAGACCATGACCATTAGTGACACGGCGCAAAGTATGCCCGGGATGATTCCACCGAGGAACAGCTTTCCGATGGAGGTATTCGATATGACGCCGTAAAGAACCATGGTGATGGATGGTGGCACCAGTGGCCCGATCATCGAAGATGCGGCGGTTACGGAGCCTGCGAATTCGTCATCATACCCTGCCTTTCGCATAGCCTCGATCTCCATTTTGCCAAGACCACCGGCATCAGCAATCGCGGATCCCGACATTCCGGAGAAGAACAAAGAGGCAAGCACGTTCACATGACCGAGGCCACCAACAAAACGGCCGACAAGCGCTCTGGCAAAGCCAAAGAGATGGTTGGTAATTCCGGCGGAATTCAGGATGGCCGCCGCAAGGATGAAAAGCGGCACGGCCAGCATTGGAAAGCTGTTGAGCCCATCCACCATGCGCTGTGTGGCGAAGGCGAGACCAAGCCCCGAATAATAGAAGTATCCCATCGATACCATGATCATGGCAATTCCGATGGGAACATTCAGCAGGACAAGCAGGAGCCAACCCACGATGACGGTTGTCAGGATCATTGCACGCCCTCCTTCTTGCGACCGCCAAGACCAAGGTTGGTGCCAAGGCGGCGCGCGACGCGGTGAACGATCAGGATAGTCGCGACCAAGGCCGAAGCATAAAGCACGGCGTCTGTCGTCGGCAGGGACACGGATTCATAGTTCCAGGTCCGCAGGACCGAATTATAGGCGATCCAGATCAGGTGCAGAGCGAGGCCGAGATAGATGAGGTCGGTCAATAGGTCGATGGCGCGCTGTATGCCTGCGGGCAACATAGCGGTCAGAAACCCCATTCGCAGGTGTGCGTTGCCTTTTTCGACCGCGCCAATCCCAATCAGCGCCATCCAGACCCAGAGCCATCGGGCAAGCTCTTCGGTCCATACCGGGCCGGTGAGGATTGGGGTGCGACCAAAGACCTGCCACAGAATAATGAAAAAGAGGGCAATGAATATCGCCGAAGATATCACCGCCTCGAATGTATACTTGCCGGGCATTTTTTGCCCTCCCAAAAACCCACGAATTGTCCAGGAGGGGACCCCCCCTCCCGGACTTCTGTTTTAGCGTCCGCGGACAGCGGCGATCGAACCTTCACCGAATTCAGCTTCCAGTTCGTCATAGTACGGCTGCATCGCGGCGCGGAACGGGGCAGTGTCCGGCTCGGTTATGGTCAGGCCACGCTCTTTGAATGTGTCAACCAGCGCCGCCTCGGCATCAAAGGTCAGCCCGTCAGAAAGGTCGCCACCAGCCTTGATCGCAGCTTCGACCCAGCCTTTTTCTTCGTCCGAGAGGCTGTCCCAGGTCGATGCGCCAACCTGAATCGCGGCCGACGCGATGAAGTGGTTTGTCATCGCAATGTGGCTTTGAACTTCGTAGAATTTCATCGCCTCGATTGTTGGCAGCGGGTTTTCTTCGGCATCGACCTGGTTGGTCTGCAACGCAAGATAAACCTCAGCGAATGCCACAGGAGCAGGGGTTGCACCGGTGTTTTCGGCGTAGGCAATCAGGAACGGCACGTTGGGTGTGCGCAAGCGCAGCCCGGCCATGTCCTCCAAAGAGTTGATGGCGCGGTTTGATGTTGTTTGACGGGTGCCATAATACCAGACATCAAGAAGATGTATCCCTTGCTCCTGCATCTGGGCAGATATGCCCTGTCCCCAATCGCCAGCGACGATCTCTGTGAGATGCTCGAAATCATCGACGACGTAGGGCGCGCCAACAAGCTTGAGCTCCGGAATGAGGTAGGACATGTCCGGATAGCCGGTCATGACCATATCGAGTTCGCCCGCTTGCACTTGCGCAACCATTGCCTTGAAATCGCCAAGAGCTGACGACGGAAAGATGTTAACGGTCAGTTCCCCGCCCGATACGCGCTCCAACTCGGCGGCAAAGGCTTGTGCGCCCTGGTAAACATTCGAGACTTCATTGTCCTGCATGCCGAATGTGAGCTCACGGGCATCCGCGGCTCCGGCAAGCAGGGCCACCGACGCGGCGGCAGCAAGTAGTTTGATCCTTGTCATGATTTCCTCCTGAAAAACTGGTTCGATTGATGGTTAGGTTAGTACCCCTTCGGCATACCAAGCCGCTTGCGGTAGGAACGCGCCAGGTGGCGGTCGAGTAAGTCGGTGGCAAGGGCAGCGTCGCCATCCAGGATGGCCTGGTAAACCTCGAGATGTTCCTCATAGGTCTTGCGGTCAGACGCTTCACGATCGGCCGCGGACGGTCGAAGCCTGAGCACTTCGGAAACGAACATGTCGTGCAGCGTCAGAATGACCGGATTTCCCAGTACAGAGACCAGCGCCCGGTGAAAGGCGATATCGGTGTCAGGAAAATCGTGTGCGCCGATTGCGTCGAAATTATTGTCGAGCGCAGCCTTTATTTTGGCGACCTGCACACCGTTCGCATGTGTGGCTGCTTCCCGGGCAGCTCCGGTTTCGATGAACTGGCGCATCTGCTCCAGATACGCACCTGTTTCGGTATCTCCCAGGATGTCGCGAAGATGCTCACCCGTACCCTTCAGGATATCAGTCAGGGATGGTTTGGACGCGCGCGGCCGCTTACCGGTTTCTGAACTGACAAAACCCCGAACCTGAAGGGCGATCAGCGCTTCGCGAACGGTCGGCCGGGAGGCGCCGAACCGCTCGCAAAGTTCCCGCTCGGTCGGCAGTGGGTTATCCTGCGCGATTTCTCCGGAGCGAATTTGACGAACCAGAGCGCCCTCGATTTCGGACGCGGAGTGCTTTGACGTTTCGATCGTTTCAGCCATCATATCACTTTGGTCAGTCATTTGTTTATGTTTGGTAATACAAAATAAATCATCTTGTCAAACCAAAACTAATCAATGTATGGTTCCGCCTGACCAAAGGCCCGCTGTCGAACAAAATTTTGCATCTCACCGAAGGATCAAACCCAAGATGTCAAAACCACTTTCCGGAATGTTTGCTGCACTGATGTCCGGACTGGACGATCATGGCAATTTCTCTCCCGAGCGTCAGATCGCGCTAACCAACTACGTGCAGGGACAAGGTCTGACCGGTCTCTACGTCGGGGGAAGCAGTGGCGAATCAGTTACCCTGGATCGAGATGCGCTCGCCGAACAACAGCGCGTCGTCCGCGATGTCGCAAAGGACACTTCGCAGACACTGATCGCACATGTTGGGCTTCCCTCACTGACGGATTCGACAAAACTGGCAAAGAACGCAGAAAACCTTGGCTATCACGCCCTATCGGCCTTGCCGCCACATGGCTACCCATACACAGACGACGAAGTATTCGGCTATTACTCTGCACTGGCAGCAACGACTGAACTGCCAATGATTGTCTACGAAATTCCGCTCAGAACAGGGCGACCGCTACCAATCGAACTGCTGGAACGCATCCTTGATCTGCCAAATGTTGCTGGAATCAAGTTTACTTCGACTGATTTCTACAAGTTGGCCCTGCTTAGGAGGCATCGCCCCGAGAAGGTCTATTATTTCGGATTCGATGAGATTTTCACCGGGGCTGCTGCACTTGGCATAGATGGCGGAATTGGCACGACCTACAACTTGTTTGGACGGCTATATATGGCGATCTGGAATTCCTTTCGGGATGGCAATCTAGCGAAGGCACAGGAACTTCAGGCCTTGTCGCAAGAATTCGTCGAACTCTTGCTCCAGACAGGTGTGCTCCCGGGAATGAAAACAGCGCTGAACATCGCTGCAGGCGTGAACTGCGGTCCAACCCGCGCGCCCCTCGCATCTCAACATCCTGATCCGGCCTCAGTTCTGTCACCATTCCTAAGTCGGCCTGAAGTGTTGGAATGGGTCGCCAATTAGTGTCAACCCAAACCGGACACTGACAATTACGCCGCACGCTGCAGTGCGGCTTCCCTGACGGTCGAGCGTCAGGCCAGGCACCGGAAGATTGACCGATGGGGCGTGACATTCGAACCCTGACACATCTCAGTCACGCCCAAACAAGTTGGTGATCATCCCGAAGAAAATCGACGACTCACTTCGTCTCCAATGACTTCAGAAT
>CAYTUW010000161.1:0-6458 GCA_964441435.1 uncultured Rhodobacterales bacterium
ACCGCTCCGACATTCGCGCCGGAAAGGGGAAGCGCAGCCCGGCGCGCCGGACCTCCGCCCGTTCAATCACCTGCCCCTCCATCACCGGATTGAGCCCGCGACGAACCGTCTCTACCTCTGGCAGTTCAGGCACTATACATTCTCCTCGTATACGCAGCGCATTGTGCCGCGCCTCAACGCCTTATAAGAGAGGCCGGGACAAAGGACGACAAGGCCGATGACCGAGAAAACCACGCATTTCGGATTTCAGACCGTAGATGAGGCCGAAAAGGCCGGGATGGTGCATGGGGTCTTTACCAATGTCGCCTCCAAATATGACGTCATGAACGACGCGATGAGCCTTGGCATTCATCGGTTGTGGAAGGACGCGATGATGGATTGGCTCGCGCCCCGCGCCGGGCAACGGCTGTTGGATGTGGCGGGGGGCACGGGCGACATTTCGTTCCGGTTTCTGAAACGCGCGGGGTCTGGCCATGCCACCGTGCTCGATATGACGGAATCCATGCTGGTCGAAGGGCGCCGGCGGGCCGAAGCGGGCGATCTGTCGGGTAGCCTCGACTGGGTGGTTGGCGATGCCATGGCACTGCCGTTTGAGCCGAACAGCTTTGATGCCTACACGATCAGTTTCGGCATCAGGAATGTAACGCGGATCGCTGATGCACTCAAAGAAGCCTACCGCGTGCTGCGCCCCGGCGGGCGGTTGATGGTGCTGGAGTTCAGCCAGATTCCAAATGACCTGATGCAGAAGGCCTATGACCTCTATTCCTTCAACGTCATTCCGCGGATGGGTAAGGTCATCGCAGGCGACAGCGAAAGCTACCAATATCTTGTCGAGTCAATCCGCAAGTTCCCCGATCAGGACACATTTGCCGACATGATCCGCGACGCCGGGTTTGAACAGGTCAAATTCCGCAATCTGACGATGGGGATCGCGGCGCTGCATTCCGGGTGGAAAATCTAGGTGCGCGGCCCGCACAACATCTGGCGCCTGATACGCACTGGCGCAACGCTCGAACGCACAGGCGCGATGGGTGTGGTGCTTGACGCGATGGAGGCGCCAAGACTGCTGCGCATCGTGGCGCGCGGCCTTGCCTGGCCGGTGCAGTGGCTTGGATCCAAAGGCGACCCCACAATGCCACCGGCAACACGGGCGCTGACGGCACTGGGGCCTGCCTATATCAAATTTGGCCAGGTGCTTTCGACACGACCGGATGTGGTTGGCGATGAACTTGCGGTCAATCTGCGCGTGTTGCAGGACAAACTCCCACCGTTCCCAACCGCCATTGCGCGAAAATTCGTGGAGGAGGAGCTTGGCCGCCCGGTGGATGACATCTTTACCGCGTTCAGTGAACCGGTTGCCGCGGCCTCCATCGCGCAGGTCCACAAGGCACAACTGAAGGACAGCGGTGAAGAGGTTGCGGTAAAAGTGCTGCGCCCGAATGTGGAACGCGCTTTTCAGAAGGACATCGACGCCTTCTATTTCGCGGCATCGGTCATCGAATTCCTGTCGCCATCCTCCCGCCGGTTGCGCCCGCATGATGTGATCGCCCATTTCGAATCTGTCGTTCTGGGCGAGCTTGACCTGCGCCTTGAGAGCGCCTCGGCTTCCGAATTTTCTGCCAATACAAAAGATGATGTCGCCTTTCAGGTGCCGGAAATTCGCTGGCATCTCTCCGGGCGTCGGGTCATGACGCTCGACTGGGTTGAGGGGGTGAACCTCGGCGATAACGAAGCCCTGGACGCAGCGGGCCATGACCGCACACGGCTTGGCGCAAGGGTGCTGGAGTTGTTCCTCAGCCATGCGTTACGTGACGGGTATTTCCACGCCGACATGCATCAGGGCAATCTGAAGGTCGCGGCAAATGGCGACTTGATCGCCTATGATTTCGGCATCATGGGCCAAATCGACGAATACACCCGGCGCGTCTATGCGGAAATCCTGTTCGGCTTTATCCAGCGCGATTATCGGCGCGTGGCCGAAGTGCATTTTGAGGCGGGCTATGTTCCCGCCGACCGCGACGTTGATGAATTTGCCCGCGCGCTCCGCGCGGTGGGGGAGCCGATCTTCGGCATGGAAGCATCCGGCATTTCCATGGGGCACCTGCTAAGTTACCTGTTTGAGGTCACAGAACGGTTCGGCATGCAAACACGGACGGAGTTGATCCTGTTGCAGCGCACGATGGTGGTGGTCGAAGGCGTCGCGCGGTCACTTGATCCGCATATCAACATCTGGCGCGTGGCCCGGCCCATCGTTGAGGATTACATCAAGCAGAGCCTTGGCCCCCGCGCCCTCTTTGGCGACTTGTTGACCACGGCAAAGGTCATCGCCCGGTTCGGTCCGCGCCTGCCCCAGATTGCGGAAGCCTTTCTGACGCGCCAGTCCGAAGCACCGGAGGAACCCCGTGGAAAGCCATGGCGGGGCTATGCCGCCGCCGCTGTGGCCGGAGCCGTGGTTGCGGGTGCAGCGATCTGGGGCCTGTCTCTGCTCTAGCGCCGGATCATTGGGTATCTGGCTGACGTAACGCCGATATCGCCTCCGCTACAATCTGCGCGCCCCCTTCGAGCACAAGAACAGTCTGTCCGTTGGCACCGCGCGCCTCTACAATCGGCACGTAGACTTCAGCAGGCGTGGTGACCATCAGTTCATCGTCATCGTAACTTTCGACTTCGAACTGATAGAGCCCTTCGGGCAAGGGGGTTCCATCGGTGCCAACCCCGGCCCAAAAGACCGGGTCAGTTGATACGGGGATATCAAGCCGCTGCACCACATTGCCGTCTTCATCCCTGACCACCAGAATCGCGCTGTCCGCCGCCGCCGCAGGGTTCGGGGCTACCTCAATCGGCGCGCCGTCAAAATAGGCCGGGGCTGCGGCGCGCGCCTCCATCCCGACCCAACTGGCCATTTGAGCAAGGCCCATCGCGCCAAACTGGCTTCCCAGTGCCTCCAGCAGATCATTGCTTCTGACCTGTTGTTCAACACCCGAAAACGTGGCGAGCTGCACAGCAAAATCGGTGGATTCGAGCGGATTCAGCGGATCCTGGTTCTGCATCTGGGTTGTCAACATCTTGAGGAAAGTCTCAAAATCGGAACTGATTGCCGTGGCCGATCCAGATCGTGGCTGACTGCCGGCGGCGCCTGACGCTGCGGTTGCACCCGCTGTTTGCACTGCGTCCATGATATTCCCCTTTCAAAGCCTTAGGTCGAGCCGATCTGTGCCCGCCGTTATTCGTTCTGTGGTTTCCCGTCCAACATCATGGCCGTCCCATGGTGCAGGTGCAGGTATTTCTTCGTCATCTGAATCCGCGTCAGACGGCCCGGTTCCATCGCTACCGAAACTGAACCCGATATCGACATAGCCAAGCGCCTGAAATTCCTTTGCAAGTTCATCAATATGACGACGGATAAGGTCGTTGGTTTCCGGGCGTTCCGCGTGGATCGCGACCGTAATGGCGCCATCTGAGGGAGACAGCTGCATACGGACACGGCCCAATTCCTCCGGTGAAAGAACCAGGTCTAGCTGCCCTTCCGGATTGTGGCTGGCGACCTCTACAAGGTGGCGCGCGATCTGCGCCTGAACCGGCCCAGGAATGACAAACGGGGCACGACTTCCCGCCACGCTGGCGGTAACAGAATCACGTGCGGGCGCAACCTCAACCCGCAATGCCTCAACCGCTGGCTGTTCCCATAGCCCCTCTCCCCGAAGGGCATTGGGTTCTGCTTGCAGCGCCATTTCCGGTCGCGTTGTGGGCACATTGGCAGCTTGCGGATTTGACACAGCACGGGCCGCCCGCCCCATCAACGGCTGGGCGGAACCTGGCGGTTTGCCGGATTGCGGTATGGAGTGGACAACATCACCCATGCGCACGGGCGGCGGCACAGCTCCGACAGCGGATCCTGTTGGCATCCGGACATCAGGCCGCGTGGCACCCTCCGAATCCACCGTCTGAGTTTTCACCTGTGGCTCCAATGGCGGCGGTCCCGCCTTTGATACGGATTCAACATCCCCATCCGGGGAGGGTGGCATAGCTGGTGAACGCCCGCCCGGGGTAGCTCCGGGCAGAGGATCGACCGTCCCATCAACGTGGCCAGAACGGGACAATCCAGGAACCGAAACCATGTCTGCGGACGATGAGACCTGCGCACGTTCGTTCTGTGCCCCTGGCTGTAGAGAAGGGCCTGCAAGTTGTGTGGTTTGTTCGGCAGGGCGGGAACCCATGGTTTCGGATGCACCAACCACAAAGGCCCGACCGGATGGCGCGGCGGCGACCCACACCGGCGGTACACTTTCGGGCATCACCGTCAGCGCCGCTGGACCACCTGTTGGCAAAGGTGTGGCAAGCGACCTGCCATTAGCCACCACATCCGGTTTTGCATCCGGGACAGGGCCCGCCTGCAAGATATCATGGTGATACTGCGGCAACCTATTGCGCTGCCCGGTGGGCGCCCGGTCCGGCAGACCCGGCACATCAAAGGTGACACGCGGCACCGATTGAGACGCCCCTTCAGCAAGCTGCACCCCCGGCTGGCCGGGTGGAACGGAGGGCAACGCCGGATCAGCATCACCCATGGGAAACCGCGCGGCCCAGCCGTTTATCAATACGGGTACATCCTTTGCCGCCTGGTGGGCCGACTGAACGCTCTGCTGATCCGGAACCGGATCGGTCGCTGGCCACGACATCGGCAAAACCGGAACAAGGGCCGCAACCGGTTCGGCGCTGGTACCGCTGGCACCAATTTCAACCTCTGTCACGGTCGTTTTATCTGAACCGCTGGCCGAAGTGCTATTGGTTCTGAATGCTTCGGCCCCGGCCAGCATCGCCACAGGCACCGGCGAAATGACAGCCCATGCCCCCCCGTCGGGGTATTCCGCTGACCTTGCCATATGCCCTGGCGCCATAATTTCTGGATATTCCTCTGCTGGCGATCCGGGCGCGTTACCACGCTTGGGAAATAACGCCGCGGCAAACGCCATCCGCCAACCATCCGGCATCGACTCTGCATCCGCCCCCACTGCTTCTGCCAATTTACCCGGCACAGGCAGATCTGATTTCACCGCGATCGGTGACATCAATACAGGAACATCAAGTATTTGTTTCATCAGAAATCCCGGAATTCTTCCGCTTGCCACATACTTATCCTCAGGATCGTTACCGGTTCTTTACCGATTCAGGCCATACCCTCAGAAAGTCGTTCTAATTGGAGTTACTCTGATGATTGAACCAACATCGGTCGGCCATACCGTGCCTGCCCTTGGCCCTACCGCTGGGTCAGCGGACGAAGCATCATTCCGAAAGGTAGCAACCGAATTGGAAGCCTCCTTTCTTGCGGAAATGCTTAAGGCTGCGGGTGTCGGCGCCCTCCGCAGCAGTTTTGGCGGCGGCGCGGGGGAGGAACAGTTCGCCTCTTTCCTGCGGCAGGCTCAGGCGGAGGAGATGGCAAAACGTGGTGGCATAGGGTTGGCCGAATCAATTTTTGAAGCCCTGAAGGCACGCGCCAATGGCACATGAGCGCAATCAGACAACCCGGCAGCTCGAACAGGCGCTGAATGATGCCCGGCATGGATTGCTCTGCGGCAGGCTTGATCATCTTGCGCAAAACACCCTTACTGTGACCGAATGTCTGGACGCGCTGTCAACAACCAACCCGGACGCGATGGCCATCCACAGGATCAGAACGCTCGCCCGGCGCAACGCCAACCTGATTGAGGCGGCCCATCGCGGGCTTCGCCTTACAATGCTGCGCCGGGAGGCGTTGGAAGCCGGGCCAGACGGTTTCGGCACCTATACGGCAACGGGCGACCGCCGCACAAACGGGCCCCGGAACAGCTATGAACATCGCAGCTGAGCCTGACGGAATTATATTAAATCCGATGCATCTCTCCTCTGCTGCTTAGGATTCCTTTCACACTTGCCCGCCAGATTTGATCACGCATCCCGATTGGGGTGGCGCGTGTCCGTATGCCGGGCCGTAGAATGTCAGAAGGCAATAGATGCCGTCCTAGGGGGCGGGAATGGTAACGCGGCGCAAAAAGCGCCAACCAAGTAAGGAACAGCACTATGTCGAGTATTCTGACCAATACCAGCGCAATGGTTGCGCTTCAGACACTGAATTCGATCAACAAGAACCTCAATGCCGCCCAGCGGCAGATTTCCACTGGCAAGTCGATTGAATCCGCCAAAGACAACGCCGCAATTTGGGCAATTTCCAAGGTGATGGAATCCGATGTCGCCGGTTTCAAGGCCATCAACGACAGCCTGGCACTTGGTGAATCGACCATCTCTGTCGCGCGCCAGGCGACGGAAACCGTGACCTCATTGCTGCAGGATATCAAAAGCAAAGTGGTCGCCGCCCAGGAAGAGAACGTCGATCGCGCAAAAATCCAAACGGATATCGAGGCCCTGACAGGTCAGATTAACTCGATTGTAAACGCGGCTCAGTTCAACGGCCTGAATATGCT
>CAYTUW010000162.1:0-6435 GCA_964441435.1 uncultured Rhodobacterales bacterium
GCCCTTGCGGCAATGCTGTGATTGAACCTCTGCGCCTCGCCCGGTATCAATCGGCTGATCGTATCGACGTCTGAGGAAATTCATGCGTATCGCTTCCGTTATTATTGTGACCAGCGTATTGATTGGCGCTGCGACTTTGGCGCTTCTTGGGGCAAGTGCCGCAGCCACGATGATCGAGCGTGCTTCAAAAGACCGTATTCAGCTTGCACTGGCAGAAGGTGCCATTGACTGGGCAAAGGTGGACACAGACGGATTACGGATCCACCTGAGCGGCACAGCCCCGACAGAGGCGGCACGTTTTCGTGCACTGGCGGTGGCCGGTGCGGTTGTCGACGCGCATCGGATCAGTGATCAGATGGAGGTAGAGGCCGCCGTTATAGCAGCGCCCCGTTTTTCGGTGGAGATTCTGCGCAACGACGACGGAATATCGCTTATCGGGCTGATCCCGGGGGCCAGCGACCGCGAGGCGATCGTTAGCCGGATCTCAGAAATTGCCGATGGAGGCCGGGTCGCGGATATGCTTGAAACGGCCGATTACGACACGCCCAATGGCTGGCCGGTTACGCTGGATTACGCGGTTCAGGCTCTTGAATTGTTGCCCCGATCAAAGATTTCGGTAGAGGCTGGGTTGCTGACGATCACGGCGATCAGCGATAGCGCTGAACAACGCAACGCGCTGGAAACCTCCCTGCTGGAGGACGTCCCACCCGGAATTGAACTGATCCTCGATATCTCAGCGCCGCGCCCTGTCATCACCCCATTCACGCTCAGGTTTCTGATCGAAGACGGAAAAGGGCATTTTGACGCCTGCGCCGCTGATACCGAACGCGCCCGCACCCGTATCCTGGCGGCGGCGGCACAGGTGAGCACCGGTACAGAAGCCGATTGTCAGATTGCCCTGGGAAACCCGTCACCACATTGGGCGACAGCGGTGGAAACTGCCATTGGCGCGCTTGCGGAAATCGGGGCCGGGTCCGTGACATTTTCAGATGCAGATGTCACGCTTGTCGCCAAGGAAGGCACGCCACGTGGGGTGTTTGACCGCGTAAGCGCGGAACTGGAGGCAGACCTTCCGGCCCTGTTCTCATTACACGCGGTCCTGCCGGAATCGGCGGAGGCGGGGGCCTCTGACGCGGGGCCGCCGGAATTCACAGCGACCCTCAGCCCGGAAAAGCTCGTCCAACTGCGCGGGCGGGTAACCAATGAACGGTCCCGTGCCGCCACCCGTGCATTCGCCCATGCGCGCTTTGGCGCGGAGCAGGTTTACATGGCGACGAACCTTGACCCGGAACTGCCGGATGGCTGGCCGCTCAGGGTGCTCGCCGGGGTGGAGGCACTTTCCTACCTCGACAGCGGTGGCGTGGTGATCCGGCCTGAAGTGGTTGACGTACACGGCGTGACCGGCGACCCGAATGCCAGCGCCACGATTTCCCGGTTGCTGTCCGATAAGCTCGGTGAGGCTGAGAATTTCGAGGTCAATGTCAGCTACAATGAACGGCTGGACCCGGTTGCCGATGTGCCGACACCGCAGGAATGTGTCGATAAAATCAATGGCGTACTGAATGAAACGAAGCTCACTTTTGCACCCGGCTCCGCCGATTTTGAGGCCGGCGTGGGGGGCACGCTGAACGCCATCGCGGATATACTCAAGGAGTGCGAAGAAGTGCCAATGGAAATCGCTGGTCACACCGATAGCCAGGGGCGGGAAACGATGAACCAGAACCTCAGTCAGAGCCGTGCGAATGCGGTTCTGAATGCGTTGATGGCGCGGCGCGTTCTGACATCGAATCTGTCGGCCCAGGGGTATGGTGAAACGATCCCGATTGCCGATAATGAAACCGAGGAAGGCCGCGAAGCCAATCGCCGGATCGAATTCACCCTCAGGGTGGACGACGACCCAGGCGCCGAAGGCGAAGGCGCACCGCAAAGCACCACAGAAGAACCCCCCGAGGAGGCAGGCACAGATGAACAGGACTGAATTCATAATTGCCACGGCGGCGACGCTTTTTGTGGCTTTCCTGCTTGGCTGGTTTGCACATTGGCTGGTGCATCGTTTCATCCGCGTCGGCCAAGAGGATATGGGCGACCTCGACAAAATGGCGCAAAGCCTGCATGAGGCCGAAGAAACCCGCGATCAGGCGATCACCTACATGCAGCAGCGCGAGGCGGAACTCTCCAACCAGCTCGCCCAGACTGAGGCCGAACTTTCCGCCGCCATGGACGGGCTGCGCGCCGCCCGGCAAGAGGCAGAAGAACTGCGCACCTATATTGAGCGGCAGAACGTCGGCTAAGATCTGAATAACAGTTTTAGGTAGGATCGCAGCATCATCACCTGGCGCGATGTGACCAATGGTTCGCGCAGTCCTTTCGCCATGACGATTCCGCCTTCGATGACGGTCATGACATGGTCGCTCAGATCGTCCAGATCCACGCTGTCCTGTGGCGGATATTGCGCAACGATATCGTCCAACAATTCCCTGAATCGTGCTCGCCAGGACAGGATGGCGGTGCGGTTCATGTTCCAGACATTTGAGTCGAACAGACGATCCTGATAGGCGGCGGTGGCAATCAGGCAACCGGGATGCCCGCGCGGCATGTCTTCCAGTTGTTCGGCAAACAGTTTCAACGCAATCAGCATCACCTGCAGCGGATCATCACTCAGATCTTTCGCTCGGATGATCAGTCCCCCGATCAGGTGATCCTCCTCGTCGATGTAATCTTCGAGGAGGGCAACGGCGAGCGCGGTCTTGTCCTGAAAATGGTAGAAGAAGCCCCCTTTCGTGATCTCTGCGGCGGCGACAATCTCGTCGATAGAGGTCGCATCGAATCCCTTCGCCAGCACTGACTCCCGCGCAATATCGAGAATCCTGGACTTGGTGTCCTGCCCTCGAGCCACGTTGCTCTCCCAGCCTGATTTACTGAACCGTTGGTACAGTAACAGAGTTGAATTCGGGAGTCGCATTCACAGGTTGATTCGTAACTCATTGATATTAAGTGATTAAATATTCTTTTATTGATAAACCACGGGTCAACTAGCCCAAATCCATCGGATTGGTCAGGTTCCGCCACACTGATTTCAACCCATCAAATCGGAATTGACCATGACCTATACAACTCCAAACACAGAGCGATTGCTCAACGACTCCCGGCTTTTTCTAACGGATGGGGGATTTGAAACCACCCTGTTCTTCAAGGAAGGGTTCGACGCCCCCGAATTTGCCGCCATCATGCTGATGGATGATGTGAACGCCCGCACAGCGATGCGCAACTATTTCCGGCGTTTCCTTGCGATGGCAGAGGCCGCAGGCACCGGCTACGTCCTCGACACCAACACCTGGCGCGGCGGTACACATTGGGCACCGGCCTTGGGTGTATCCAAGTCCGAACTACTTCGCCTTAACCGTGACGCAGTCCAGTTTGCCCGAAATCTGCGGGCAGAGTGGGTCGAAAGAGTATCGCCCATTCTCTTGTCCGGTGCCGTGGGTCCGGCAGGTGATGGCTATGCGCCCGACCAACTGTTCGATCCTGTCACCGCACACCGAAAGCACGCACCCCAAATCGAAACGCTGGCGAGCGCGGGCGTGGACTTCATCTCTGCGCTCACTATCACGCATCCAGGTGAAGCGATCGGGATCGTCCTGGCCGCCGTCGAAGTGGATTTGCCGAGCGTTGTTTCCTTCACGCTTGAAACAGATGGGCGCCTACCGACGGGTCAGACATTGGGCGAAGCCATCCGCGTAACCGATGCCGCCACAGATGGTGCTCCGCTTTACTACATGGTGAATTGCGCCCACCCGGATCATTTCCGTGGCACGTTTGAGCAAGGCGGTGGCTGGTTATCCCGGATTGGCGGAATCCGCGCCAATGCCTCGCGCCTCAGCCATGCTGAACTGGATGAATCAACTGAACTCGACGAAGGCGATCCAGAAGAGTTTGGCGCGGCCCATAGCGACTACGCAAGGCTCCTGCCCAATCTTCGCGTCGTTGGCGGCTGCTGCGGCACCGACCATCGACACGTCGCCTGCATCTCTCAATACCTCCACACCAAAACCGCGGCTTGATTGCCCGCAGCACCTTGAAACCGAAAGGAAAGAACATGAAATTTACAACAACAATCGCAGCGGCCGGAATTGCGCTGATCGCCTTGGCGCAAATCGTGCAAGCCGGGCCGGATCGCTTTGACATTGCCGAAGACATGACACGTTTCGTGTTTGCCGAAAAACCCGTCTTTGACGATGGTTTGCCCGCCTACGGAAATACCTTCGTGACCGAGGGCTACATCTATCCGGCGGGCACGCTAGACGGCGGTATAGAAGGCACACTTGCCGATGGCAGCCCGACATTCCCCAATCTTGTGATCGGAAAATGGATCTGCGATGGCGTGTTTGTTGCCGATGGTATGCACACCGATAGAGGCACGTTGTTGATCAGCCGCCAGACCTATCTGTTCAATGACGGCGACATCCTGATTTCGCACGGGCCAGAAAAGATCGACGTCAACCAGCCGTTCGAACGTGTCATCACCGGAGGAATCGGCGACTACGCGCATGTTGGTCCGGTTCTGCAACAGACATTCCTCGGGATGAGTGACGGTTACGGTGTCAGGCTGCAAATTGCGCTTAATCCCGGTGACGGGGAAAGCTGACCATGGAAGGGTGCCGAGAACATCGGCACCCCTCACCACCGCTTCAGCGCGTCCTCATCCTCTTCCTTCGCTGTTACCCATTCCGCCCCGGCCTTTGTGACTTCGCGCTTCCAGAACGGGGCGCGGGATTTGAGGTAATCCATCAGGAATTCCGCCGCTTCAAAAGCTGCCGCCCGATGCGGCGCAGCGGTGGCGACCATCATGATCATTTCCCCCGGTGTCATCTGCCCATAGCGATGGATGATCAGGCTGCCCGTCAGCGCCCAGCGGCTGGTGGCCTCTGCCTCAATCGAGGCGAGCGCCTTTTCGGTCATACCGGGATAATGCTCTATTTCCATATGGTTGAGCGGCTGTTCCGCCCGATCGCGCACGATTCCGGTAAATGTGACAATCGCCCCTGCCCTATCCTGTGCGCGGGCAAATCCATCTGCCTCCGCCCCAAAGTCAAAGGCGGCTTCCTGAACGCGAACCGCCACCTCAGCCCCCGGTCATCGGCGGGAAAAAGGCCACCTCGCGCACGCCTTTGAGCGGGGCATCGAAATCCGAAAGTTCCTGATCCAGCGCCACGCGTAGCGCCGTGACATCGGCAAAGGCAGCGGCATAGCGTTCTTCCCGTGCTGTCAGTTCCGCGACCAATTCGGTAACCGTCGTGGCATCAGTCGCAACCTGTTCTTTCGGCAGGCCGATCCGTTCGCGCACCCAGGCGAAATACAGCACGTTGATTTTCATGCTTCTTCCTCGCGCAGCATCGGCATCGCCTTACGCAGGTAGTCAAACCCGGTCACCAGTGTCAGCACCGCCGCCGCCCAAAGCATCGAAACCCCGATCCACCAGGTCCACCAGGCAGCACCCTGATACCATCGCAGGTGAACGAAATCTTCGGCCTCACCCGCCAGCACCGCGAGCACGGTTTCGGCATCCATGTTCTGTGTCCGGTCAATGAAATCCTGGCCAAACATTCCGGCAGCAAACAGGAAAGCAATGGCGAACATTTGCGCAGTGGTTTTCCATTTGGCAAGGTTTGTGACCTTCAGCGTTCCTGCCTTGTCGCCCAGGAATTCACGCAGGCCCGATACAAAAACCTCGCGGAAGATGATCACCGTCGCGGGCAGCAGAATCCAGGGGTTCATGCCGGAAAACCCGGTGATGACCAAAAGGGCGATCACCACCATCGCCTTGTCAGCAATCGGGTCTAGCATGGCGCCGAATTTTGTTTCCTGTTTCCAGGCCCGCGCAAGGTAGCCGTCTACAAAATCGGTGATTGCTGCACCGGTAAACAGGATCAATGCCACCCAATCCGCGTAAGGCCGGGCAAAATAGAGAAACATGACGGCCACACCAGGTGCTGCCAGAAGGCGCAGAAGGGTCAGGGTATTTGGCAGGTTCCAGTTCATAACTGCCTATCTAACCCCTGCATGCACGCGGGAAAAGGCAGGATACGCAGAATGACACCTCTGTTACCCGTTTTCATGAAAATGGCCATAGATGGTTTCGGCTAACTTTTCGCTGATCCCCTCCACCGCTTTGAGGTCTGCCAGCCCGGCGCGGCTCACCGCCTTGGCCGAACCAAAATGCGCGAGCAGCGCGCGTTTCCGGCTTGCACCGACGCCCGGAACCTCATCCAGCGGAGTTGCGCCGATGGCTTTGGCGCGTTTCGCCCGATGTGTCCCGATGGCAAAACGGTGGGCTTCGTCCCGCAAACGCTGGATGAAGTATAGCACCGGGTCGTTGTGGCGCAGCGCCATGACGGGTTTACCGGTCCGGTAAAATTCTTCCTTGCCGTGATCGCG
>CAYTUW010000163.1:0-6384 GCA_964441435.1 uncultured Rhodobacterales bacterium
GCTCGGAATGCCTCTGTAAAACCGAGGTTAAGAATACGACGCCAGGCCGTGCGGCTTTCAGGACGAAACAGCGCATCTTCGCGCCAGTCATCCGGGCGGTGCGCGTCTTCTGCCTGAGGAATTATATTGTAATCACCGGCCATTAAAGCGGGTTCTTCAAGCGATAATAATGCTTTTGCACGCGCTTCCAACCGTTTCATCCAGGCGATCTTATAGTCGTATTTCGGCCCCGGAACAGGATTGCCGTTTGGAAGGTACAAACCGCAGATGCGCACCGGCTTGTCACCGACAACCGTGGCCTCTATCCATCGGGCCTGCTCATCCTCATCGTCACCCGGCAGCCCCCGCGTGACATCCTCCAGCGGAAGCTTTGACAGGATCGCCACGCCGTTGAAGCTTTTCTGACCGTGGGTTTCGACATTGTAGCCGAGGTCTTCGAAGTGGTCGCGCGGGAAATTTTCGTCGAGCGATTTGATCTCCTGCAGGAGGGCCACATCTGGATTGGCCTCCCTTAGCCATTCGGTCAGGGCGTTCAGCCGCGCTTTGATTCCGTTGATGTTGTAGGTCGCTATCTTCATGGCATCCTCCCGCTTGAATGGCTTAGCCCGTCAGCGGCGACATGCCTAGTGGAAGACCCGGATAAATGACCTTACCGAGGCAATAATATGCCGAACCGCACTGTCATAAACTGATTGCCCGGCCTTACACTGCCGGTAAGATTGCCTAAACAGCTTCACCGGATGTGTAGATAATTGGCAAATGAATTGGATTAAAGTGATAGTGCAGTTCGTTGAAATAAAGTGATAAAAATGCAATCTATACCGCCTTCGGCGATTTCAGGCGTGTCAGGGGAGGCGTGTCAGGGCACCACCTTTCCGTGTGTGCTTTCCAAGGATACACATTCAAGGTGTGTGTTTGCGGTTTCTTAGTGGTTCTGTCGCAATGTGGTAGGCCATCAAAACGTCCACATTATATTCGTAAACTTCCTCAAACAGGCCGTGGTTCAATACGAATGTGGTAACCAGCAGAGTTACAGGACGTAGAAGAAACGGAGCCAGCCAAAGGAACGGCGATGCCGACGACCTATACGGATCAGACCCTTTCGGGGAATTTTGACCCCGGCGCGCCACCGACGCTTCCGGCGGCCGTGACCGTTACGACTTTGACATTATATGATTCCGACGACGACGGATTTATTTCAGCCAATGGTGCCGATCAGGTGAACGGATCGAATGTGACTAGAGTCTGGGTCGGCGACACGATCACGCTTGACGGTGTTACCATTACCGGAACCACGTTTTACACCGCAGATGGCGGGCGCTATTTCACCCCGAACGATGGCTCGGTTCTGACCGACGGGACGGTTTCGGCAACCACGTTTGTATCAACCAGCACACAATACGATCTAGATGATCTTGGGCCGCCATGTTTCATGGCTGGGACGCTGATCGCCACGGTTTATGGACCCCGAAAGGTTGAGGATATCGCCATTGGCGACCTGGTTCTCACGCGGGACAATGGTGTGCAGCCCGTGCGCTGGACAGGGAAGAGCCAGGTGAGTGGGTGGGGCAAATTCGCCCCGATCCGCATTATGAAGGGCACATTGGGAAATCAGCGTGATCTACTTGTCAGCCCGCAGCATAGGTTGGTGATCGAGGATTGGCGTGCGCAGCTTTTCCTGGGCCAGGATGAGGTGTTCTGCCCGGCGGCAAGGCTGGTCAATGGGGATACAATTCACCGTGCGCCGCGTGCTCAGGTTACCTATGTCCATATCATGTTCGACCGTCATGAGGTGATCTATGCAGAAGGGGCCCTGACCGAAAGCTTTTTGATCGGGGACATGCGATGCGGCGAAGGGTCCCGGACGCGGCATGAAATCTGCGCGCTTTTCCCGGAACTTCTGGACACGCCAGAGTTGGCCATCACGGCACACCCGGTCGCGCGTGGTTTTGAGGCGTCTGTCGTCGCCGCCGAATTACATTGAAAAGGATGTTCCGCAGCCGCAGGAACTGGTGGCGTTCGGATTTTCCACCACAAAACGGGCACCAATCAGTTCTTCGGTAAAGTCGATTACCGCATTGGCCAGATAGGGCAGGGATATTTCGTCCACCACGACTTTCTGTCCCTGTCCTTCCAGGATCAGATCCCCTTCGGCAGGTTGGTCAAGCTTGATATCATACTGAAACCCGGAACATCCGCCCCCTTCTACTGCAACCCGCAAGGCATCCGCCGTCGCCGAGGTTGCATTTATTTGTGCCAGCCTGGCAAAGGCACGTTCGGTCACTTTCGGGGGAAGGGTAAGGTCCATAATATCCGCCGTTTCATTCTATCGCATTCAGCAATATAAGTACCGACAACACCCGCGACAACAGGCAGATCATGGTCGCAGTCTACGCAACACAACCGGGGCAGAGCAGGGGACGGCTCTACCCGGAAGACGAAAGCACCTTTCGGTCGTGTTATCAGCGCGACCGGGATCGAATTATTCATTCCTCCGCTTTTCGCCGCCTCAAGCATAAAACCCAGGTGTTCGTCGAACATGAAGGCGATTATTACCGCACAAGGTTGACCCATTCGATTGAGGTCGCGCAGGTTGCGCGCACCATTGCAGGCGCGCTGGGGCTGAACACAGACCTGACGGAGGCCGTCGCCCTTGCTCATGATCTCGGGCACACCCCATTCGGACATACCGGCGAAGATGCGCTTTCAGCCCTGATGGTCCCTTACGGCGGGTTTGACCACAATGCGCAGGCGGTTCGGATCGTGACCCGGCTTGAACAGCATTATGCGGAATGGGACGGGCTGAACCTGACGTGGGAATGCCTTGAAGGAATCGCCAAACATAACGGCCCCGTAACCGGAACCATGCCTTACGCGCTTGCAGAATATAATACACATCATGATCTTGAACTTGATACCTATGCCAGCGCAGAGGCCCAGGTCGCCGCAATCGCGGATGATATCGCATATAACAACCACGATATTCACGACGGGCTGCGTGCCGGGCTTTTCCACACAGCGGACCTGGAGCAGCTTCCGTTGCTGACAGAGTGTTTTGCAGCCGTGGACAGCCGCTATCCGGGGCTGGAAGCCTATAGACGCCAGCATGAGGCGCTGCGGCGGTTCTTTGGCATTCTGGTCGAGGATGTGATCAGGACAAGCAGCAACCGCCTGAAGGATCTGGCGCCCCGATCGGTTGTTGATATTCGCCGTGCCGGGGGGGCGATGATAGCATTTTCGCAATCGACAGATAAGGCATTGAAGTCAGTGCGTGACTTTCTGTTTGCGCGTATGTATCGCGCGCCAAGGGTGGTCGAGATGCGCAGACATGTGTCCCGGGTGATCAATGACCTGTTCCCTGCCTTTATGGGGCAGCCGGGCCTGTTACCAGAACGCTGGCAGAGTGATGTGACAAGCGCCAATAATGACACGGCGCTTGCCAGAATAGTTGCGGATTACATTGCCGGTATGACAGATCGCTATGCCCTTGAGGTGCACGCGAAGCGCTTTGACATATCGGGTGCTAAAGGTGCGCGCCCTATTTCGGGGGTTGGGTGACGGATGATCCGCCGCCACCACCGCCCATGGCACCTGCCAAAAGCAGCAGGAACAGAATTGGGATAATGAATCCCCCTGATGTCGCTGCGGCCTCTTCAATAATCGGCTCGGCCTCCATTTCGGGCGCAGTTAAGTTTCCGGCGAAAACCGGCTGGGCAGCCAGCATAAGCGCCGCCAAAAAAGCGGTCAGAATCCGTGTAAATTTCATGTGTCCCCCAACACTCAAGATCGAATGGTCAAATCCTGCGAGATTATGTTTACTTAGTCTTCTACGACAATCGGTGTACTGCTGCCGCCGCCGTCGAACGCGGCCGCAAGAAGCAAAAGAAACAGTATCGGAACAAGAATACCACCGGCTGAAGTCGATGCCTCTTCGACAATCGGATCTTCTTCCATGATCGGTGCTGTCATATTCCCGGCAAGTGCGGGTTGGGTAGCAAGCGTAATAGCAGCAGCTGACGCCGCGAATGGTTTAAGGTATCTCAATTTCACCCCTCCTGGATTTGACCCAAAACTGGTCGCGGGTAATGATAACGAAATTTTTACCTTAAACAAGGCGGACTGTGTCGCTCTACTGGATGTTGTTGCAATGGCGCGCCACTCCACAGGATAAGGTTGAGTGGCGGGGACGTTTTTCGCCGACAGGTATTAATAGTACAGTGTTGGGCCTTCATTTTCCGGGTAGTCGCGTGGTTGGTGATACATACGTTCCCGCCACCAGAGCGATAACACCCATTTCCGGCCGTTTTCACCAACGCTCAGCCCGGCATGAGAAGAATGCGGATGTGGGATATTTGTGCCGGGGATGGTGTTTGAGAAAATTAACACCCGGCCGACTTTTGGCCGGACTGCAATTTTAAGGCTGGGAAACATTGTTGCGCCGCCCTCGGGTACTTCGCTGAGGTAGCACAGCGTTGTGAACAGGCGCTGGCCGCCGCGTTCGAGCTGTTCTACCTGTCCCAGTTGCTGAAAGAATCCGTCCTGGTGTTCATCGAATTTCTGATCCCCTTGATATGAGAGCAGCTTTGCAGGTTCGCAGTTTTCTGGCGGGAGACGGACAAGCGCGCTGACCCGTGTAGCGACATCTGAGGCAATCGGGTCATCCCACTGATTGTAATTGGTCACGAGGTTGGTGCGTTTATCGCTTTTCCTGGCAGTCGGCCCAACCAGTACCGTGGTTGGGGCTACATCATCGCGGCCCAGATCAATCATGTGTTGCGCTTCCTTCGTTGAAAAAACGTCATCGACGAATCCAACAAACGGGTTCAGGCATAATGTGCTTATCTTCAGGGTATTCATAAATTGCTCCGCTCTACCGGCTGTTGCAGTCTTACCTGTGGAGTGAACAAGTCAAGCCGGGGAATTGACCTCAGCGCCCTCCGTGCTAAACCGCGCGACAACAGTCACAGGACCGCCAGATGAATCTTTTTTCTGAATTTCACACGCTTGTCGCTTTGGCGCTTGATGAGATGGTGGCCGAAGGTGCCCTGCCGGCCGGGCTCGACCATGGCAATGTCACGGTGGAACCGCCACGTGATGCGGCGCATGGTGACCTTGCAACCAACGCGGCGATGGTACTGGCCAAACCAGCGGGAAAAAACCCGCGGGAAATAGCAGTGACACTGGCCACATTACTGGAGTCTGATCCACGAATCACGACGGTACAGGTGGCTGGTCCGGGCTTCCTGAATCTGCGGCTTGATGCTTCGGTCTGGCAGAATGTTGCGCGTGGGATTTTGACCGACGGGGCTGAATTCGGGCGCACCGGTCTCGGGCAGGGGCAGCGCGTGAACGTCGAATATGTCTCAGCCAACCCGACGGGGCCATTGCATGTAGGCCATACCCGTGGGGCCGTTTTTGGCGATGCGTTGGCGAGTTTGCTGGATTTTGCCGGTTATGACGTCACACGGGAATATTATATCAACGATGGCGGGGCACAGGTCGATGTGCTCGCCCGGTCGGTTTATCTGCGCTACCAGGAAGCGCACGGGCAACAGGTGGCATTTGAGGATGGCACCTATCCCGGCGATTATTTGATCCCCGTTGGGGAAGCCTTGAAGGATAAGGTTGGTGACGCATATCTTGACGCACCAGAGGCGGACTGGCTGATCGAGGTGCGCGAATTCGCAACCGAAGCCATGTTGGATCTGATCCGCGCCGACCTTGCGGCGCTTGGCGTTACAATGGATGTTTTCTACTCCGAAAAATCGCTTTACGGCACCGGCCAGATTGAGGCGGCGATTGATCGGCTAAAGGAAAAAGGCTTGATCTATGAAGGCGTTCTGGAACCGCCCAAAGGCAAAACGCCAGAGGATTGGGAGCCACGCGAGCAAACGCTGTTTCGGTCAACCCAACATGGTGATGATGTTGATCGCCCAATCATGAAATCGGATGGCGGCTGGACCTATTTCGCGCCGGATATTGCATATCATTTCAACAAGTTGGAGCGCGGATTTGATGTTTTAATCGACATCTTCGGGGCTGATCATGGTGGCTATGTCAAACGCATGAAAGCTGCGGTTTCGGCGCTTTCTGATGGGAGCGTGCCGCTTGATATCAAACTGACGCAACTGGTGAAGCTGTTCAAAAACGGGGAACCGTTCAAAATGAGCAAACGCGCCGGAACCTTCGTTACGCTGCGCGACGTTGTGGATCAGGTCGGCGTTGATGTGACACGGTTTGTGATGCTGACACGTAAGAACGATGCGCCGCTTGATTTCGATTTTGACAAGGTGCTGGAACAGTCCAAGGACAACCCGGTGTTCTATGTGCAATATGCACACGCGCGCGTCTGTTCGATTTTGCGCAAGGCGGCAGAGGCAGGCA
>CAYTUW010000164.1:0-6373 GCA_964441435.1 uncultured Rhodobacterales bacterium
TATTGGGTGAACTTGCCAAGGTCGCCCGCCACACCCATGGAGGTGCGCTTATCAAGCGCTTCTTCCACGGCGGGTGGCAAGCTGATGTTTTCAATATAGAATTCGGGGATAGAAAGGCCGTAGTCAGCCACCACCTGCGAAATCTCTGCCGCGATCATCTTGCCAAGGTCCGCCGTATTCGCCGCCATGTCGAGCACCGGGATACCGGCCCCCGCGACAATGCGCGAAAACGCCTGCACGATGATGTTCCTGATCTGATAGCTGATTTCATCCATCGTGAATTCACCATCGGTGCCGACGATTTCCGTCAGGAATTTGCCTGCATCCGCAACCTTGACCGTATAGGTGCCAAAGGCACGGATACGTGTCGGGCCAAATTCCGGGTCGCGCAGCATGAGCGGGTTTTTGGTGCCCCACTTCAGATCGGAAAACCGGGTGGTGTTGACAAAATAGACCTCGGACTTAAAGGGCGATTTGAACCCGTGATCCCAATGCTGAAGCGTGGTCAGGATCGGCATGTTGTTGGTTTCAAGCATGTAAAGCCCCGGGGTGAACACATCCGCAAGCTGCCCCTCATGCACAAAAACGGCGGCCTGACCTTCGCGCACCGTGAGCTTTGCACCGTATTTGATTTCATGGTCTTCACGTTCAAAACGCCAGACCATCGTGTCACGGCTGTCATCGGTCCAGTGAATGACGTCGATGAATTCGCCAGTCAGGAAATCAAGAATACCCATTTGAACATACCTTTCTGAGAGTCACGTTGGAGCGCCGACAAGTTCCTGCGCAATTTCTTCGACAATCGGGCGTGCGGCGTCTTGCTCTATTCCCGGGTGCAGGCGCTGATCGTAGAGAATGCGTAGCAAATACTCATCATGTGTTGTGAGGCGGGCGAATTCTTCGTCGTCGTTGAAGATTGAGGGCCGTGCATACCGGCTGTCATTGGCAAGCCCAAGGCCCTGTGTCAGTTCTTCGTGGATGCAACTCAGGCGGATCACATCAGGGTGTTCCGCGCGAATGACGGCGACCGCTCTTTTGTAGGCACCGGTGTCACCAGGATCTACCGCAAACACATGACAGAGGGTTGACCGGGGCATTGTCAGAATGGTTTTTGCATCGGCCTCACTAAAGGCAGGCATCAGTTGGCGAAGCTGTGGCACAAAGGTGCTGCGTTCGTCTTCGTTCAGAATGAGCACGAGGAAATTTGCATCCCCTTGCGTGCTTGAAATCGGATGGCCCGAGATACGCGCCAGGCGGCGGGCGAAATGGCGAATATCGGAACGGTCCTTTTCGCGCTGGGTCAGCGGCACAGAAGGTCCGAAATGCACGCCAAAACGAACCGGATCTTCCCAGCGATGCAATCTGGTGGGCGATTGACGTTCAACCAGCCGGCCATTTGACAGGACATATTCATCATGCAGGGCGATGCGGATAAAATTTTCCACGATATCGTTCCGGGAAAACCTTGTGTCCGGGCCGCCGCCGTCAGACCGCAGCAACCCTTGCGTCAAGAGTTCATTCTCCAGCCGGGTGAAGTGGCGCTGCACGGCAAGGCTGGCCGCTGAACGCGGCGCAACCACTGGTTCAATATTGGCAGGCCGTGGAACCGGGGCTGTGACGGCGACCTGTGCGGGTTCACAAGCCGGGACTATGGCCAGCACGCCAGCCACAGCAATACCCTGTAAATTGTGCCAGCTCGCCATCAGCCGCCTTTAGTTGGGCACAGCTGTGCCAGAGGTGTCACCGACACTATCACCGCGCGCTTTGGCAGAGGCAAGCACGTCCTTCAGCTCGCCTTCCATCTTCTTCAGCTCCTCTTCGGCGGTTGCGCGGCGGGCCTTGCCTTCATCCGCAATCTCAAGGCTTTCCTCGATTGTTGCGATGAGTTCGGCATTGGCCACCTTGACCGCTTCGATGTCAAAGACGCCGCGTTCCATTTCCTCACGCACAACCTTATTGGCCTCACGCAGGTTTTTGGCGTTCGCAGTCAGCAGTTCGTTGGTCAGATCATTGGCCTCCCGCACGGCGGCCGCAGCCTCTGCGGACCGCTGGATCGTGACCGCCTGCGCCAGCTGCGTTTCCCAGAGCGGCACGGTGTTCACCAGCGTAGAGTTGATCTTTGTGACCAGCGATTTGTCATTTTCCTGCACCAACCGGATCGACGGCAGGCTCTGCATTGTCACCTGGCGCGTCAGCTTCAGGTCATGGACACGGCGTTCCAGATCGTCACGCGCCGCGCGGAGGTCACGCAGTTCCTGCGCCCGCATGACCTGATCCTTTTCCGGGGCTTTGTCGACCTTGGCCGCAAGCGCCGGGATTTCCTTTTCATCCAAAACACGCAGCTTCTCTTCACCTGCCGCGATGTAAAGCGCCAACTCATCGTAGAAATTCAGCGTTTTGTCATAAAGGATATCAAGCGATTTGATGTCCTTCAGCAGCTTGTGTTCATGGTCAAGCAGGTTGTCGGTGATCTTGTCGATCTGGCCTTGCACATTTTCGAACCGGGACAGGAATTTGGCAAAGGGTGCGGCACGGCCCAGCAGGCGTTCCCACCAGCTGCGTTTGCGGCGCACATCGAGTTCGGACACAGAAAACCCGCGGATCGTTGTCACGATGTCTCGCAAACTGTCACCAGCCGGACCGACATCTTTGTTGCGCACATCCGACAGCATCGCCTGACTGATCTGCTGCAACTCAGCCTGCGCGGCAGAGCCGAAATTCACGATGGAGTTGGTATCCCCCATGTCGATTTCGCCCATGCGCTTTTTGATTTCGGCAGCAACGGGTTTCTTTGCATCGGCCAGCGGCACGATGTCGGTGGATGGATCGGCAAGGACCACAGCGGTCACCTGTTCGACATCGGCAAGGGCGGCTTCGGCCTTCTCGCGGGTGGTCTCTGTCATGTCTCACTCCCTCTTTCGGAAATAACTAGTTGATTTCACGGGCGATCCGGTCACGCAGGACTTCTATTTCCACGTCCAGATCAGTCCTGTCATCGGTAAGAAGCACCTCTGTGCGGGCGGCGAAATTCTGTTCGAGGTCGTTAAGAAGCGCCTCATAATCGGCGCGTGCCTTCGCATCGCCGTTGCGTTCATAGATCGCTGTGAACTTCACCGTCGCGTCGCGCGCACCCTTAAGGTAAACGCCAAGGTATTTGCGTGCCGCCGTCAGGTCGCGCGGGTCGTTTTCCACGGTGCGGAACATGTCACGTGCGGTTTCGGCAAACCGCGCGACACGGGCCTCTAGCGCGCGGTCGCGCGTGCGCAGGATCGCATCGGATATCGCCGTCAGATGACCTTCGGCCCCTTCAACCGCGCGGGCAACGCGGTCCGCCTGGAACGTGTCGATCCCTTCCGCGCCCTTGTCTGACATCGGATCAATGCCGAAGGAGAAGCAGTGAAGCAGCGCGCCAACCACACCAAGGAGGATTGGGCCAAAAAAACCGCCCATCGTTGCGGTTGCCGCCAGCCAAAGCCCGATACCCGTCAGCGCAGACCCGATGAGTTTGCGTGGCAGGGCAGGGCGGCGGGCCACCTTGCGCGCATGATAGGCTTCCTCGGCGCGCAGCCCGTCCCGTGTCAGCCACGCGGCGAGGATCAGGACACCAAACGCCCCAAGCATTGTCGCCAGCCCTGCCGGTTCCTGCCAGAATGCGCGCAGGGCCAGGGGTAGGGGGGCAAAGAACAGAAAATTGACCCGGGCCCCGGCGCGCGCTGGCATGGCCCCGCGAAACGCACTGCCAGGTTTTGCGGCATTGTTCGGCGTGCCTTTCGGGCTGAATTCCCCGCCATATCGCTGCGCCATCAGAATGCCCCCGCAAGGCAGACATAGACGATAAGGCCCAGCAACAGGGCATAAGCCAGCTTCTGAAGGCCGGTCGCGCTCATGTCTGGTGTCCTCCCCGTTGCGGAAACATCAATACGGTTAAGGATATACGCGATGGGCCGCGTGCAATCCAGTGAAAGGACGGGGGGAAAGTTTTGTTATAGTCGTCAGTGGTCGGAGTTTGCTGCCCTCTCTCGGTCCAATTTGCGTTGGTAGCCGGATTGGATCACCTCCACCGCCACCAGAACGATCACGGCGAAGTAGAAGGTTGTCTTGCTCATGGGCAGGAGTGCATAGCCGAATATTTTGATCTGTAACCCGTCGTCATGGGCCGCATGAGCTGCGGCCGGGCCCGCTTCGCCCAAAAGAACCACGCCAACAATCAACAGGATGAAAAGCCCCAGCACCTCATACATCCGGTTCTTTTCGAGGAATTTTGTGACCCCATCCGCCAACAGCAGCATTGCAAGGCCCGAAAGCAGGATTGCCGTTGCCAGGATCGGGAAGACGTCGGTGATCGCCAGGGCCGACAGGATCGAGTCAAAGCTGAAGATCAGGTTCATCATCACGATGAGGGTCACGACCTGTGCCGCCGACTTGCCCCCCTTGTGGCTGACATCCGTGTCGAGATGTTCAACCGACAACATGTGAGAGATTTCCTTCACCGCCGTATAGATGATGAATATTCCGCCGATGACAAAAACAAGTGTGGCGAAGTTGACGCCACCTTCGATGAACCCCGGCGAGTTGAAGATGAAGAAGGGTTCCGACAGAGCGTCAATCAGACGGATCATCACAAACAGCAACACAACCCTGAGCGCTACCGCGATGATGATACCCCAATAGCGGACCGCCTTTTGCTGTGCGACGGGCGCGCGCTGGCTTTCGATGGAGATGTAAAGCAGGTTGTCAAAGCCAAGCACCGCCTGAAGAAAGCAAAGCATCAAAAGGTTGCCGAGGTTTTCGAAAGTTAGAAGGTCTGCCATGTCGCTCGTCCCATTGTCACGCGTTGCTATGGCGTGGGTTTAGCGTGGGAACAGCGTTATTGGAACGGTTTTCAGCGCCGCTTGCGGCCTGTAGGTTTTTGCCGCGTGCGTTTGGGCTTGTCGTTCAGCCCAAGCTGGTCTCGCACCACGCGTTGCCTGACTTCCTCCACCTCGCCGGCCTTTAACTGACCAAGCTGAAACGGCCCGTAGCTCACCCGGATCAGGCGGTTCACCTCCAACCCGACATCAGTCATGGCGCGGCGGATTTCACGGTTTTTGCCCTCCCGCAGTGCAACAGTCAGCCAGGCATTGGCCCCTTGCTGGCGATCAAGCGTGACCTGCATTGGCAAAAAATGTTCGCCGTCGATGCTGGTGCCACGGCGCAAGGGGTCAAAGGTTTCGTCCGCCGGTTTGCCCTTCACCCGCACGCGGTAGCGGCGCAGCCAGCCGGTGGAGGGCAGCTCAAGTCTGCGCTTCACACCGCCGTCATTGGTCAGAAGCAGCAACCCTTCGGAATTAAGATCGAGCCGGCCAACGCTCATCACGCGCGGCAGATCGTCGGGCAGGCTGTCAAACACCGTGGCGCGGCCCTTTTCGTCCCGTTCTGTTGTCACAAGCCCTGCCGGTTTGTGATAGAGCCAGATCCGGGCAGGATCCGGTTCGCCAATCTGCGTTCCATCGACGGTGATCTTGTCCGTTGCCGTGACATTCAGCGCCGGGCTGTCGATCTGTTTGCCGTTCACCGTGACGCGCCCGGCCACAATCATCCGCTCCGCTTCGCGGCGGGAGGCAACGCCCGCACGGGCCAGAACCTTGGCGATCCGGTCGCCGGGAGGGGTCTTTTCGCTCATAGAACAGGCTCTAGCCTGCGAGAGGCGAAAGGGAAACCCCTTGGCAGGCGCAGCAGCGCAGGGCAGAAGGGGGGGATGACGTTCAAAAGCCATATGGATCAGGCGCTCAAAGAGGCGCGCGCGGCGGCCGCACGTGGGGAGGTTCCGGTTGGGGCCGTGCTGGTCAATGCGCGTGGCGAAATGGTTGCCAGCGCCGGAAACCGTACACGGGAACTGAACGACCCAACGGCGCATGCTGAAATCCTGGCAATCCGCGCGGCCTGCGCTGCGCTGGGCAGTGAGCGCCTGCCCGGCCACAGTCTGTGGGTCACGCTGGAGCCTTGCCCGATGTGCGCCATGGCAATTTCGGCGGCGCGGATCGAGCGGCTTTACTACGGCGCCTCTGATCCGAAATCCGGCGGAATCGCGCAGGGGCCGCGCATTTATGACCACGCGCAGGCCCATCATGTGCCAGAGGTGGTCGACGGGATCGGCGCGGCAGAGGCAGAAAAACTGCTTAAGGCGTTTTTCGAAGCGCGGCGATAGCGGCGCTGGGGGCAATCTAATTGGCTAAAGCTCGATCGCTGTCATCACCTCTGGTTCGATCACATCGACTCCGGGCAGGGCAGCAAGCAATGCCTCCGCCGATTGTTCAAGCAGTGGGAAGGTTTTGTAGTGACAGGGGATCACCGTTTTGAAATCAAAGAATTTCTTGGCCGCAAAGCCTGCGCG
>CAYTUW010000165.1:0-1750 GCA_964441435.1 uncultured Rhodobacterales bacterium
CTACCGGGAAGATCGGGCTTGGAATGGGTTTGAAATTCAGGTCCTTGCCGATCATCTTCTTGCGCGGGTCTGCGACGGGAACCGCGCTCATCAAAGATTTTGTATAGGCGTGGCGCGGGTCTTCGAACACGACGCGGCGGGGTCCAAATTAGACAATCCGGCCCAGATACATCACCGCGACATAATGGGAAACCCGTTCAACCACCGCCATGTCATGGCTGATGAACAGGAAGGCGAGGCCCAGATCGGCCTGTAGTTCCATCATCAGGTTCAGAACCTGAGCCCGCACCGAGACATCGAGCGCCGAAACAGCCTCATCCGCGATGATCAGCTTGGGGTTCAGCGCCAGCGCGCGGGCAATCGCGACCCGCTGGCGCTGCCCGCCAGACAGTTCGTGCGGGTAGCGCCGCAGGAAGCTGCGCGGCAGTTCGACCCGGTCAAACAGCTTGGCAACGCGGTCATAGATCGCAGAGCCAGTATCAACATTGAAATTCTTCAGAGGTTCGGCCACCTGATCCGCCAGGCGCACCTGCGGATTAAGCGAGGCAAAAGGATCCTGGAACACCATCTGCATGTCACGGCGGGCCTTGCGCATCTCATCATTGCTGAGCGCCAGAACATCGACCCCGTCCATCGTCACGCTGCCTGATGTCGGTTCCACCAGGCGCAGGATCGAACGGCCCACCGTCGATTTTCCGCATCCCGATTCCCCGACAAGGCTGACGGTCTGGCCCGCCTTGATTTCGAAGGAGACATCCTCCACCGCATGCACATTGGCCACAGTGCGGCGCAACAGCCCCTTCTGAACCGGGAACCGGGTGATCAGGTTTTCGACCTTCAGCAAGGTTTTTGGCTCAATCGCTGGTGCCGCCTTCCCGGCAGCGATTGCCGCGGCATGTTCCGCCTGCAATGCCTCATCCCCGATCATCCGCATCGGTTCGGGAACGTCCTTGCCCTTCATCTCGCCCAGCTTTGGCACGGCGGCCAGCAGGGCTTTGGTGTAATCCTCTTTCGGGTTTTCAAAGATTTCTTCGACCGTGCCTTCCTCGACCATATTGCCGCGGAACATCACAAGCACCCGGTCCGCCATCTGCGCCACCACCGCCATATCATGGGTGATGAACAGAACCGCCATCTGGTTTTCCCGCTTCAGCCGATCAATCAACGCGAGGATTTCGGCCTGGATCGTCACGTCAAGAGCGGTCGTCGGCTCATCCGCAATCAAAAGCTTCGGTTCACAGGCCATTGCCATCGCAATCACCACCCGCTGGCGCATGCCGCCGGACAGCTCATGCGGATACTGATTGATTCGACGTTCCGGTTCCGGGATACGCACCTGACGCAGAAGTTCGATCGCGCGTTCACGGGCCTCCTTGTCGGTCATGCCTTTGTGAAGTTTCAGCCCCTCGGTCAGTTGTCGCCCAACGGTGAACACCGGGTTGAGGGATGTCATCGGCTCCTGAAAGATCATGGCGATTTCATTGCCGCGGATCTGACGCATCAGGTCAGATTCGGCATCGCGTACGTCAATGCCCTGCCCGTCTCCGGCACGATCAAACTTTAGGCTGCCGCCAGCGATTTCGCCGCCGCCAAATTCCACGAGCCGCATCAGTGACAGGGACGAAACGGACTTTCCTGATCCGGATTCCCCAACGATACAAAGGGTTTCGCCCGGGTTGATCTTGAAACTCACATCTTCGACACCAACAACGGTGCCGCCAGATGTTTCAAATTCAACACGCAGGTTTTC
>CAYTUW010000165.1:1760-6308 GCA_964441435.1 uncultured Rhodobacterales bacterium
TTGACGAGCGGTTGGTCGAGCATTTTTTCAGGCTCCCCCCTGTTGTTTTGTGGGCGAAGCTATGCCCCGATTGCGCAAACTGTCAAACAGGAAGGCGCCGCAGAACCGCACAATAGATTCGCATTTTGGCTGTGAATTGTCGTTTTTTGACCATCTGATAAAGGAAATCTGCCACCGGAAAAGCCGTAGCCACCCCTGATTTTATTCACCCCGCTGCACAATAGGTCAACATACTTGCAATTCCCCGATTGGCCTTAAACAGAAGGGGAAGACGCTGCAGGACTGAGTGAGGTCGGGGCCGGGAGGGCCCTGATACCAACAAGGAGAGAAGAATGAATTTCAAAGCAACCCTTCTGGGCGCTGCCGCTGCTTTTGCATTGGCTCCTGCCTCTGCTATGGCGGAGCGCGGCTCGGACGGCCATGTCAATATCATCTATTGGCAGGCGCCTTCAATCATGAACCCGTATCTTTCGGGCGGCACCAAGGATCTGGAGGCAGCCAGCCTCGTCATTGAACCGCTCGCCCGCTACGACCAGGACGGCAGCATGGTGCCCTGGCTGGCTGAGGAAGTGCCGACCGTGGCCAATGGCGGCGTCAGCGAAGATCTGACATCTGTCACCTGGACGCTGAAAGAAGGCCTGCTGTGGTCCGATGGCAGCGCTGTGACGTCCGCAGATGTGCGCTTCACCTGGCAATATTGCACCGCCGAAGGTGGCGGCTGTGCGCAGGCTGAAAAGTACAATGACGTCACAGATGTCGAAATCATCGACGATCGCACCGTAGTCGTTCACTTTGGCGTGGCAAAACCGTTCCCATACGGCCCGTTTGTCGGCGCGCAGGCTCCGATCATCCAGGCAGCACAGTTTGCGGACTGCCTTGGCGCCAAGGCACCGGAATGTACCGATGCAAACTTTAGCCCGGTTGGCACCGGCCCCTTCACGGTAACGGAATTCCGCCCGAACGACGTTGTATCGCTTGAGGCAAACCCGAACTACCGTGATGCGGACAAGCCGGCCTTTGCCACCGTCACGCTGAAAGGCGGCGGTTCGGCAACGGATGCGGGCCGCGCGGTTCTGGAAACCGGCGAATTCGATTACGCCTGGAACCTGCAACTTGCACCTGATGTGCTGGCCAATATGGAAGCCGCTGGCAAAGGCCAGGTCGTTTCCGCATTCGGCACGCTCGTCGAACGCATCATGGTCAACCAGACCGATCCTTCTGCCGATCTTGGTGAGCGGCGCGGCACAGTGGACCATCCACACCCGTTCCTGACTGACATCAATGTGCGTCAGGCGCTATCAATGGCGATCGACCGGGACCTGCTGGTCGAAATCGGTTATGGCACCGCAGGTCGTCCGACCTGTAACGTGCTTCCGGCACCCGCCATCTACAACTCCACCGCCAATGATGGCTGCCTCGTGCAGGACATCGAAGGTGCCAAGGCGCTGCTTGAAGGTGCTGGTTGGGTTGATTCCAACGGCGATGGCGTCCGTGAAAAGGATGGTGTCGAACTGCGGATGCTTTACCAGACTTCCACCAATGCCGTGCGTCAGGACTTCCAGGCACTGATCAAACAGTGGTGGGCAGAAATCGGTGTCGAAACAGAGTTGCGCAACATTGATGCCTCCGTGTTCTTCGGTGGTGACCCGGCAAGCCCGGACACCTTCCAGAAGTTCTTTGCCGATGTTGAGATGTATGCAAACAACTTTGATGGCACCGACCCGGAAGCCTATATGGCAAACTGGGCCTGTTCACAGGCACCGCGTCCGGAAACACAATGGCAGGGCAACAACATGCCGCGCTACTGTTCCGAAGCCTATGATGCGCTTGTCGCTGAAATGGCCGTGACCGGGGACATCAACGAACGCGCCCGCATTGCCAAGGCGATGAATGATATGCTGATGCAGGATTACATCATCATCCCGCTGGTCGACCGCGGTCGTGTTTCGGCGCATTCCAACACGCTTGGCGGCGTTGTCCTGAATACCTGGGACTCCGAGCTGTGGAACGCTGCTGACTGGTTCCGCGCTGACGGCTAACCACTGAAACCCGAGGGCGCCCTGTCAGCATCTGGCAGGGCGCTTTCGCAATCAGAATAAACAAGCCGCGACAGGCGGCGGTTTCAGGGGGGCGTCATGCTCACGTATACGATCCGGCGACTGCTGATCTCAGTCCCGACTCTTCTTATCATTTCTTTCGTGATCTTCATGTTGCTGACGCTGGCACCGGGTGATCCGACGGCAAACCTGCCCTTGTCGATCCCGCCCGAGGTCAAACAACAGATCCGCGAAAGCCTTGGCCTCGGCCAGAACCCGTTCATCCGCTTCTACAAATGGCTCTATGCCTTCTTTGTGGTCGAACCGCTTTATATGATCGAATCCCTGACCGGGCTTGATGTCTACGCCGATCAACAGCGCATCATCAGCTGGCAGAGCCGTTCGCCAATCATGGACATCGTTGTTCAGCGCCTGCCGCAGACGCTTTGGGTTGTGGGCCTTTCCTATATCGTCGGCATCCTGATAGCTCTGCCGATCGGCATCTATTCGGCCTATAAACAATATTCGATCTTCGATCAGGTCGGGACTTTCATCACCATGGTCGGCTATTCCGTTCCACCGTTCTTTTCCGGGGTGCTGGTCATCATCATCTTTTCGGTTCAGCTGGGTTGGTTTCCGTCGATCTACGATACCACCCATGTGGTCGACAGCTGGGATGCCTTTGTCTACCAGCTGAAACAGATGATCATGCCGGTGATGGTGCTGGCGCTGCAAACCACGGCACAGATCAGCCGGTTCATGCGTGCCTCCATGCTCGACAACCTCAACCAGGATTACGTGCGTACCGCGCGTGCCAAGGGGTTGAGCGAAAAAGTTGTCGTGCTGGTCCATGTGCTCCGGAATTCGATGATCCCGGTGGTTACCGTGATCGCGCTTGGCGTGCCCTTCATCTTTGGTGGGGCGATCATCACCGAACAGATCTTCAAAGTGAACGGGATCGGCCAGCTTCTGATCACAGCGATCCAGGCGAGCGACATTCCGATGGTCCAGACGCTGACCGTCATGTTCGCCATCCTGATTGTCGTCTTTAACCTCATCGCCGATGTCCTCTACGGCGTGCTTGATCCGAGGATCCGCTATGACTGATATCATTCACGCACCGGAGGTCGAAGAAGGTGCATCCCGCAGCCAGTGGTGGGATGTCTGGGACCAGTTCAAAACGCATAAGGGTGCCCTGCTCGGGGCTGGGTTTTTCCTGTTGATCATGCTGCTGGTACTGCTGGGCCCGTTCCTTTGGCACATCGACGCCACCTATATCGACATCCGCGCCCGCAACCAGGGGCCAAGCCTGGCTCATCCTTTTGGCACCGATCAGCTTGGCCGCGATACGCTGGCGCGGATGATCAAGGGCGGGCAGACCTCGCTTGCGGTGGGGATCACGGCGATGCTGCTGGCGCTGTTCCTTGGCACGCTTGTCGGGGTTATGGCCGGGTTCTTCCGCCGGCTCGACAACATCCTGATGCGGATCACCGACCTGTTCCTGGCGTTGCCATTGCTGCCGCTGCTGCTGGTTATGGTGATGCTGTTTAGGGATGCGCTGGCCTCGCGGTTCGGCCCGGAGATGGGGATTTTCATCCTTATGGTCTTTGCCATCGGGATCACCAGCTGGATGCCCACCGCACGGATCGTGCGCGGCGATGTGCTCGCGATCAAGGAACGCGAATTCGTCCTGGCAGCGCGGTCAATCGGCACGCCTTCGTCCAAGATGATCACCCGGCATATCCTGCCAAACGTGCTGAGCCCGATCATGGTCTCGGCAACGCTGGGCATTGCCAATGCGATTATAACGGAGTCGGCGCTGTCTTTCCTTGGCCTCGGCTTTCCGCCGGATTTCCCGACCTGGGGGCGGCTGTTGTTTGATAGCACCGATTACCTGCAACAATACCCCGAACGGGTGATGTGGCCCGGCCTCGCGATTTCGCTGACCGTTCTCAGCGTCAACTACATGGGTGACGGGCTGCGCGACGCGCTCGATCCACGGATCAGGGGACGGTGATAGAACCACCTGAATGTGACCCGGCGCCCACGCCGGGTCATTTCATTTGCACAACAGACGCAGCAGTCAAATGACCAGTCTCAAACCGGTGTTTGATTACCTTGAACACCATGAAACCCAGGCGCTTGCCCGACTTCTCGACTACCTGCGCCATAAAAGCATCTCAGCCGAAAACATCGGCATCCGTGAGGTTGCAGCGCTTTTGCAGACCCATCTGAGCACGCTGGGCTTTGACGCGGAATTGCTGGAAAGCGCGGGCCACCCTTTTGTCTATGGCCGCTATGATGTGGGTGCAGGCAGGCCCACCGTCCTGATCTATGGCCATTACGACGTGCAGCCCGCCGACCCGATTGAGGAATGGATCAGCCCACCATTTGAGCCGACCCTGCGCGATGGCCGCATCTACGCCCGCGGGGCTGGTGACAATAAGGGCCAGCATTTTGCCTGGCTTCTGGCGCTTGAGGCCTGGCTGAAAGTGCACGATACCCTGCCCTG
>CAYTUW010000166.1:0-6251 GCA_964441435.1 uncultured Rhodobacterales bacterium
TCTGTCTTCGTCGATTGGCGTGACTATGAGGGCAACTACGGCTTCGAACAGGTGAATTACTAGCGCCGATAAAGAAAGTGTTGGCATTCATCCGTGTCGACCTAAGTGTTCGGAGCTACTCAATCACCGGACGTTCGCTGCTGTCGATACCAAGGTCAGCTGAGCGGGACATTGCGGACCTGCTCGTTAGCAGCGAATGCACGTGCAGAAAGTCCAAATCGAAGTTCGCATCTGCAGCACCGAGAGTTCGGCAGCATCGCAGATTTCCCCATTCCGGTAATTCAGGAACAATGCGAAACATCAGCCACAAGCGCCATTGCCGCGCGAGCGGCTTCGTCCTTGAGCCTGATCCGGTCTCTGATCAAGGCAAGGGAGTGTTGCGCTGAGCGTGGCGGTCGTTCAGAAATCTGAAAATGCTGATCAATAGCATCACTGTTGGATCAGAAGATATGCGCAAGTGTCCACGTCAAACCCGACAATCCGATATCCCGCCTTAAAAGCTGTGGTCAACTCTTCGCGCACGCGCAGGCGTTCGGATATGGCTTTGTCCATGTCATGTGACAGCAAGCCTGCGAAATCAGCGGGGATTGTGATCTTCAGACTGCCTTCGGGCACATGAGGCTGCGCCACCGAAGGGTCAAGCCGCTGCACGACTTCAGGTGCGTTCAGATGCCATTCAGCAACGAGGCGGTCGGAGGGGACACCGGCATTGATGCCCTCCATCTCGCCATAATAATCTTCGTGGTAGATTCCCGCGGTCGCGCCAAGCCTTGCTATGTTGAGGCTTGCGTTGATGCGGCGCAGTGGATCATAGGTCCAGCGCACCACGTTTATGCCGCGCTGAAGGCACCAGTCGCGCTGATACCATTTCAGCTTTGCCCCCAACCCCATGCCTCGGCTGTCGGGATGCACGGCCAGCCTGTGCGAGTGTTGTGCGTCGGGTTGGCTTGTTGGGAAGCCAAACAGAAAACCCAGCATGCGCCCGTCTTTGAATGCGCCTGCAACAAGCCCCCCTTCATGCTGGATCGCCAGCATGATGTCTGAATTGTCGGACGGGTCATCCTCGCCCCAAACCTCTTTCTGAAAGCGCTCGGACCGTTTGAGTTCTGTGACCGAGTTCAGCTCGCGTATTGTGATGCCTGACTGTTCCACCTTCATGCGCCGATCTCCTCGACATGATCGGAGACGGTTTTCAGAAACCCTTGGTCGAGCGTGACGCCGATGCCGGGGCCGTTCGTGGGCACGGGCATTTCGCCGTTCGTGGCTTCGAGCGGTTCATTGATGATGTCGCGCTTGAAGTAGCGGCTGGCGCTGGAGGTGTCGCCGGGTTTGGTGAAGTTCGCGAGCGTCGCCAGATGGATGTTGTGCGCCCGCCCGATGCCGCTTTCCAGCATCCCGCCGCACCAGACCGGCGCATCAAAGGCGGCACAGGTGTCATGGATGGCACGGGCCGAGGCAAACCCGCCCACGCGTCCGACCTTGATGTTGATGACCCGCGCCGCACCGAGTTCGAGCGCGATGCGGGCGTCCTTGGCGCTGCGGATGCTCTCGTCAAGGCAGATCGCGGTCTTCAGCGCCGCCTGCACCTTCGCGTGGTCGTGGATGTCGTCATAGGCCAGCGGCTGCTCGATATAGTCGAGGCGGAAGTCGTCGAGCGCCTGCAACACCGGCAAGTCGGCCATCCCGTAGTCGGTATTGGCGTCCACGGTCAGCTTGATGTCGGGGTGGCGCGCCCGCACCGCTTCGACGATCTTGACGTCATGGCCCTGCGCGATCTTGAGCTTGGTGCGCTTGTAGCCATTCGCGACCGCCTCATCGACGCGTTCCAGCGTCTTCTCGACCGGCGCGATGCCAAGGCTGACGCCCACATCGACGCTGTCGCCGACGCCGCCAAGCGCGGCCTTCAGCGGGATGTTCAGGCTTTTGGCCCAGAGATCCCAGAATGCCATCTCGACCACCGCCTTGGCCATTCGGTTGCCGCGCCACGGGGCGAGGATCGGCTGAAGCTCATAAGGCGAGGCAAAGCGTTTGCCGACGATCTGCGGCAGCAGCACGTCGCGCAGGAAGGCCATCGCGCCGGGGATGGTTTCCTCAAGATAGTCCGGGGCCGGGTCCATCACCGCTTCGCCGATGCCCTCCAGCCCTTCGCCCTTCAGCACCAAAAGCGGAAAGGTCTTGGCCGTCATCGTGCCAGTCGAGATCACGAAGGGCGTCAGAAGTGGCAGGCTGACGATGCGAAGCTCGGCGGATTCGATCAGGATGCCTTGGTGCATCGCCCCGGCGGGCGGCGTTTCGGGTTTTTCCAGCATTTCGACAACTTCCTAGATTTTGGTGGATCACATGACCTTGGCGATGAACCGCTCGAACACCTCGGTCCTGGGGTTGGTGAACATCTCTTCGGGCGGGCCCTGTTCGGCGATGCGGCCTTCGTGCAGGAAGACGACTTCGGAGGAGACCTCGCGGGCAAAACCCATCTCGTGCGTCACGACGATCATCGTCCGACCTTCGGCGGCAAGATCCTGCATCACCTTCAGAACCTCGCCCACCAGTTCCGGGTCAAGCGCCGATGTTGGCTCGTCAAACAGGATTGCGTCGGGCTCCATCGCCAGTGCCCGGGCGATGGCCACACGCTGCTGCTGGCCGCCGGAAAGCTGCGATGGATACATGCCCATGCGCTCTTCCAGCCCGACACGCTTCAAAAGCGCCTCGGCCTTGTCGCGGGCTTCTGCCTTCGGTTGACGTTTGACCTGGACAGGGCCCTCCATCACGTTTTCCAGCACGGTGCGGTGGGTCCAGAGGTTGAACTGCTGGAAGACCATGCCAAGCCGGGCGCGGATTTCCTCGATATGGCGCACGTTCTGGGGCTTGCCATTCCGCACCAGGATTTCGTTGCCATGGACGGTCACCTTGCCCGATGTCGGTGTTTCAAGGAAGTTGAGACAGCGCAGGAAGGTCGACTTGCCGGACCCCGACGAGCCCAGGATCGAGATCACGTCGTGTTTCCGCGCTTCAAGCGAGATGCCCTTCAGGACTTCGACACTGCCGAACGACTTGTGGATGCCTTCGGCCTTCAAGATGATTTCCGTCTGGCTCATGCCTGGGGTTCCTTTGCGGGCTGTGCAGCGACGCGCGGTTTGTGATGGGCTTCGATGTGCCGGCTAAGGCGGCGTTCGGCCTGCCGCCAGATCAGGACGAAGATCGCGGTAATGCAGAGATAGATCAGGGCAGCCCACAGGTAGATCGAGAAATCGAAGGTGCGCGAAAAGATCTGGCGTGTTCGGCCCATGATGTCGAAAACGGTGACGACGCTTGCCAGCGCGCTGGCTTTCATCAACAGGATCACCTCGTTGCCGAGCGCAGGCCACGCGATACGATAGGCGTGCGGGAAGACAACGCGGCGGAGCGTCTTGAAACGAGTCATGCCGATGGCTTTGGCGGCCTCGATTTCACCTTGTGGCACACCCATGATGCCGCCGCGCAGGATCTCGGTCTGATAGGCGGTGGAGTTGAGCGCAAAAGCCAGCAGCGCACAGTTGAACGGGTCGCGGAAGAAGGTCCACAGCCCCCAGTCCTGCAAGATGGGTCGAAACTGGCCCGAGCCGTAGAATATCAGAAACAGCTGCGCGAGGATCGGCGTGCCGCGCATGAACGAGATGTAAAGCCTGAGTGGGGCCTGAGCCAGTGGCGCGGCATGGGTGCGGATCAGTGCGAAGCCTGGTGATACGAGCGCGGCAATAAGCGCGCCGAGGAAGGTCAGCTTGATCGTCATCAGCGTGCCGTCGAGCAACCGGGGCCAGTATTGGGCGATGATCTCGATCGGGTTCATCACACGGCCCTCCGGATGCCGCGATTGGCGCGACGTTCCATCCAATACAGCACCAGCTCGGACAAGACGCACATGACCCAGTAGATCAGGCAGGCCAGCAGATAGAACGTGAAAGGTTGCTTGGTGACGCCGACGGCGACCTTGGTCATGCGCATCAGGTCATCAAGCGCGATAACTGAAACAAGAGCAGTGTCCTTCAGCATGTTGATCCAGAGGTTGCCCAACCCCGGCAGCGCGAACCGCCAAAGCTGCGGCAACTGGATACGGCGGAAAATCTGGCCCTGGGTCATGCCGATGGCGCGCCCGGCCTCGGTCTGGCCCTTGTCGAGCGACTGGAACGCGCCGCGCAGCACTTCGCCCGCGAATGCGCCGAACACCATGCCAAGCGCAATGACACCGGCGGCGAAGGGGCTGAAATCCGTCGCCCCGCGTTCGGGGTTCCACCAGCGCAGCGCCATGTTCAAAAGCAACCCCACGCCGTTGTAGACAACGAAGAGCGTCAGGATCTCGGGCAGGCCGCGCATGATGGTGGTGTAGCCGAAACCCAGGAACCGCAGGGGGCCAAGGCGAGACATCGACGCGAACGCCGCCAGAAATCCAAGTAACAGGCCCACGGGAAGCGTGACGATCGCGAGTTGCACCGTGATCGCCAACCCCCGCAGGATTTCGTCCCCCCAGCCGGTATCGCCATATGAGAAGAGTTCAAACATGGGTCAGTCTTTCGGTCGGGGGAACGTATCGCGTCATTGCATCGTGTAGACGTCGATATCGAAATACTTGTCGTTGATGGCCTGATAGGTGCCATCCGCGCGGATTTCCATCAGTGCAGCGTTCAGTTTTTCGCGCAGTTCGTCGTCTTCCTGACGCACCGCGATGCCGACGCCGTCGCCGACAAATGCCGGGTCGGTGATCGGGTCACCCGCAAGTTCACAACAAGCACCATCATCGGACTTGGTCGTCCAATCGAGCATCGGAAGCATGTCGCCCACCTGCATGTCGATCCGGCCACTGGCCATGTCGAGGTTCACCTCGTCCTGGGTCGGGTAAAGGCGAATGTCGGCGTCTGGATAGGTGGCTTCAATGAAATCGGCCTGAGTGGTGCCGGATTGGGCACCGATGACCTTGCCGCTCAGCGCCTCGTTGCTGAATTCGGTGATGTCCGACCCGACGGGCACAACGTGGGTCATGGCCGCGAGGTAATAGGGATCGGTGAAGTCCACCTGTTTCTGGCGCTCTTCGGTGATGAACATCGACGCGATGATGAAGTCGTATTTGTTCGCCAGAAGGCCGGGAATGATCCCGTCCCAGTCCTGCGCGACAACCTCGCATTCCACTTCCATACGCTTGCACAGCTCAAGCCCGATTTCCACGTCGAAACCGGCGATTTTTCCGTCCGCTTCGATATAGTTGAACGGGGGGTAGGCGCCCTCTGTCCCGAGCCGCAGCGACTGCGCCCACGCCGAAGTCGCCATCGAGGCGGCAATGGCGGTCGTCGCCAGCACCGCGGCCAGTTTGTTCTTGAGTTTCATCTAGTTTCCTCCTCTTGGTTCTTGATTGTAGTTATTTCGCCACTTGCGCGACAGGGTCGCCCACATGGCCGGTAAAGCGCCCATAAAGCTCGGCGAATCTGCTCAGTCGATCTTCGACGTCACTTCCAAGCTCCATGAACACGCTGTTGATCAGCAGATTGCAGAGGCTCGCCATCTGCGCCGTGGAATCCCAGAACTGGTTGAACTGGGTCGGCACAGCGAAAACTTCGTCCGCGACGTCATGGCCCCAATCGCAGAATGGATCGGTGACAAGGGTCACGGGAATACCGGTTGCCTGCGCTTCCTGGGCCAGAACCTTGGCGAGCCGGGAATACCGGCGCGCTTCGAAAATCAAGAGGCAAGAGTCCTTGCCAGAGGCCAGAACCTCGGCAAAATTACCGCCCGCCAGGTCGACCAGTGACACCCCGTCGCGCACATATTGCATCTGGTTCGCGAAGTACTGGGCAATACCTCGTTCTGTCTGAAAGCCTGCCACATGGATGTTATTCGCGCTGGCAAGCCGTTTGACCACCCGAGGCCATTCGGGCATGCGGGCGCATTCATAGACGCTCACCACTGCCGCGATTTCCAACTCCATCCCACGTGTCAGATGCGCGTCACCCGCCGCGGCGCTTTTCTGTAATTCCTTCAGCCGGTCGCTCATGAGCCAGGGATAGTCCGCGATATCACCCTTCAGGTGATCCTTGAGGTTCTTGAAGCTTGTATACCCGATGGAGCGGCAGAACCGCCCGACTGTCGCCTCGCTGACCCCGACCTTTTTCGCGATGCTTGCGGCTGTTTCGAATGGCAAATCCGCCAAGGCGCCGCTCATGTAGCTGGCAATCGCCTTATCCGCCTTCGTCCCCTCCTTCAGGGCATTGGACAGGCGGGTCTTT
>CAYTUW010000167.1:0-6233 GCA_964441435.1 uncultured Rhodobacterales bacterium
CAACCCGCCGCCGGGTTCACCTTCTTTTCCTTGTAGAGCTTCATCATCTCCTGCTGCATCTTCTGGCGGTCGTCGCCGGCGCGTTCCTTCAGCTTTTCCATTTCCGGCTGCAGTTCCTTCATCCGCGCCATGGAAACGTAGGACTTATAGGCAAGCGGCAGCAGCAACGCCTTGATGATCAGCGTCAGGCCGATGATCGACCAACCCATATTGCCGATGTAGCCGTTGATGGTGTGCAGCAGCCAGAAGATCGGCTTGGTCAGGAAGAAGAACCAGCCCCAGTCGATGGAATCAAGGAACCCCGGTGTGTTTTCCGTGTTTTCGTAGTTGCGGATGGTTTCCCATTCCTTGGCCCCTGCGAAAAGCCGCGTTTCCGCCGTGTAGCTGGCCCCGGCGGCGACATCGACTGTTGGCAGCAGGGCTTCGGTCAGGTAGATATCACGCCCGTCGATGTATTTTTCACGGGCGGAGAAGGGCTGCGCCGCGCCGGGGATCAGCGTGGTCATCCAGTAATGGTCGGTAAAGCCGATCCAGCCGCCTTCCTCGGCGGCGGTGATTTCAGCGCGGACATTGTCGCGCGGGTCGATATCAAGATCGGTCATGTCGCCGTAGTCGGTTTCAGTGAGTTCGCCATCGGCCATGCGGATCGCGCCTTCATGGATGATGAAGAAGCCCTTCAGATCCTGCGGTTCACCATGGCGGGCGAGCAGCCCGTAGGGGGCAAGCCGAACCTGCGCGCCAGAGGTGTTTTCGACGCTCTGGCGGATGGTGAACATAAAATCCTCGTCAACCGCGATCTCACGTCGGAATGTCAGACCGGCCTCACTTGTCCAGGTCAGTGTGACCGGGGTATCAGGCGTCAGGGTTTCACCGCTTGCGACATCCCAGACGGTTGTCGGGCCCGGCACGTCAGAACCGCGCAGATCACCGGCAGGTGCCCAGCCGTAGACGGCATAGTAGGGCGCATCGCTGGTGTCCGGGGAGAGGAGTGTTACAACCTCCGCATTGGCGTCCAGAGTCTGGCGGTAGTCGTTCAGTGCCAGATCGTCGAGGCGGCCACCAAGGGTCGAGAGGGAACCGGACAGGCGGGCGGTTTCGATCGGGATGCGCTGGGCTTCGACCTCGGCGGTGGGTTCGGCGGCGGGTGTGCTTGTCGCGGCTGTTCCGCCTTCGGCACCGGGGGCAAGATCGCCGCTGCCGGTGGCCTCTGCAACGGGGGCTGCGTTCGGGTCCGCGGCGGGCGGTTCCGGTGGCGGAAAAAAGGTCAGCCAGACCAGCATGACCAGCCCGCTCAGCACAATCGCAAGGATGAGGTTCTTGTTCTGATCGTCCATTCCGGCCTGCCCACCTGTCGTGATTTTCAGTCACGGAGGTTCAACAGGTCGGGGGCCAAAAGGTCAAGCGATTTTCGGTGATATTCCCCTATGAAAGCTGCGCCTGGTCTATCCGGTGCGCCAGCCGATACGGGGTGCGGAGGCCAGTTTGCCGTTATGGTTCCGGACCCATTTCGGAACGTCATCGGCAGGCATCGGGCGGGCGATGACATAACCTTGCACCGCATCACATCCAAGTTGGGCCAGCAACGCGTGTTCGGCAATGGTTTCAACCCCTTCGGCAAGGGTTTCAAGCTTCAGTTGCTCTGCCATCGTGAGGATTGCGGCGATCATTTCGCGCTGCTGTTCATCCTCGTCAACGTGAACAACAAAACTGCGGTCGATCTTGATCCGCTGGATCGAAAACCGTCGGATTGACGCGATGGAGGCATGGCCGGTGCCAAAATCGTCAAGATCAATGCGGCAGCCCAGTTCGGCCAGTGCACGCAGATTATGAGAGATGATATCGTTTTTGCGCTGTCTGGCGACAACGGATTCAAGCACTTCAACACATAGCCGTTCGGGTGAGAGATCATGCCGATCAAGTTCCCAGCGTATTTTTTCGACGAGTTGGGCATCCCCCAGTTCTTCGGCGCTGAAATTCACCGCGACCATTGGAATATCAAGCCCGGCCCGGTCAAATCGGCGCAATCCGCTGAGCGCGTTGTAGAGTATTGTATCGGCGAGGCGCGGTAAAAACCCAGCGGTTTCAATGGCCTCAAGGAAATCGGCCGGGGCAAGAACCCCATGTTCCGGGGAAACCCATCTTGCCAGGGCCTCAACCCCCGAAACACGCCCGGTATCGGTCGAAATCTGCGGCTGGAACCAGGCGGTGATCTGACCGGTTTCAAAGGCATCTTCGAGTTCCGCGGTGCGTATGTCGGGCACGTCGGGCTGGGCGGGCATATCACGGTCATAGGCACGTATGGCGCCGCCACCAGCCTGGACCGCCTGGCCAAGGGCGCGTTCCGCCGCGCTGATCATTTCAATGCCAGAGGCCGGTGAAACCTGGGTCATCAGGCTGAAACCGATGCTCGCGCTCAGGAATTCGCGATTGCCAAGGATGACAAAAGGTTCGGAAAGTGCCACTTGCAACCGATTGGCAATTTGAATGACGGTTTCAAGGTCGCACCGAACGGTTGGATTGAGGCAGACGCGGAATCGCCCTGCCCCCAGATGTGCGATCTGGTCCCCCTCCCGAAGGGCAGAAGAAAGCCGTTCCGCCACCTGACGAAGCGTGGTTTCAGCGGCTGATCTGGGTGTATCACGCAGGATGCTGGCATAATCGTCGAGTGCGATGCTCAGCACTGCTGTGGTTTTGTCGCTTTGTGTGGCCTCGTTCAGCAGCAAGTCGCAGCGTGCTTCGAAACCATCCGCATGGGCCAGGCCGGTTATCGGGTCACGGGGCGTGGCTCTCTGCCGGTTGGCCAGCAGGTTCAGCAATGGCCCGCCAATGGCACAGGCAAGCAGACCGCGTTCCCCGAGGAACCAGAAACACACCAACATCAAGGCGGGCAAAGCCTGCAAATAATATGTTGATTGAAACAGGTAGCGCAACGCGCCACGCAAATTCGACCAGTTGAAGATCATGCTCCCGCTTCCCTAAGGCTCTGGAAGAAGGAGCGTAAAGGGCAGAGCCGATAGGAAAGTTAATCGAGGTCGCCAAAATAGGGCGGATTTTCTTCAAATTCGTGGGCATTGGGGCGCAGCAGCGCGGCAAAATCAAACAGGTTCGGGTCCAGCAGATGCGACGGGCGGGCATTCATCAGCGCCCGGAACATGACTTGCCGGCGACCGGGGGCATTCCTTTCCCAGCCATCAAGGATCTGCTTGACCTGCTGACGTTGCAACCCGTCCTGAGATCCGCAGAGATCGCAGGGAATGATCGGGTAGTTCATGGCAGTGGCGAATTTTTCGCAATCGGATTCGGCGACATGGGCAAGCGGGCGATAGACAAAAAGATCGCCTTCCTCATTCACAAGCTTGGGTGGCATGGTGGCCAGCCGACCGCCGTGAAAAAGGTTCATGAAAAAGGTTTCCAGAATGTCATCGCGGTGATGGCCGAGGACAACGGCGGAACAGCCCTCTTCGCGGGCAATGCGATAGAGGTTTCCGCGCCTCAGGCGCGAACACAGTGCACAGAATGTGCGCCCCTCCGGCACCTTGTCCATAACGATGGAATAAGTGTCCTGATATTCGATCCGGTGGGGAACCCCCATCCGTTCAAGGAACTCCGGCAGGACGGTCGCCGGAAACCCGGGCTGCCCTTGATCAAGATTGCAGGCGAGCAATTCCACCGGCAGTAGCCCGCGCCATTTCAGTTCGTAGAGAACCGCGAGCAGCGTATAGCTGTCTTTGCCGCCTGACAGGCACACCAGCCATTTCGCGCCCGGCTCAACCATCCCGTATTGATCGACCGCTTCACGCGTAGCGCGCACGATGCGCTTGCGCAGTTTCTTGAACTCCGTCGTCGAAGGGGCGCCATGAAACAGCGGATGGATGTCGTCGGCATTGTCAAACATGAAGCGCATGTAGTGGATTGGCGGGGGCAGGGCAAGGAAAGCGGCCTGCCTTGCAACGAATCCCTTCCGGTGCAACCTTTTGGGGCGGGGGGCGTGATGGCAGAACCAGCAGACAGCAAGGAAATTGCCGCAGAGGTCGCCGCCGACATGGCGGAGGAACTGACCCATTCACGCGCCGGACGTGCGCCGCTGATCTGGGGAATTCTCGTCTTTGGCTTTGGCATGACCTTTGGGGTGTTGATGGCGCTCTCCGGTGTCGGGTTGTGGCAGGACAGTGCGCGCCTCATAATTTCGGTTTTCCTGGCCGCCGTTTTCGTTGTGGTGCTGATCGGACTTGTGGTGGTTTCCTTTCGCCGCCCGCTGTCGCGCCGCCTGTTCGGCTTGGCAGAGGCACAGTTAGAACATTTTGCCGCGCCGCTGGCGAAAGTGGCCGAAGGGGCCGCTGAACGTAATCCAGAACGCGCCACATCCGCAGCGCGTGACCTGCTGCAACTGGCGCTGACGCGCTATGCCTGGGTATCGACGCGGCGTTGGATCATTGGGTCGCTGACCGGGCTGATTGCCGCGATGGCCGCGCTGGCGGGGGCGGCGCTGCTGTTTACGCAGAATCAGTTGCTCGAAGAACAATCCGGGCTGTTGAGCCTTCAGAACGACCGGATCGCAGAGCAATCCGCCCTGATGGCCAGTCAGACCGCATTGATGGAGGATCAGAACAGTCGGATAGAGGAACAATCCGCGCTGATCGAACAGCAGGTTCAACTGGCAGAGGCCGCGCGCAATGCCGAAATCGCCGTGGAAACCGGCAAGATTGCCGAGCTTTTGGGGCAGGCGGTTGCGCGTCGCCACGCCGCAGATCTGCTTGCCGGGGTGCCACCGCATGAGGATCGCCTGGCCGGGCTGGTTCCGGTGCTTGACCCGATTGATGACCTTGGCCCGGCGCTGCTGATGCGGATCAACGCGACCTCCCGCGCGGCGCGGCCTTATCGTTATCTCCGGCCCGATATGGTGGCCGGGGATGACCGGGACATGCTGCGCGTGGCAATGGCGGCACGACGCCAGGAATTGCCCCAGACCTGGGACCGGATGACAGCAGCGATGGGCTGGCAGACCCCGCCGGAAAAACCGGAACTGATCGACCGCCCGGTCAGCCCGGAACGCGGCCAGATCCTCGAAGCGCTGGTGCGGAGCGGGGTGCGCGAGTTGGAGCCGCTGAATTTCTACGGGCTGGATCTGAGCTTTGCCGATGTGGCGGGGATGCGATTGCTGGGCGTGTCGGCGCAGGGGGCGGAGCTGCCTTTTGCCAATTTCGACCGGGCGCAGATCATTGAAAGTGATTTTGGCGGCGCATCGCTTGAAAATACCCGCTACAGGCGTGCACGCATTGCCCGAAGCCGCTTTGCCGCCTTGACGGCCGCAACGGCGAAACCGGGTTTCGAAACAGAAGCGGATGCCTATGTCACCGCCATGGCAGGTGCTGATTTCAGCGATGCGGTGATTGAGGATGTGAGCTTTGCCGGGGTCAATGGCGGGGCCATGGTGTTTGATCGTGCGATTCTGCGCCGGGTGGATTTTGCGAATGCGGAAATCGGGGCGACCCGGTTTGCAGGTGCGGTGCTCGATAATGTCAAATTCAGCGGCGCAGGGCTATGGTCGGTCGAATTTGATGAAGCACTGGTGTTTCGCGGTGATTTTCTTGAGGAGCTGACACGCAGCGCCTTTCCACGCAGTTTCCGGGCAGATCGTTACCAACTTGAACCGGCCACGATTGCGGATGTTGAGGCCGTGCTGTCCGCCTATGGCGTGCTTGAAGCCGAAGACTACCGCGCGCTGGGCAAACAGGGCGTGTGGCGCGTCCGCCGGATCAAGCCGTTTGAGGATCAGTAGCGATAGGCTGCCCTAATCGCGCGGCATCGGAACGGCTGATGTCAGCCCAGACGGCGCAGCAAGTCGAGCGAAGCCTCGCCCGTGACCGCCAGACCACGGCTTGCCTGAAAATCACGGATTGCCTGCCGTGTTTTTGGCCCGATAACCCCGTCGCGGCCTTCGGTGTCAAAGCCGAGCGCGGTCAACCGTTCCTGAAGCCGGATGCGGTCCGCCTTGGTCATTCCGTTGGCATCCGGTGGAAAGCTGCCCTGTAAGCGGCCAGCGCCGCCAATCCGGTCCGCAAGATGACCCACGCCAAGCGCATAGGCGTCGGAGTTATTGTAGCGTTTGATCGCCCGGAAGTTTTCTGTAACGGCAAAGCGCGGGCCGCCAGGTTGTGGTTGAATGATCGTGCCGGATGCTGCGCTGGTCGCGGTTTCACGCCCCCAGCGGACGCCACGGGTCCAGCCGTTTC
>CAYTUW010000168.1:0-6178 GCA_964441435.1 uncultured Rhodobacterales bacterium
GGTGGGCGATACTGGGATTGAACCAGTGACCCCTTCGATGTCAACGAAGTGCTCTACCGCTGAGCTAATCGCCCGTCAGCACAACGACCCCACCTGATCCCCAAACAAAAGGGACGCGGGCGGGACCGCGTCTGTCCGTGGGTCTATAATCAGAGTCGAAACCGGGATCAAGGGCTTTTGGCAACCGGAATGACATGCAATATTGCTGTAAACGGAGGCACCATGACCAATCCCGCTTTCCACCTGGCTCTGCCGGAGGAACAGACAACCAGCGTTGTCTTTGCGTCGCCACACAGCGGGCGGGATTATCCGTGGTCATTCCTGAGGAAATCAGTGTTGGATGATGTCCAGATCAGAAGTTCCGAAGACGCCTTTGTTGACCTGCTGTTGCAGGACGTTCCTGAAGCCGGCGCCCCCTTGATCTCTGCAAAGTTGCCGCGTGCCTTCATTGACCTGAACCGAAATGTGGATGAGCTGGACGCCGCCCTGATCGAGGGCGTGGCAAAGGTTGTTCATAATCCGCGCGTTGCCTCAGGGCTTGGTGTCATACCGCGGGTCGTTTCCAGCGGGCGGGCGATCTATCGCGGCAAGATCCCCCTGAGCGAGGCGCAACGGCGAATCCGGGACTATTGGCGCCCTTACCACGATTCGCTGGGGACGCTTTTGCATGATAATCTGCGCAAATTCGGGCAATCCATTTTGATTGATTGCCATTCCATGCCCGGTGAGGCGATTGATGCTATCGCCCGCCAGGGTGTGACTCGGCCAGAGGTCGTGCTTGGTGACAGGTTCGGTGTTTCTGCTGCGCCGGAAATTGTGGATCGAATTGAAGCGGCCTTTCGGCATGCCGGTTTCAGCGTTGTGCGCAACGCGCCATTTGCCGGGGCCTTCATCACGCAGCACTACGGGCGCCCATCACGGGGGCAGCATGCTGTTCAGGTCGAAATTGACCGATCTCTCTATATGAATGAGGAGAAGGTGGAACCGAACGCGAATTTTGAGGAAATAAAATCCCTTCTTACCGCGGTAGCTACTGAGATTGCTGACATCGGACGCCGCCAACGGCCGCAACAGCCGCTTGCGGCAGAGTGATCAGCGCAGGGCACGCCCCTTCAGGATGGCATCTTTGCCAAACCTCTTGCGGATCGCGTCAGAGGCGCGTTCGACCTCCGCCCGCTTGCCCGCATCCTGATCCAGCAGATCGCCGGACCGATCCGCCGTGTCATCCGATTCCAGATGGCTGATGCCGACGCCGATCAGGCGGAACGGGCCTGCATCCGCGATCTGATCAAACAACCCGCGTGCCGTGCGGTAAATCCGGTCCGCAATCTGGGTGGAATCGGGCAGGGAAACGCGGCGGGTCAGGGTGCGGAAACCTGCAGTCTTGATCTTCAGTGTCACAACACGCCCCGCCATCCCGCGCGCCTTTGCCCGGTCAGACACCTGTTCCGACAGGCGCCATATATGGCCGTCCAGAATATCCGCATTGGCGGTGTCCTCAAAAAAGGTGGTTTCCTTGGAAATGCTCTTGACCGGAGCATTGGCGGAAACACGGCGGAAATCTTCCCCCCGCGCGAGGTGGTAAAGCCGTTCGCCATAGGAACCGACCCGGGCGATCAGATCCTCCTTTTCCCAGCGCAGCAGATCGGTGAAGGTCCGAATGCCCAGCCTTTCCAAAGATGCCTGCGCCGCGGGTCCGATCCCCCAGATAATGCGCACGGGCTTGTCTTTCAGAAAGGCGGGTGTTTCGGCCTTGCCAATCACAGAAAATCCGCGCGGCTTATCAAGATCGGAGGCCACTTTGGCGAGGAACTTATTGTGCGAAAGCCCGATCGAACCGGTCACTCCAAGCTCATCCTTCATCCGGCGCGTCAGCCGGGCAAGCATTATGGCGGGCGGATGACCATGAAGCGTTTCCGTGCCCGACATATCAAGGAACGCTTCGTCAAGCGACAGGGGTTCAATCGTCGGGGTCAATTCATCCATCATCGCGCGAATTTTGCGGCTGACATCGGCATAGGCTGACATGCGCGGTTTGATCACCACCGCATCCGGGCAAAGCTTCAGCGCTTTGAACATCGGCATGGCGGAACGCACACCGCGAATGCGCGCCACATAACAGGCGGTTGAGACCACCCCGCGCTTGCCGCCGCCAATAATCACTGGTTTATCGGCCAGTTCGGGATTGTCGCGCTTTTCAACAGAGGCATAAAATGCATCGCAATCCATATGGGCAATGCTGAGCGAAAACAGTTCCTCATGCGCGATCACCCGCGGGCTGCCGCAGTTGATACAGCGGGTTTCTTGCGTCGACGGCGACAAACAATCTCGACAGAAGGCAGGCATGGAGGCAAAATAGGCCACAAAATAACGATGCACAACGCGTCGTAACTACAGGATTTAGAGCACACCCCTTTAAAGTCAGCAAACATGACCTATATTGGTCAGGGGGAATGTGAAGAGGAGTAACATGGATATTGTAAGTGAAATTCTGAATGCACTCGGCGGAAGCGGCATTGTCACGCTGCTGATCGCCGCCTTTATTATCATCTGTATTCTGCTTGGTGTGCGGATTGTTCCGCAATCGCAGAAATTCGTGGTCGAACGGTTTGGGCGCCTGCGGTCGGTTCTTGGGCCGGGCATCAACTTCATCGTGCCGTTTCTTGACCGCGTGCGGCACCGGATTTCCATTCTCGAACGCCAGCTGCCGAATGCCAGCCAGGACGCGATCACATCGGACAACGTGCTGGTGCAGGTGGAAACGAGTGTGTTTTACCGCATTCTTGAACCGGAAAAGACAGTCTACCGGATCCGCGACGTTGATGCCGCGATTGCCACGACCGTGGCGGGTATTGTCCGGGCCGAAATCGGTAAAATGGAACTGGATGAGGTGCAGGCCAACCGCTCGCAGCTGATCACCCAGATCAAGGTCGCCGTGGAAGAGGCGGTTGACGCCTGGGGGATCGAGGTGACGCGCGCTGAAATCCTCGACGTGAACCTCGATCAGGCGACGCGTGACGCGATGTTGCAGCAGCTCAATGCCGAACGTGCCCGCCGTGCGCAGGTCACAGAGGCAGAAGGCACGCGCCGCGCGGTTGAACTTGCTGCCGATGCGGAACTTTACGCAGCGGAACAGGCGGCAAAGGCGCGCCGTGTGCAGGCCGATGCAGAAGCCTATGCAACCAGCGTTGTCGCCCAGGCGATCAAGGAAAACGGGCTTGAAGCTGCGCAATACCAGGTGGCCCTGAAACAGGTTGAGGCGCTGACCGAGGTTGGCAAAGGCAGCGGCAAACAGACGGTCCTTCTACCCGCCAATATCCTCGATTCCTTTGGCGACGCCTTCAACATGCTGAAAGGGTCGAAATGATGTGGAACCTTTGGTGGATCTGGCTCGCAGCAGGCGTGGTGCTGGCAATCCTTGAGGTGCTCATACCCGGCTTCATCCTGCTTGGGTTTGCGATTGGCGCGGCGGTTGTTGGCATTCTTTTCGCCATCGGCGGCCCGATCGGGGCCTGGCTGGCAGGGAGCCTCCCTTTGACGTTGCTGGTCTTTGCGGTGGTATCGCTGATCGCTTGGATTATCCTGCGCCGGGTGGTCGGGGTTCAGAAGAACCAGACCAAGATCTGGGAACAGGATATCAACGACACCTAGCGGTGCAAGAACGCGGACTGAAACCCGGCGGTGCCACATCGCCGGGTTTTCTTATGGGCGATTGGGCCGCATCGCTTGGGGGGAGTTCAGTTCCGAAACAATGGCGGATGCGGCTGCTTTGGGGTCAGACGCTGTCCAGACCGGCCGCCCGACCACGACGTGATCCGCACCATTGCGAATGGCCTCCGCCGGGGTCATGACGCGCTTTTGGTCACCAAGATCAGAGCCTGCGGGTCGAACGCCAGGTGTTACGATCAACCGCCCCTCGGCTTCGGGCAGGGTGCGGATTGCTACGGCCTCATGCGGCGAGGTGATCACGCCGTCTGCCCCAGCCGCCAGCGCGCGCGCCGCTCGATCGACAGCAATCTCTGCCACCGACCCATCACGAATCAGATTGTCGTCAAGGTCATCCCGGTCCAGCGAGGTCAGCACCGTCACGGCGAGGATTTTCATATCGCTGCCGCCTTTGCCTTCCTGTGCCGCGCGCACGACATGCGGATCGCCCTGCACTGTCAGGAAATCAAGGTCAAACTGGCTAAGCCCGCGCACCGCCTTTTCAATGGTTGCGCCGATATCAAACAGCTTCAGGTCCATGAAAATGCGTTTGCCGTGATCGTCTTTCAGCTCATTGGCAAGCGCCAAGCCGCCGCCGGTCAGCATGCCCAGCCCGATCTTGTAGAAGCTGACTGCATCACCAATCTGCTGGGCGAGTTTTAATCCCTCAAGCGCGTTTGGAACGTCAAGCGCGACAATCAGGCGATCATCGGCGGGCAAACTCATCGGCGGCTCCATCACTTTGTGGGGCCCTCTTACGGGTTGGTGGCGAATCGAGCAAGATAGAAGAATGAATGTCGGGCAGGCTATCAACGAATATGACGGCAAACATGTTGCCGATCTGCGCCGTGCCGCGCGGGCCTTCGCTGCGGATGAGGCAGCAGCCCTGACGAAGGCCTGCCTGAACGGCACCCCGGATCAGCAGGAGGCCGCAAGCTGGATCATCAAGGCGCTGGTGGAAAAGGGCGGCGCCGAAGCGCTGCCAATGAGGCAAGTGTTTTCCGCGCTTTCAGGCTCTCTTGGCTGGGGCACCGCGTTGCATCTTTTGCAATGCGTTCAGCACTTGCCCGGGATGGCAAATGCGAGTCAGATCGCCCCCTGGCTTAACCATCACAAGCTTCTGGTTCGGATCTGGGCGCTTGATGCGCTCTGGCATGTGGATCGCCCGGCGGCCCTGCCGCTTGCGCAGGATGCGCTTACCGACACCTCCGCTGCCATGCGTGCCCGTGCCCGCGCGCTGCTAAATATCGGATAACCCTAGCTGGCCCGATCCATCCGAAGCACCTTGAACCGGGCGGCCTGCAGCAATTCACGGCTGACCTTTTCAAAAGGCCATTGCCGTGTGCCGACAACGGCGGCCCGAATGCTGCGGGCATCGCCATCAGGCATCTGAAATTCCACCTCCCCCTCAAACCGATGGGTATGGTGGTCGTAGGAAACGGATGTCACGCGGCTGTTGAAAAGCACATTCTGTCCTTTCACTGATCGTCAGTTGCTGGTGAGATCAAAACAGGAACATATAAATTTTTCCTAAACAGTGCGGCACCCTTGGCCAAAACCTGGATTTTTTAGAATTCTCAGGGGCAGGAACCATTGATATCATAAAGAAAATACCCAAATAGGACTCGAAGGTTCCCGCTAAGACGTGCTGCAAAGCAGGCGTTGTGAAAGGGAACGCTTATAGAAGGAGAGACCGATGAACCTCGAAAAGTTCACGGAACGGTCGCGCGGTTTTCTGCAGGCGGCCCAGACGATTGCCATGCGGGAAAGCCATCAGCGGCTTGGTCCCGAACATCTTTTGAAAGCACTGCTTGATGATGATCAGGGTTTGGCGACAAACCTGATTGAACGCGCGGGCGGAAATGCTGGCCGCGTGCTGGAGCATATCGACGCAACACTTGCCAAGGCGCCAAAGGTCAGTGGCGACGCCGCGCAGGTCTATATGGACGGGCAAACCGGAAAGGTGTTGGCAGAGGCAGAGAAGCTCGCCCAGAAGGCCGGTGACAGCTTTGTTCCGGTCGAACGTATCCTGATGGCGCTGGCGCTGGTGAAGTCCAAGGCCAAGGAGGCGCTGGACACAGGCGCGGTCTCTGCCCAGAAACTCAACGCTGCGATCAATGACATCCGCAAGGGCCGCACCGCTGACACCGCAAGTGCGGAGGAAGGCTATGACGCGCTGAAGAAATACGCCCGCGACCTGACAGAGGCGGCGCGCGAGGGCAAGATCGACCCGATTATCGGCCGGGATGAGGAAATCCGCCGCGCCATGCAGGTGCTGAGCCGCCGGACCAAGAACAACCCGGTCCTGATTGGTGAGGCGGGCGTTGGCAAAACCGCGATTGCCGAAGGGCTTGCCATGCGCATCGTCAATGGCGATGTGCCGGAAAGCCTGCACAACAAACGGCTTCTCTCGCTCGACATGGGCGCGCTGATTGCCGGTGCGAAATACCGGGGTGAGTTCGAGGAACGGCTG
>CAYTUW010000169.1:0-4067 GCA_964441435.1 uncultured Rhodobacterales bacterium
TCGGCACGACGATTGTGCTGATCGAACACGATATGGGCGTGGTGATGGACCTGTCAGACCGCGTGGTCGTGATGGATTACGGCAAGAAAATCGGTGACGGAACGCCTGATGAGGTCCGCAATAATCAGGCGGTGATCGACGCCTATCTGGGGGTGAGCTAAGCAAATTCGGGACGGGGGAGATAGACATGCCTGACCAACTCCTCTTTGCGGCCGAAGTCACCCTGAACGGGCTGATGACCGGTGTGCTTTATTCATTGGTCGCGCTGGGCTTCGTGCTGATCTTCAAGGCCTCGGGCATCTTCAACTATGCGCAGGGTGTGATGGCGTTGTTTGCGGCGCTGACGCTGGTTGGGATTATGGACGGGCAGGTGCCTTTTGCGCATCTGATCAACGCCGTGTTCGGCACAGAGGTGCATCATTTTGGCTGGCATGTGCCCGCCATACTGGCGATCCTCCTGACGATGATCATTATGGTCGGGTTCGCCTGGGCGGTGAACAGGTTTATCCTGCGTCACCTGGTCAATCAGGAACCGATCATCCTCTTTATGGCCACCATCGGGCTTGCCTATTTCCTCGAAGGGTTCGGGGATATCATGTGGGGGTCAGACATCAAAAAACTGGATGTTGGCCTGCCGCAGGGCGTCAATGGCTTCATAGATGAAACCACGTTTAACTGGTTCGGCTACGGGTTTTTCATCGACAACCTCGACATTGTGGCGACGGTGATTGCCGGGCTGCTGGTGACAAGCCTTGTCATCTTTAGCCAGTACACCAAACAGGGCCGGGCGCTGCGCGCGGTGGCTGATGACCATCAGGCGGCGCTTTCGGTTGGCGTGTCGCTGAATTTCATCTGGGTGCTGGTCTGGTCGATTGCCGGGTTTGTTGCGCTGGTTGCGGGCATCATGTGGGGCGCCAAATCAGGGGTGCAATTTTCGCTGTCCCTGATCGCGCTCAAGGCGCTGCCGGTTCTGATGCTTGGCGGGTTCACCTCGATCCCCGGCGCGATTGTCGGCGGGCTGATCATCGGGGTTGGTGAAAAGCTGTTTGAATTCCTGCTTGGCCCCGCACTTGGTGGGGCGACGGAAAACTGGTTCGCCTATGTGCTGGCGCTGCTGTTCCTCGTCTTCCGGCCGCAGGGGCTGTTTGGCGAAAAAATCATCGAGAGGGTGTAAGAGATGTTTTACCGCGAAGCCGGCGATTTCAAGACATCCTACACGGATGACGCCCAGACCTTTCCAATCAAGTTTGACCGCTACCGCTACTATGTGGTGCTGTTTGTCGCGCTGGCGGTCATTCCCTTTGTCATCAATGACTATTGGGCCAATGCGGTTCTGCTGCCATTCCTGATCTATGCGATTGCGGCGATTGGGCTGAATATCCTCACCGGCTATTGCGGGCAGGTATCGCTTGGCACCGGCGGGTTCATGGCTGTGGGGGCTTATGCCTGTTACAAGCTGATGACGGGTATGCCGGATGTGAACATCTTCTTTCATGTCATCCTGTCAGGGTTCATCACCGCGGGGGTCGGCGTGCTGTTCGGCCTGCCGTCCTTGCGGATCAAGGGGTTTTATCTGGCCGTGGCAACTTTGGCGGCGCAGTTCTTTCTGGTCTGGCTCTTCAACCGGGTGCCGTGGTTTTACAACTATTCGGCCTCGGGGCAGGTTTCCGCACCGGAACGCACCCTGTTTGGCATCAATATCACCGGGCCGAACACTGACGCCTGGGCGACCTACCTGTTCTGCCTTGTCTTTGTCATTGCCTCCGCCCTGATTGCGCGCAACCTGACGCGCGGCTCCGTAGGGCGGAAATGGATGGCGATCCGCGACATGGACATCGCGGCAGAGATTATCGGGGTGAACCCGCTGACGGCCAAACTGTCGGCTTTTGCGGTGTCCTCCTTCTTTGTCGGTGTGGCCGGGGCGTTGTTCTTTTCGGTCTACCTTGGCGCTGTGGAAGTTGGTGAAGCTTTCGGCATCAACAAATCCTTCCTTGTTTTGTTCATGATTATCATCGGGGGGCTTGGGTCGATCTTTGGCAGCTTTGCAGGCGCGGCCTTCATGGTGCTGTTGCCGGTGCTGCTGAAAAACGTGCTGGTTGGCGGTTTTGGCTGGGCCACGGACCTGGCTGCCCATCTGGAGTTTATCATCGTCGGGGCGCTGATCGTCCTGTTCCTGATTGCGGAGCCGCATGGCCTCGCACAGCTTTGGCGGGTCGCCAAAGAGAAGTTGAGAGTTTGGCCTTTCCCCTACTGATCGCGGGGAAAGGTCCATGCATTCCCCGCTGGGGTTGTGCAAAAGGCCCGGATTTATGGGCTGCTATCCGTCCCGGTCAATCACCGGGCAATATGGGAGGAACTGAAATGAAACTGAAAATGGCAACCATTGCGCTGGGGGCAATCATGGCCGCCGCGCCTGCGATGGCGGACCTTGTGTTCCCATCGCTGAGTTACCGGACAGGCCCTTATGCGGCGAATGGCATTCCCTTCGCCGATGGGTACGCGGATTATTTCACGCTGGTGAACGAACGTGACGGCGGCATCGGCGGTGTTCTTGCCAGCGTCCCCGAATGCGAAACCGGCTACAACACCGAAAAAGGCGTTGAATGCTACGAAAGCACCAAGGGCAGTGATCCACTGGTCTATCAACCGCTGTCCACCGGGATCACCTATCAGCTGATTCCGAAGGTCTCCGCCGATGGCATTCCGCTTCACACCATGGGTTATGGCCGGACCTCTGCCGCAAACGGCCGCGTGTTTGAATGGGTATTCAACTATCCGACCAACTACTGGAACGGTGCGTCGATTGCGGTGAACCACATCCTCGATGAAAATGGCGGCGATATTTCCGGCAAGACCATTGCGCTTGTGTTCCACAACTCCGCCTATGGTAAAGAACCGATCCGCACACTCGAAGAGCTGGCCGAAAAGCACGGTTTCAATCTGAGCCTGCTGCCGGTCGACCATCCGGGCCAGGAACAGAAATCACAGTGGCTGCAAATTCGCCGCGAGCAGCCTGACTATGTGCTGATGTGGGGCTGGGGCGTGATGAACCAGGTCGCCATTCAGGAAGCCGCGAACATCCGCTACCCGATGGAAAACTTCATCGGTATCTGGTGGTCCGGTTCTGAAAACGATGTGCTGCCGGTTGGCGATGGTGCCGACGGCTACAAAGCCCTGAACATGCATATGCCGGGGGATGATTTCCCGATCTACGCGGACCTGCAGACCCATGTCTATGACGCGGGCCTTGCTGCCGGTGCCGGTGATCAGGCGGGGACGGTTCTTTACAACCGGGGTCTCTACGCGGCGATGCTGGCGGTTGAGGCTGCCAAGACGGCTCAGGAAATCCACGGCACCGCTGAAATCACTGCCGCAATGATGCGCGACGGGATGGAAGCGCTCGTGATTTCGGATGAAAAGATGGCAGAGCTGGGCCTTCCAGGCTTTGGTCCGTCCTTCTCCGTGTCCTGTGAAAATCACGGCGGTTCGGGTCTTGGTATCGTTCAGCAATGGGATGCCGAAGCCGGTGAATGGAACCAGATCACCGACTATATCGCACCGGATGCGGAGGTAATCTCTGCGCTGGTGGCCGAAGATTCCGGCGCCTACGCGGCAGAGAACAACATCTCTGAGCGCTGCAACTGATGAAACTCCCCCGGCTGCGGCGCGTGCCGTGGCCGGGGTCTAACGAACTTAGGGCAAGACCAACGCCATGCTTGATGCGACCCAGGAACCAGAGACCCTGCTTGAGGTCAACAATATCGAGGTGATCTACAACCATGTGATCCTCGTCCTAAAAGGCGTTAGCCTTGCGGTGCCCAAGGGTGGGATTACCGCCCTGCTGGGTGGCAATGGCGCGGGCAAGACGACGACGCTCAAGGCTATATCGAACCTTTTGCATTCCGAACGTGGTGAGGTGACCAAAGGGTCGATCCAGTATCGCGGTGTGGACGTGGCGCATCAGAATCCGGCTGCCCTGGTCAAACAGGGCGTGATCCAGGTGATGGAAGGGCGGCACTGCTTTGAACATCTGACGGTTGAGGAAAACCTCTTGACCGGGGCCTATA
>CAYTUW010000169.1:4077-6108 GCA_964441435.1 uncultured Rhodobacterales bacterium
GCGGCGATCGACGCCGATCTTGAGATGGTCTATTCTTATTTCCCCCGGCTGAAAGAACGGCGCAAATCGCAAGCGGGCTATACTTCCGGCGGCGAACAGCAGATGTGCGCCATTGGCCGGGGCCTGATGAGCCGCCCGGAATGTGTGCTGCTTGATGAACCGTCGATGGGGCTGGCGCCGCAGCTTGTCGAACAGATTTTTGAAATTGTGAAATCGGTGAACGAAGGCGAAGGCGTGACCTTCCTTCTGGCCGAACAGAATACCAATGTTGCGCTCCGGTTTGCGCATTATGGCTATATCCTCGAAAGCGGGCGTGTTGTGATGGACGGCCCGGCATCGGAACTCCGTGAAAACCCGGATGTGAAGGAATTCTACCTCGGCATGTCTGAGGAAGGCCGCAAAAGTTTCCGCGATGTGCGGTCCTATCGTCGCCGCAAACGGTGGCTCAGTTAAGGTTAGGTGCATGAGTTTTTACGATGATCTTGAAACCCGCTCCGCCGACCAGCGCGCAGCGGACCAGCTTGAGGCGCTGAACGCCAACCTTGCGCGAAACGGTCTGAATGCTGTCAGCGACCTGTCGGGCCTTGCTGATTTGCCCGTCTTGCGAAAGTCCGACCTGTCAGAACGCCAGAAGGCGGCGCCGCCCTTTGGCGGTCTGCCGGTGGGCGACGTCGTGCATGTTTTTCAAAGCCCAGGGCCGATTTATGAACCGGGCGGTGTCAGTCGGGATTGGTGGCGCATGGGGCGATTTCTGCATGCCGCCGGGTTTTGTGCGGATGACATCGTCCAGAATTGTTTCAGCTATCACCTGACGCCTGCCGGGCTGATGTTTGAAAACGGCGCGCGCGCTGTCGGGGCAAAAATCCTGCCTGCGGGCATCGGCCAGACGGAGCTTCAGGCCCGTGCCGCCGCCGACGTGGGTGTTACGGCTTACGCCGGGACGCCAGACTACCTGAAGGTGATCCTTGATAAGGCGGATGACATGGGGCTGCGGCTTTCAATCACCAAGGCCGCTGTCGGCGGTGGGGCGCTGTTTCCCAGCCTGCGCCAGGAATATGCCGATCGTGGTATCACCTGCCTTCAGGGTTACGGCACCGCGGATCTTGGCAGCATCGCGTATGAATCGCCTGCGATGGACGGCATGATCGTTGACGAGGGTGTGATCGTCGAAATCGTGACGCCGGGCACCGGTGATCCGGTTGCCGAAGGTGAGGTCGGCGAGGTGGTCGTGACCACGCTCAATCCCGACTACCCGCTTGTGCGCTTTGCCACGGGCGACCTGTCGGCGGTTATGGTCGGGCAAAGCCCCTGCGGCCGCACCAATATGCGGATCAAGGGCTGGATGGGCCGCGCCGATCAGACGACCAAGATCAAGGGCATGTTCGTGCGCCCCGAACAGGTTGCCGATCTGGTGGCCAAACACGCCGAAATCGCCAAGGCCCGCGTGATTGCCAGCCGTGATGGTGAAATGGACGTGATGACCGTGCAGGTGGAATCCTCCGGCGGTGATGCAGCAGCCTATGAGCAAAGCGTTGCAGAATTGCTGAAGCTCAAAGGCAAGGTGGAGGTCATGCCGCCGGGCAGCCTGCCGAATGATGGCAAGGTCATTGATGATCAGCGGGTCTATGAATAGGGCCGGTAGCAACTGTATTTCTCAGGCGACCTGAGCGGACATTCCCCGGATGTTTGAACATCGCGCCATTGTTGCCCCGCAAAGAAGCATTTCCACCAAAACAAAAAAGCCGCCCCAAGGGCGGCCTTTTCGTTACAGCTTGTTCAGCTCAGCCCTGGCGGGCCTTGAACCGGCGCTGGGTCTTGTTGATCACATAGACACGACCCTTGCGGCGCACAACGCGGCAATCGCGATGGCGGTTCTTGAGCGAACGGAGCGAGTTCCGGACTTTCATCAGCCTTCTCCTCATGTCGCGGCGCACGCATGGTCATGGCGCCTGGTTAAAATTCTCTGCCCTGGCGGGCGATGGTGGGCGATACTGGGATCGAACCAGTGACCCCTTCGATGTCAACGAAGTG
>CAYTUW010000170.1:0-5990 GCA_964441435.1 uncultured Rhodobacterales bacterium
GGTTGACGGACCCCGAAACATCCACCGCCAACATCAAGGCCAAACGACAGGCAGAGGCCGGGCTGGCAAGCGCAATCAGGGGCAGAAGAAAGCGGATCATGCGGCGACATTGCCACAGGTGACGCCAACCACCAAACCCTAGCTGATCACATTGGCATCAGCGCCCAATAGTCGAGGTCCAGCAGAACCTCCGGTAGGTATTTCCCATCAGCGCCGCGTAGCGCAAAAGCGTCGCCGCGGCTCGCCACCAGCCGCAGCCGCAGCGCGCCGACGCCATCAACCCCGGTTTCTGCTTTGTCGAGCACCTCTGACCAGGCGCTGATGCGATCACCGGCAAAACAGGGGTTAGCATGGGCACCGGCATTGATCGCCGCAATAACCTGTGCATTGGCCAATCCGTTGAACGAAAGCGCACGGGCCAGCGAAATCACATGGCCGCCATAGATCAGGCGTTTACCATCAGGCCGATGGGTGGCGTCAAAATGCACCTTCGCCGTGTTCTGCCAGAGCCGCGTGGCCATCATATGTTCTGCCTCTTCCACGGTCACACCATCGACATGGTCGATCTGCTCACCAATGGTATAGTCGCCCCAGCGGTGCGGCTCCCCTGCAAGGGTTGTGTCGTAGTCCCTGAAGTGAAGCCCTTTCGGCACAACCAGATCAGCGGCATCCACAGTATTGGCAAGATCGGGAATCACGGTTTCCGGGGCGGGCGCATCCAGGTTCCCTTTGCGCACCATGACCCAGCGGATGTAACGTAACACGGGTTCATCGCGCTGATTAAGGCCCGTTGTGCGCACCCAGACCACGCCGCTTTTGCCATTAGAGTTCTGTTTTAATCCAATGACTTCACTTTCACTGCGCAATGTGTCCCCAGGGTAAACGGGGGCCAGAAAACGCCCTTCCGCATAGCCAAGGTTGGCCACAGCGTTGAGAGAAATATCCGGCACGGTCTTGCCAAAGACGGTGTGGAAACTGATCAGATCATCAAAGGGCGCAGCGGGCAGGCCACAGGCTCGGGCGAACTCATCAGAGGACGTCAGCGCATGGCGCGCGGGGTATAGCGCGTGATAGAGCGCACGCTCCCCCCTCGACAGCGTGCGCGGCACAGCGTGGCGGATCACCTCCCCCAGCGTATAATCCTCAAAAAACCGGCCCGGGTTTGTTTTCACTACTGCGCCCCCAGTTTGATGTCCGGCGTATAGTCGCCAGGCGCATCCTTCACCACGGCCTGACCACAGCGCATAACCCCGTTGGCGGCATCAAACGCATAGGTTGGGGAACCGTGCAGCGCCCAGCCCTTGTTCAGCGCATCCGTCACCTTGTGGCAAAAGGCTGATGTGTCATCTTCGGTCAGCAAACGATAAAGCTTCATCCGTATGTCCCCAGAAATGGATTATGACCAAGCCATATGTGAATGCCCGCAATAATGGCAACCAGAACGACTGTGGCGGCAAAATTCATGGCATCCCCTTTGACCCCACGACTTTCCGGGCGCACCCATTCCCCGTCCCCCCGGTTGATCAGGATCATTTGCAACAGCGCCCAAAGCCCGATCCCGCCAAAGAGGATCAGCGAAGCCAGATCGCCGTTGACCAGAAGATGTGCAATCGCAAAGACAACACCGCCGAGCAGCATCGGATGGCGGATCTTGTCCGCCAGCAGCCCGCGCGTGCCCCCTACCCCGGTCAGGAAAACCGCGATGATCATCAACAGGTTGTTCAGATGTCCAATACCTTCGATCGGGGTATAAATCGGGATAAATTCCGCTCGACGATAGCCCATAACCATCAGAACAACGGCCCCTAGCAACGCCAGCGCAACCAGCCCTTTGCCCTTTTCGCCAAGGCGGGCACGCACATCTGGTGCAATACGTTTGAAGACATGGGCCAAAATCCAGAGCGCCAGGCCAAGTATGAGAAGCGTCATGGGGGATCTCCGTATGTAAATCCCGTTCACGTTCACCGATTCACGACATTCCCGCAATCGCTTTTGCCTGCGCCAGGGTTTTGCGCGCGGTTTCGACATGCAGGTTCTCGACAATCCGGCCATCAACCACAGCAACACCTTCACCCTGTGCAGTGGCGGACTCAAATGCCTCTATCTGGCGGCGGGCAAGGTCAATATCCGCCTCGGACGGGGCAAACACTTCGTTTGCGATGTCCAGTTGCGCCGGGTGGATCAGCGTTTTGCCATCAAAGCCCATGTCTCGGCCCTGTTCACATTCAGCGCGCAGCCCATCGTTATCCCGGAAGGCGTTGTAGACTCCATCGACAATCGCCACCCCATGGCCGCGTGCTGCCAGCAGACAAAGGCCAAGACTTGTCAGCATCGGTTCGCGGTCGGCACGGAAGCGAGTGTTCAATTCTTTCGCCAGATCATTCGTGCCCATGACAAAGCCCTGAAGCTGCGGATGCGCGGCTATCGAAGCAGCATTAAGCATCGCAAGCGGGGTTTCCATCATTGCCCAGATCGGCAAATCGCCTACAAGCGCGCCAAGCGCGTCGACATCAGCCGCCGAATTAACCTTTGGCAACAGAATGGCATCCGCGGCCATTCGCGCCACCGCCCGTGCATCATCCCGCCCCCATTCCGTTTCAAGCGCATTGATCCGGACAAGCTTTAGCCGAGGGCCATAGTCCCGCTCGTCCAGCGTCGCGGCCAGCGTTTCACGTGCCGTCAACTTCTCTTCTGGTGCAACCGCATCTTCCAGATCGAAAATGATGGCATCCGTGGCCAGAGAACGCGCTTTTTCAAGTGCCCGGTCTTTCGATGCGGGGATATAGAGCACCGAACGAAGGGGCCTGTTCAACTGACTCATCGATTCTGCCTTTGTAACTTTCTTGCGCAAATGAAGCGCTCCGCGCAGCAAATGACAAGTGAAATTTTGCCGCAGCGCAGAAACACGTGGCGACACCGCCCGGCCGATTAACCATATTTTTGTCGCTTACAAGGCAGGCTTGAACTTCGGACGCGACGGCCGGGGCCCTCTGGCGCATGTAATTACCGCACGCACTGGCCCGGCAAAAACCAGTCGAAGAAAGGACACGGAATGAGACAACAGCTGATAAGTTTGTCATTTGGGATCGGCGCGATGCTGCTCGCGACCCAGCATGCCTTCGCCCAGAACAACAACTGTGCCGAGCGCGCCCAAGTGATCGAACGGCTCGCCGAACGCTGGGGCGAAAGCCGACAGGCGATTGGCCTTGGTGCCAATAACGCTGTGGTGGAGGTTTTTGCCAGTCACGAAACCGGCACCTGGACCATTACGGTGACCCTGCCTAACGGGATGACTTGCCTTGTTGCGTCGGGACAGGCCTATGAAACCCTGACCGAAGAGCTGACGGATATTTCAGGGTCCGACGCCTGAACGGGCACCATCAGGAATGCTTGCACCTCAGATTAGTGAATCCCAGATGAGCTTTGCCCCCGTCAACGTGAGCAAAACATAGGCGACACCGAAGAACATCTTTTCTGACAGTGCCTTATGTGCAATCACACCAAGCCAGACGCCGAGCAGCGCAATCGGTGCCAGAACCAGATCGGCCAGCAGTATGTCCCGGCTAAAGATGCCCAGCGCGGCGTAGGGAATAAATTTCAGCAGGTTGACCGCCCAAAACACCAGAACCGTCGTCGCCTGATAAGCCGTTTTATCCAATCGCTTCGACAGCAAGTACACAGCCGCAGGCGGCCCGCCGGCGTGGCTTATAAAGCTGGTGAAGCCAACGACACATCCCATCAGCCAGCCGGACCATCCAGGCAGCGCACGTTTTGGTGTCGGCGCCACCCCGTAGTGCTGCGCCGTTTGCCAGGCCACGAATACCAGCGCGACAAGACCGATCAGAAAGCGAAACAGATCAGGATCCGCGACTTTCCAGAACAGGCCGGCAAGGGCGATGCCTGGCAGGCTTCCAAGGATCAGCGCCATGGCCGCATGACGATCCCACTTGCCCCAATAGGGTTTCAGCGCACCTAAATCCATCAGCATCAGCAGCGGCAACATCAGGCCGACCGCCACGCCCGGATCCACCACCAGCGCCAACAGCGGCACTGCCGCAAAGGCCGCGCCGGACCCGAAACCGCCCTTTGAAATGCCCGCAAACAGCACTGCGGGCACTGCGATCAGATAGGTTTCCAGGGCAAATCCCACGTGTCTTCTCTATATTTGTAACGGATTTCATTTTGTCTGACGGTAGAAATGACGCCCGTCAACCGCAATGCCGCACTGCGGCAGGCTTGCGTAACTCTGACGAAGCGGCTAGCCATGCGCCAAGCCTGCACACCCAAAACACAAGGAATACACTCATGGCCAGACCCAAGATCGCGCTTATCGGCTCGGGACAAATCGGCGGCACGCTCGCCCACCTCGCAGCGATGAAGGAACTCGGTGACGTTGTGCTTTTTGACATCGCGGATGGCGTTCCGCAGGGCAAGGCGCTCGACCTCGCTGAAAGTGGCCCATCCGAAGGCTTTGACGCTGCAATGAGCGGCACAACGGATTACGCGGACATTGCCGGCGCGGATGTCTGCATCGTCACCGCAGGCGTGCCACGCAAACCGGGGATGAGCCGCGATGACCTTCTGGGTATTAACCTCAAGGTCATGAAATCCGTTGGCGAGGGCATCGCCAAACATGCCCCGGATGCTTTTGTTATCTGCATCACCAACCCGCTTGACGCGATGGTCTGGGCCCTGCGTGAATTTTCCGGCCTGCCGCACGAAAAGGTTTGTGGCATGGCAGGCGTGCTTGACTCTGCCCGCTTCCGCCATTTTCTCAGCCTGGAATTTGATGTCTCCATGCGGGACGTTACGGCCTTTGTTCTGGGGGGACACGGCGACACGATGGTGCCGCTGACGCGGTATTCCACGGTGGCAGGCATCCCACTGCCGGATCTGGTGAAAATGGGCTGGACTACACAAGACAAACTCGACGCGATCGTGCAGCGCACCCGTGATGGCGGCGCAGAAATCGTTGGCCTGCTGAAAACCGGGTCCGCCTTTTACGCCCCGGCCACCAGCGCCATTGAGATGGCCGAAGCCTACCTCAAAGATCAGAAACGCGTCTTGCCCTGTGCGGCCTATGTTGACGGCGCCTATGGGCTTGACGGGTTTTATGTCGGTGTGCCGACCGTGATTGGCGCAGGCGGTATCGAACGTGTTGTGGATATCAAACTCAACGCCGATGAACAGGCGATGTTTGACAGTTCCGTCAACGCCGTCAAAGGGCTGGTTGAAGCCTGCAAAGGTATTGACAGCACCCTTGGCTAAGCACACCCACCGCTTACCGGGCCCGTCCACAGATGTGGCCCGGTATCTACCCGGCAGAATTCAGAAACTGGCCTTTTTGCTGCATAAGCCAATGATCGAACCCTGCCACCGATAAATCCAGCCTAGCGCCCGGAAACCAACGCTCCAGGGCTACTTCTGGCTGGAATTCCGCCTGCACCAGCAGGTTTAACCTCTCCAGGTGCTTGCGGGCGCGCGGATCAAGACCCTGCAATTCGCTATGCAACGCCAGCCCCGCCGGAATGCCACCATCCCCAATCGCCGCGATCTGCGCCCTCATCTGGTCGCCAACCGGATGGGTTGCCAGTTGCCGCAGAAAATGAGCTTTGCGTAGCCGCTTGTAGACCCAGCCCAATGGAGTCAGCCCCTCAAAATGTAAAATAACGCTAGAACTTGACCGTCGGTGCTTTGGGAATGCCCAGGGACGCGGACCCGGATAATGCGGCCGGTGTATGCCGATTTCATATCCACTTCCTCTTGGTGTGGCGGATTTACCGGCGCTATGCCCGGTCAGGCCAAATCGGGTTAAACCCGCCCTGTCGGAGGAAAATAGTTTTGCACCGCCGCCAACCGCTCTGGAGGAGCGGCGGAAATATGTCGAATACATCCCATCGCCGATCACGGTATCGGGATATATGCGCTCAATGTTTGGAATGCTCAGGTAGCGCCCTTCCTCAAGCCCCGCCAGTTCCTGATTCAAAGGG
>CAYTUW010000171.1:0-5935 GCA_964441435.1 uncultured Rhodobacterales bacterium
GGCGCGCATCGCATTGGCATCGAGCCCGCTGATTTGCGCGCCATTGAGGAAAATCTCGCCAGCGGCAATTCGGCCCGGGCGATCCAGCAGGCCCAGAACCGCCGCACCAATGGTGGATTTCCCCGCCCCGGATTCCCCAACCAGCCCGTGGATTTCACCGGGGGCAACGGACAGTTCTGCCCTGTCCACAGCGGTGAACAAGCGGCGGCGGGTCGGGAATTCGACCGTGAGGTCGCGGATATCAAGAAGTGTCATATCTGGTCCTTCACCGCAGCTTCGGATTGAGCGCATCACGCAGCCAATCCCCCAAAAGGTTAACCGAAAGCGCCAGCGCCAGCAGCGTCACCGCCGGGAAGAACAGGATCCACCATTCCCCGGAAAAGAGGAAATCCTGCCCGATGCGAATAAGCGTGCCAAGCGAGGGCTGTGTCGGTGGGGCGCCCACGCCAAGGAAGCTGAGCGTCGCCTCCGCAATGATCGCGAGCGCGAGCGAGATCGTCGCGATAACCAGCACCGGCGACAGCACATTCGGCAGGATATGGCGGAACATGATCGGGATAGAACCGCGCCCGATCAGCCGTGCGGCCTGCACATATTCCTTGTTCCGCTCCACCAGCGTTGCCCCACGCACCACGCGGGCAAATTGCACCCAGTCCGACAAACCAATCGCCAGGATCAGCACCCAGATCGCCATCTGGTCACGGTATTCGATTGGCGTGAACCCTTTTGCAATCCCGAAGATCAGCATCGCAATCAGGATCGACGGGAATGTCAGCTGCACATCGGCAACCCGCATGATGATGGTTTCGGCCCAGCCGCCGAAATAGCCGGAAACCAGCCCCATAACGATGCCGATCACCATGCCCAGAAGCACCGCCATGACGCCGACGAACAGCGATATACGCAACCCGTAAAGGATCGTCGAAAACACATCGCGCCCCTGGTCATCCGTCCCCAGCCAGAACGCATCCCCGGTAAAGGCATTGGCCTCCCCCGGCGGTGTAAACCCGTTCATCAGGTTGAGCGTCGCCGGATCAAACGGATCATGCGGCGCGATCAGCGGGGCGAATACCGCTGCGAGGATCATCAGCAATGTGACCGTGAGCGAGACAATCGCCACCGGCGAGCGGCGGAAATTCCACGCCAGATCACTGTCCCAGCCCCGCGCCAGCAGGCCCGGTGTGGCAGCAGTTTGGGTTTGTTCAGATGTCTCGGTCATGATCTGAGCCTCGGGTCAATGGCGACATAAAGGAGGTCAACAATCAGGTTGATCCCCACAAACATCACCGAAATCAGCATAAGATAGGCCGCCATCACCGGAATATCGACAAATTGGATGGCATTGATGAACAACAGGCCAACGCCCGGCCACTGGAACACGCTTTCGGTGATGATGGCAAAGGCGATGATCGCGCCGAGTTGTAGGCCCGTCACCGTGATCACCGGCACCAGCGTGTTTTTCAGCGCATGGCGGAAGTTGATGACGCGTTCGGACAGCCCGCGCGCCCGGGCAAAACGGATGTAATCCTGGCGCATGACCTCCAGCATTTCGGATCGGACGAGCCGCATGATCAGCGTCATCTGGTAAAGCCCCAGCGTGATCGAGGGCAGGATCAGCGCCTTCAGCCCGCTGGCGGTCAGAAATCCGGTCGACCACCAGCCGATTTGCGTGACCTCACCCCGACCAAAACTCGGCAACATGTCGAGCTCTACAGAGAAGATGTAGATCAATAATATCCCGATGAGGAAGGTTGGTAACGACACCCCGATCAGGCTCCCTGTCATGATGAGGTTCGCGGTGATCCCGTCCCTTCGGATCGCCGTGAACACACCAAGGGCGATGCCAAACAGGATCGCCAGCGTGCCCGAAACAGCGGCAAGCTCCAGCGTGGCAGGCGCCCGTTCGATCAGGATATCAGACACCGGACGACCCTGGCGGTAGCTTACGCCGAAATTGCCCTGAACGGCCCCTTCAAGGAACTTGTAATATTGCACCGGAAACGGCTGATCGAGGCCAAGCTGGCCGCGCAGCCGTTCAATATCCGCAATCGTGCGTTCCTGCCCCAGCATATTGTCAATCGGATCGCCCACAAAGCGAAACATGGAAAAGGCGATCAGCCCGACAATCAGCAACACAAGTGCCGACTGCAGAACACGCCTGATGATATAAGCCAGCATAAAAGCCCCTGTCGTCCCAATGTGATCGCGGGCCCCGAAAGGCCCGCATCCGTTAGTTATTCACTGTCACCCAGCGCAGGATAAAGAAGTTATCCGGGCGCTGTGTGAGTTCGATATTGCTGCCCGTGCCCCAGATCAGTGGCTGCACGTAAAGCGGCACATAGGCGACCTCTTCCAGCAGAATGCGCGCGACTTCATCCAGCATTTCCTGGCGCTTTGTCTCATCAATCGTGGATTGGATCAGCGGCAGAAGTTCATCCACCCGCGCATTCGAATACCCGCCGAAGTTCCAGCTGCCGAGGCGTTTTTCCTCATTCGGGGTGGCGGCAAGGAAGCGGACCGGGTGTTCCGCATCAAAGGTGCCGGGCGACCAGCCAAGCAGATACATGTCAAAATTGTCTTCGCGCAGTTCCGGCCAGTAGTTCTGCACCGGCATCGCATCCAGTGTGGCCCGCATTCCGACCTGCGCCAACATGCCCGTTACCGCCTGACAGACGGATTCATCGTTCAGATAGCGGTTGTTCGGGCATTTGAGTCCAAAGGTGAAGCCATCGCTGTAGCCGGCTTCTTCCAGCAGGGCGCGGGCCCTGTCCGGGTCATACTCCCAGCGGTTCAGCCCGTTTGCGTAGCCCCGCATCGCCGGGCTGACCAACTGATCGGCCTCTTCGGCATTGCCGCGCATGATGGTTTGCAGGATCGCCGGAACATTGATCGCATGGCCGACCGCACGGCGCACGCGGGCATCGGCAAAGGGATTGGCGTCAGCGGTTTCTTCGGAATATTTCAGCGCCGCCGCCTCATGCGGGAAGCCGAGCATGATCACGCGGGCCTCAATCCCCTGGATGACCTTGACCTGGTCATTGCCAGACAGGCGTTCAACATCCTGAATGGGCACGGGGTTGATAAAATCGACATCGCCCGACAGCAGCGCCGCAAGCGCGGTCGCTGCATTCTGAATTGGCGTCAGTTCGGCGCGGGTGATGTTATGTTCGACCTCGCCCCACCAGCCGTCATGCGGTTCAAGCACGGTGCGCAGGCCGGGTTCCCGCGCTGTGATCTGAAACGCGCCTGTGCCATTGCTGTTCAGCGTGGCGTGGTTGCCGTTTTCCTTGTCCGGCAATTCAGCATTGTTGGCCGCGGCCCAGCCGCTGTCCATAATCATCCAGTTGGCGATGCTGCCGGGGAAAATCGGGTTGGGGGCGCTGGTCATGATATCGACAGTATAGGCGTCAACGATTTTCACTTCTGATACGGATGAGAACCAGCTGCGCGTATCCGCCGCTTCGCTGGAGGCGCGTTGATAGGAAAACAGTACATCTTCGGCGTCAAAGGTGCTGCCATCCTGGAAAGTCACGCCTTCGCGCAGGTTGAAGCGCCAGCCCTCGCCATCCCCAATCGGTTCCCAGGAAGTGGCGAGCGCAGGTTCGACGGACATATCCTTGCCGCGACGCACCAGCCCTTCGTAGACGTTGTTCAGAAAACCCAGAACCGGGGCAGAGTTGACCGCATGCGGGTCCATCGTTTGCGGGTCAGTTGTCACCGCCCATCTGAATTCTTCAGCCCGGGCTGCGGATGACAGGGCCGCAAAGGCCGCCGCGGTAAGCATGAGGCGTCGCATCAGGTCTCTCCCCGTTTTGAAAATGTGAGTGGCCGGACAACAGAAAGGCGCGCCCGGAAGGTCGGACGCGCCCGAGTTTCCCGGGCGCGCCTGATTTGTTATCGGATCAGTTGATCTCGAAATACTTGAACTTCGCCGCATCATCCGGTGCAACGATGGTTGCAACATTGGATGCCATGCCCCAGTTCAGCACCTGGTGGTGGATTGGAACATAGAGCTGCTGATCCTGCACAACCGTCCAGATCTCTGCGATCATCGCATTACGCGCATCGAGGTCAGTTTCGGACGCCAGCGCTTCGATCTTGGCATCAAGGTCTGCGTCGGAGAACCCGGTTGCATTCCATGACCCGTATTCGTCACCGCGCGTATGGGCGAGGAAGTTGAACACATATTCGGAATCATAGGTCGGAACACCCCAGCCCAGCATGTAGAAATCGGTTTCACCATTGCTGATCAGCGGGAAGTGCTGCGCCTTGGGCTGCGCGTTCAGGTTCACGGTCACGCCGATTTGGGCGAGCATGCCAACTGCAGCCTGGCAGATCGCCTCATCGTTGATGTAGCGGTCATTCGGGCAGTCAAGCTGAATGGTGAACCCGTCACCATAGCCTGCTTCGGCCATCAGCGCCTTGGCACCTTCAATATCCGTGGCGGAGCTTGCGTCCATCTCAGCGGTCCAGCCGTTGACAAAAGGCGGGGCAATCATGCCCGCAGGGGTGGACTGACCACGCATCACGACCTGTTGGATCGCATCGCGGTTGATCGCCTTTGACATCGCCTGACGCACGCGCACATCCGCAAGCGGGTTCGCGCCTTCGACATTGTCATTGGCCAGATCGTCAGCGCCCTGGTTCATCCCGAAGAAGATCACGCGGTTCTGCGGCGCGGTCCGCACATCGAGCCCATCCGCGTCAACAACCCGCTGCAAATCCTGCACCGGAACATCCTGGATGAAATCAACTTCGCCGGACAGAAGTGCTGCAACCCGCGTTGCGGCGTTCTGGATCGGGGTGAAGTTGATCTCTGTCACCTGCATGGCAAATTCATCTTTGCCCCAGTAGTTTTCGTTGATCCGCAAGACCGTGCGCACGTCAGGTTCACGGCTGACCAGCACGTAAGGTCCGGTGCCCATGGCGTTCTTGGCAGCAAAAGTATCTTCGCCACCTTCATAGTCCTGCACCTTCACGGCGTTGTTTGCCTCTGCCCAATCCTTGTCCATGATGAACATGTTGGTCAGGTTGTTCGGCATGATCGGGTTCGGGCCGTTGGTTTCGATTTCAACGGTGTGCGGCCCGGCGGCGCGCACTTCAACAACGCTTGCCAGCAGTTCCTTATAATCGCTGTCCTCGGTCATTGCGCGGTTCAGCGAGAATACGACATCCTCGGAATCAAACGCCGAACCGTCGTGATAGGTCACACCTTCGCGCAGTTGGAACACCCAGACGTTCGGGTTGTCCTCAGACGGGCCCCATTCGGTGGCCAGTGCGGGCACCATGGCGCCGGTCATATCGCGCATCACAAGCGGTTCCATGATCTGATGCAGCATGGCCGATGTCGGCCCTTCGTTCTGGGCGTGCGGGTCAAGCGTCAGCGCATCCCCGGCGCGCGCCCAGTTGATGGTTTCCGCGCTGACAGCAACGCTGGTCATCATCAAGGCCGCGATCGTTGTTATGGTCTTGTTGAACATTTTTTGTTCTCTCCCTGTTTTGATTGCGGCGGACTATAGCCGCAGGGAAGGCCGATTCCCAACTGCCAAGTTTTGCGTGATAACAAAGTGTTGAACAGGGCAGGATGATTGCAGAGCGATCATGGCTGTAAAAGACGCATGGCGCGACCCGACCTGGGCAGTATTGCCGGTGATGGGGAGTAACCTACGTGCGCGACCTGGCCGCATGCGGGGCTAAGGGGTTTGACAGAGTTTTTTACGTTAAGTGTTAATCCTAGTGAGTTGCCTCCGCTTAGAAAAAGATACACAAAACCAACTACTAAGTTTGCGGGCGATGCCACCAAAGCGGTGATCCAACCTCAAACATCCAGCTCCTCAACAAACCGGGCATTCTCCTGGATGTACTGAAACCGCATTTCCGGTTTCTTGCCCATCAGCCGTTCGACCAGGTCGCCGGTTTCGCCGGGTTCGTCTTC
>CAYTUW010000172.1:0-5914 GCA_964441435.1 uncultured Rhodobacterales bacterium
TCCGTCCCGTCCCATTTGCATTGGCAGTTCGCGCTTAGGGGGGTTCTGGTTGCGGCCATTGTGTTGTTCCTTTTCCTTATTGGTGGACAACTCCTTTTAGAAGCTATCGGTTTGCGCCTCGGATCGTTTCAGATTGCTGGTGGAATTATTCTGTTCCTGTTTGCGCTCACCATGATTTTTGGCGATGCAAAGCCAGCCCGTGAAATCGAACAAGCGGAAAAAGACCATATTTCGGGCACTGTATTCCCGCTTGCAATGCCCTCAATCGCGTCACCAGGTGCGATGCTGGCGATTGTGATCCTGACAGACAACAATCGAAATTCGATCCCGGACCAGATGGTCACCGGTATGATATTGACCAGTGTACTCGTCTTGACGTTGGTATTGTTGTTGCTCGCTGGACCGCTCAAACGGTGTATAGGCGCCACAGGTGCCAATGTAATCAGTCGGGTAATGGGGCTTATCCTTGCGACTGTCGCGGTAGACTCAGTCCTGAATGGATTAGAACTCGTTGGGGCGATCGAAATAACATAGGCATTGCCATTACTGGCCCGGCCTTTGAGGGGCTTGAAACCGTTTGATCCAAAGCGTATACGCCCCCGGTGGCCCTGTTGGGCCGCAAGAATCATACCTTACTGAAACGCCGCGTCTGGCCCCTTCGCTCATGGGTCACTTCCGGCAAGGAGAGAGCGACATGAAACTCAATGAACTGCGCGACAATCCTGGCGCAACCAAACCCCGCAAACGTATTGGCCGTGGTCCCGGCTCCGGCACTGGTAAGACCGGTGGCCGTGGTATCAAGGGTCAGAAATCCCGTTCCGGTGTTGCGATCAAAGGCTATGAGGGTGGCCAGATGCCGCTCTACCAACGTCTGCCAAAGCGCGGCTTTAACAAGCCGAACCGCAAGCAGTTTGCCGTGGTGAACCTGGGGCTGATCCAGAAATTCATCGACGCGAAGAAGATCGACGCCAAGAAAGCGATCACCGAAGATGTGTTGATCGAAAGCGGCCTGGTGCGGCGCAAGCGTGACGGTATTCGCGTGCTGGCGAAGGGCGAATTTTCCGCCAAGGCGAAGATCGAAGTCACTGGCGCCTCCAAAGGTGCGGTCGAAGCGGTCGAAAAGGCAGGCGGTTCACTGACCGTCACAACCCCGGCAGCGGCTGAATAAAGCCTTGTGAGCCGCCCGTCGGCTGCTTACATACAATCAAGTTTTCCAAGCGCCGCCGGATACGGGAAACCGTTCCAGGCGGCGTTTACACAAGGGAGAGGCCCATATGGCATCCGCCGCAGAACAAATGGCCGCAAATATGAGCTGGGGCGCCTTCGGCAAGGCGACGGAGCTGCGCCAGCGTATCCTATTCACCCTGGGTCTGCTGATCGTCTATCGGCTTGGCACCTTTATCCCGGTGCCGGGTATCGACGGTGTGGCGCTGAGGGATTTCATGGATCAGGCGGCCAGTGGTATTGGCGGCATTCTGTCGATGTTCACCGGTGGTGCGCTGTCGCGGATGGGGATATTTGCGCTTGGCATCATGCCTTATATTTCGGCCTCGATCATCATTCAGCTTCTGACTGCGATGGTTCCAGCGCTTGAACAGTTGAAAAAAGAGGGCGAACAGGGCCGCAAGAAAATCAACCAATACACACGCTATGGCACCGTGGCGCTGGCGACCTTCCAGGCCTATGGTCTTGCCGCGAGCCTTGAGGCAGGCGATCTTGCCACCGATCCCGGTCTCTATTTCCGCCTGACCTGTATGGTCACGCTCGTCGGTGGGACGATGTTCCTGATGTGGCTGGGGGAGCAGATCACCGCACGCGGCATCGGCAACGGTATTTCCCTTATCATCTTCGTCGGCATTATTGCTGAAATTCCCGCAGCACTGGCCCAGTTCCTGAGTCAGGGGCGGTCCGGTGCGATCAGCCCGGCGGTGATTATCGGCGTACTTGTCATGATGGTCGCCGTGATCGCATTCGTCGTGTTCATGGAGCGCGCGCTGAGGAAGATCCACATTCAGTATCCGCGTCGCCAGGTCGGGATGAAAGTATATGACGGCGGTAACAGCCACCTGCCGGTCAAAGTGAACCCCGCTGGCGTGATCCCGGCGATCTTTGCCTCGTCGCTACTGCTGCTGCCAACGACGATTTCGACTTTCTCAGGCAACCAGACTGGCCCTGTGATGTCGACGATCCTGGCCTATTTCGGTCCGGGTCAGCCGCTTTACCTGGCGTTCTTCACCGGGATGATCGTGTTCTTCACCTTCTTCTACACCTTCAACGTCAGCTTCAAGACCGACGACGTGGCGGATAATCTGAAGAACCAGAACGGTTTCGTCCCCGGCATTCGTCCAGGCAAGAAAACCGCCGAATACCTTGACTACGTCGTGACCCGATTGCTGGTGCTTGGGTCGGGTTACCTTGCGGCAGTTTGTCTCCTTCCGGAGATTCTGCGTAGCCAACTTTCCATTCCGTTCTATTTTGGCGGCACCTCGGTTCTGATCGTGGTCTCTGTGACCATGGACACGATCCAGCAGGTGCAGTCCCATATGCTCGCGCATCAATATGAGGGGCTAATCGAAAAATCACAGCTCCGCGGCAAAAAACGCGGCAGGAAAGGGACAGCCCGTCGATGAATATTATTTTGCTTGGCCCGCCCGGTGCGGGAAAGGGGACACAGGCGCGGATCCTTGTTGAGGAGCGCGGTATGGTTCAGCTTTCAACCGGTGATATGCTTCGCGAGGCGCGCACGTCAGGCACTGAGATGGGTAAGAAGGTTGCCGCGATTATGGACGCTGGCGAACTTGTCACCGATGAAATTGTGATCGGCCTGATCGAGGAAAAACTTCAGCGTGATACCGGCGGCGGGTTCATCTTTGATGGCTTCCCGCGGACCCTTGCGCAGGCAGATGCATTGGGCGAACTACTTGCCCGGAACAACCAGACCCTTGATTGTGTGGTTGAGATGCAGGTTGATGACGATGCGCTGGTTGCGCGGATCACTGCCCGTTCCACCTGCGGCGATTGTGGAGAGGTTTATAACGACATTTCCAAACCCATCCCGGCAAGCGGTAAATGCAACAACTGCGGTGGGACGGAGTTCAAGCGCCGGGCCGACGACAATGAGGAAAGCCTGCGCACCCGCCTTATGGAATATTACAAGAAAACCTCACCGCTGATTGGTTATTACTATCACAGCCGTGACCTGAAATCGGTCAACGGGTTGGGTGAAATCGACGAGGTCAGGGCGGCCATCGCTGCGGCCCTCGTTTGAGCGGAACGCTTCACCGCAGTATTCTGGCCCTTGCTGCCTTTGCGGCTGTGCCTGTTTTTGCCACAGGGGTGATTACGTCAAACCCGAATGGCTGTGGCACTGACGCCGATGCGATCATGGACAATGGTGATCGGGTGATGACCCGCACGTCGATCGAGGCAATCGAATACCTGTGTGAGTTCGATACCCTGCCGCCACTTTCCTGGGACAGCTATCAACTGCTGACGCGCAAGGGTTACTGCGCAGGGCCGAACCAGTTTGACCCGCAGGTTTTTGCCTTCGTTCTTTATCCTCAGGATCCGGGTGAAATTACGGTCTATGATCAGAGGGGGTTGGCCGGCAGGACAATCTATTATGTCTGTGATGCTATGCCATCAGATGGAAACTGACCCTGTTCTCAGGGGCAACCGGGGCAGTGTTACGGCATTGGCCACGGGGTTTTCTGCTGGCTAGCAAAGATCTTTTCTGCCAGGTGCCAATCCTCTTCGGTGTCAATATCAACGCACCGATCCGCAGGGAGTATTACCGGGGCGGCGCTGTCCCAGACACGTGCATCTGGGTTGGCCCAGGTGGCGGCCCTGGCAAAGTAAAACTGTCCGGCGTCAAAATAGGCCGGTTCGAGGTCCTGGGAACGCTGTTCCATCATCGCGCGGTCAAAAGGGGTTAGAACTCCCGCCGTCATTCGATAGGCGCGCTGGATGGCGCTGCGATGGTGGCCCACACTCAGCACCCAGTCAGTGTTGCTTTCACGCAGCTGTGCCAGACCAGCCCGAAGGTCATCCGGTTCAAGCATGACGGCTGTCGGATAGATGCAGCACACGATGGCTTCAGCGGGCAGGTTCAGCCGCCCGACAGCATCGCGGATGACCTCAGTCGTGCCGGTGTGGTCATCGGCAAGTCCGGCATCCCGCAGGAATGGAACCTCGCCACCGTGCGATTGGACGATCGCGGCGATCTCCGGGCTATCGGTCGAGACGACAATGCGGTCAAATAACGCGCTTTTCCGCGCCGCATTAACCGGCCAGGAAATCATCGGGGCACCGCTGAAATCCCGGCCGTTTTTGAATGGAATCCGTTTGGACCCGCCCCGCGCCGGCAACACGGCGACACAGAGGGGAGACTTCTGGTGGGTGGTGTCTGCGGGCTGATCGGCCATTTATCGTTCCTGTATTTGCCGTTTCAGTCGCCACATTTCCCGCCCGGTGTCAATTCCCCAGAGGGGGGTGAGTCTTAGCAGTCACAGACCTGTGCGGGCATGCCCGCGGTTCTTTTCACAGGGAATCCGGGGTGATAGCCTTGCGGCAATAAAAAGAATAGAGCGGGTAACAGGCATGGATGCGGGCTATATCGGCACGTTTGTCATTTCGTGTAGTCAGACGGAGATCGGAGGGCAGAAATCCGCGCGACCGGAAAAGATTGAACAAGGGGTGACGTGGCGTTGGCAGGGGGAACCTCTGCGTGTGGATGGCGCAAATTCGTTTCTCAGCCTGGGGATGCCCGAAGGAGAAGGGGAACTGCGCAAAAGAGCCGCTCGCATGGTGCGGCGCATGTTTCACGACAGGATGGAAGCGGGCGACGGTCCTGATGTAGCGTCCGGCGAAGAGGAAACACTCTGGCAGGACAGGAGTTTTACAGTCACGGATGGGTATCAGACATTTCATCTGGCGTTGCTGGAACCTGGAGCAGGGCGCATCCCGCTATTGATGTCTGTTGGGCCACTGCCGCCAAAGGACCAGGATCTTTGGGTGGTTGAGGGGTTGCAGATCGAGAAACAGGTGCATGATGTCGATGATGTTGGCGCTGGCGTTATCTGTTTCACGCCGGGAACCCTTATCAGGACAGCCCGTGGCGATGTGCCGATAGAAACACTGAAACCCGGCGATCTGGTGCAAAGCAAAGATAGTGGTGAACAGGAAATCCGTTGGGTCGGGCAGCGCAGGCTATCCGGTGCGCGACTGTTTACAATGCCAGGGCTGCGCCCCATCCGCGTTCGGAAGGGTGCGCTGATAGGTGGTGGCCCGGAACGGGATCTGTGGCTTTCGCCGGATCACCGCATCCTGATCGGTGGCGAGGGCGCTGAGGTATTGTTCAATACCGATGAGGTGCTGGTGGCTGCGCGAGATCTGGTGAACGGCGTTTCAATTCACGCAGACCACACAGGCCGTGATGTCTCTTATCTTCATCTGATGTTTGATTCACATGAGGTCATCTGGGCCAATGGGGTTGAAACTGAAAGTTTCCATCCGGCGATGGCGCGACTTGACCTCATGGACACAGAGCAGCGAAGCGATCTCTTTGCCGTGTACCCGGAACTGGAAACGGACCCGGGCCGCTACGGCGACAGCGCCCGGCGCATGTTGGCCGAACCAGAGGCCGCGCTTTTATGTCATGAACTGGCCATGGGTCATTGACTCCCACGTGATCCACCCTTAGAAGCCCCTCGTTCCCGGTCAGCGATGGCCGGGACAATCATTTTGGTGTTGGTGGCCCCCGCAAGGGGATGCCTGTCGGCCGCAAGGCAAAGGACAACGCCCTTCGAAACGCTAAGAAGGAGACCAGCCGTGACCAAACGCACGTCTGCCAAGTACAAAATCGACCGCCGGATGGGCGAAAACATCTGGGGTCGTCCGAAATCCCCGGTCAACC
>CAYTUW010000173.1:0-5897 GCA_964441435.1 uncultured Rhodobacterales bacterium
AGTGGCCGTCCTTTCCAAAGGCAACGGCCTTCTTGAACAGGCGATCAAAATTGGCCTGCGTTTGCGCGGCGAAATCGGCATAATCCATGCGGAAAACCTCTGCCCCGATACGCGCTGTATGGGCGCTGTAGGCCGGTTCATTGCGCTTGCCGCGAAAGGGCGGTGGCGCAAGATAGGGCGCGTCGGTTTCAACAAGGATGCGATCAACCGGTGCCGCAGCAAAAATATCGCGCAGCTCCCCGGATTTAGGAAAGGCCGCAATGCCGGACATCGACAGGTAGAACCCCAGATCTAGCGCCGCCTCTGCCAGCGCGGCACCCGACGAAAAGCAATGCATGACGCAACTGTAACTGCCGCTTGCATATTCGTCGGACAGGATGCGCGCCATATCTTCATCCGCGGCCCGCGCATGAATGATCAGCGGCAGCCGCGTCTGGCGCGCGGCCTCTATATGGATGCGCAATGATTCCTGCTGAATGTCCTTTGTGTCGGCGGTGTAGTGATAATCCAGCCCGGTTTCACCGATACCGACAAATTTAGGGTGCCGGGCAAGCCCCACCAGTTCTTCGACCGTGGCGAGCGGCTCTTCGGCGGCACTCATCGGGTGGGTGCCCGCGGCGTAGAACACCGGCGCGTGTGCCTCTGCGATCGTGCGCACCCGGGGTTCGTTTCTGAGGCGCGTACAGATCGTGACCATCCGTGTCACCCCGGCGTCGGCAGCACGGGCAATCAGCGCGTCGAGTTCACCCTCGAAATCCGGGAAATCGAGATGGCAATGGCTGTCCGTGATCTCAGGTGTCATGAGGGGCTATCCGCGCGCGGCTATCCTGGCCGCAATGTCGTTGATCTTTAATCCCATATCGAGCAGAAGCGCGGCAGGGTCAAGGTTCACAGCTTTGCCATGGCGTGCCCGTTGCGACAGCGTCGCCTGGGCTTCGGCCCAGATGCGACCAGCATCCGCATTGGGGGAGAGGCGGGTCAACATTTGGGCTTCGCCGGGGGCGGCTTCTGGTGTGGGAACACCGGCGACCCCGGCACGGGCAAGGCGGGCAATCAGGAAATCAAACAGGTTCAGAAGCAGCGCGAAACGCGGTTCATTTTTTGCGCCAACAGCGCTTTCAGCGAGCTTCAGCAGACGTGGGCGGTCAATGCGCGGCATCGTCGTCGCAAGATCGACAAGCTCGCCATATGCCTCCAGCCCACCAAGGTTCAGCAAGCGGATCGCCGCGCCGACCGACCCGGCAGCAAGGGCCGCCAGCGCCTCTGCCCCGTCCGTCTTACCGCTGGCCTGAGCCAGCGCCTCGGCCATGGCGTTCGGCGGCAGCGGATGAAGCCGCAGCACCTGACAGCGTGAACGGATGGTTGGCAGGATCGCGGCGGGTTGGTGATTGACCAAAAGGAAGGTCACATCTGCAGGTGGTTCCTCCAGCATCTTCAGCAGGCCATTGGCGGCTTGCACGTTCATCTCATCGGCGGCGTCAACGATCACCACGCGCTGCCCGCCATCGGCCGCAGATAGGGACAGAAACCCCCGCATATCCCGGATTTCCTCAATAGATATCACAGTTTTGAGGCGTTTCTTTTCGTGGTCCCAGGCGCGGCGGATCAGTTTCAGACGCGGTTCAGAGCCCGCAAGCACCCGCGCTGCAACCGGGTGATCCGACAGGATATCAAGGGTTTCCGGCGCTGGGGGTGCATCGCCAAACAGCCCGCCATCGGCCGCTTTGGGCTGGGCCAGCAGGAAGCGGGCGATTTTCCAGGCGAAAGTGGCTTTGCCGATCCCTTCTGGCCCGGAAATCAGCCAAGCGTGATGCATATGGTCCTGATTATAGAGATCAAGAAAGGCCTGTTCAGCGGCTTTGTGTCCAATTAGGCGAGCGGTTTCGCGCGGGTGGGGGGCCCCTTCGACGCGGTCCGCTTCGGGGAGGGAGTCATCGCTCATCCCAGAAAATCCCGCGCCTTTTCGGCGATATCGCGGCTTACGGCGCCAACGTCGCGCGCGCCGTCAACCACGATGCAGCGGTTCGAAAACTCCTTTGCCAGCGCAAGGAACCCGGCGCGCATTTTGGCCTGTAGCCCTTCGCCGAAATCTTCAAACCGCTCTTCGCTACCCTGCCGGCCTTTGGCGCGGGCAAGCCCGGTCGCGGGGTCCATGTCAACGATGAAAGTGAGGTCTGGTTCACGCCCGATCATTTCCGTATGGAGCCGATCCACGACCCCCCGTAAATCTCCGCGTGTGATCCCCTGGTAAAGCCGGGTGGAATCCGCGAACCGATCACAAATCACAATTTTCCCGGCCTCAAGCGCGGGGATAATGGTCTTTTCCAGATGGTCACGCCGTGCCGCTGTAAAAAGTAGAATTTCGGTTTCCGCCGACCAGCGGTCTGGGTCGCCTTCCAAAACCAGTGCCCGGATTTCTTCTGCGCCCGGCGATCCGCCGGGTTCGCGGGTCAGAACCACATCCCGGCCTTCAGCGCGCAAGGCATCGGCCAGAAGCCGCGCCTGTGTCGACTTTCCGGACCCGTCAATGCCTTCGAAACTGATAAATACCCCTCGCGCCATGCTTACTGCGCTGTTGCGGCCTCCCCGGCGATTTTCTGCATCAGAACTTCTGTAGCAGTCCTGAGCCGGGGCAGGAAGCCTCCGCGCGCGACAGCCCTGTCGGCGACAAGGGGTAGGCGCACCTCTGGCAGGTCAGGCAGGTTGACGATCAATTCGCCAAGTTGTTGGCCTTCTTCAATCGGGGCCTCGACAGGTGTTTCATAGATAACGCGGGCGTCAAGGCCATCCTGCGCCAATGCACTGACCAGCAGGGTTTCGTCCTCGGCCGCGACCAGGCCAACGTCCCGTTCGGCGCCCAGCCAGACGTCTGCGCGTGCCAGTTCCTGCCCCTGTTTCAGAACAGTGCGTTCTGCGAACTGCCGGAAGGCCCAATTGACGATGCGTTCGGCTTCTTCGCGGCGGGCGTCTTCACTTTCCAGGCCTGTGATGACAAAAACGATCCTGCGGGTGCCCTGTGTGGCGGAACCAACGAGCCCGTATCCCGCTTCCTGTGTATGGCCGGTCTTTAAGCCATCAGCGCCAATCTGCAAGTTTAGCAACGGGTTGCGGTTAAAACGGTTCTGCGGCGCGCGCCCGTCAAAAGCAAATTCGTGTTGACCGAAATAGCCATAGTATTCGGGGAACTCCTCAATCAGGCGGCGCGCCAGAAGAGCAAGGTCATACATGCTCATTCGCTGATTTGGGTTTGGCCAGCCGGAGGCATTGGCAAAGGTGGAATTCTCCATCCCCAGCGCTTTGGCCCGGTCGTTCATCATGCGGGCAAAGGAATCCTCGGAGCCTCCAAGCCCTTCTGCGACCACAACGCAGGCATCATTGCCGGACTGTACAATGATCCCCTGAATAAGCTCTTCCACCGATGGGCGGTCGCGCTGATCCAGATACATGGTCGAACCACCCATGGCCTCTGCACGTGCGGATACGCCGAAACGGCTGTCAAGTTGGACGCGTCCGTCGCGCAGAGCCTCAAACAGCATGTTGAGCGTCATCAGTTTGGACATGGAAGCCGGCGGTAACGGCACATGGGCGTCCTTTTCCAACAGAACCGTACCGGTTTTCAGGTCGAGGACATAGGCTGCGGTTGCACGCGTATCAAACGCCCAGGCCGACGGTGCCAACAGGATGGCAAAAACCAGAGCGAACAGGGTTTTCAAACGCGTCATCTTTTATGTTCTCCCTGGTTGGTCGGCATTATCTGGAGACGAAATAGGCATCCTGGAACCCAAGGTCCTTTACCTTTGCCAATAGATCGGCACGTTCAGAGCGGTTGCTCGCCGGGCCGATGACGACACGCCAGAAATGACGGCCATTCGCTGACTGCTCATGCACAATCGGGACCATGCCCGCCTGCCGCATCGAGGTGGCGGTGTTGTTTGCGTTTTCCTCGACACTGAAAATGCCAATCTGGATAAATGGTTTCTCAAGCGATGAACTGGGTGCAGATTCCGCAGCCGCGGCCACCGGGGTGGGATGATCGGTCGCCGGAGTAATTGCAGGTTCATTCCCCGTGTCTATCGCGGCGGAGGCGGCGGCGATCGGGTCAAGGGTTGTCTCTTCGATTTCTTCAGGGGAAAGAATTTCCGCCTCTGCCGCCATTGCGGGTTCGGGGGGAAGCTGCTCGATCTCTTCGCGGATCAGTGCGGTCACCTCTAGCGTTGCGGGCTGGCCTGCAATGATGCCAAGGGCCTCTGCCGCTTCGGATGACACCTGAATACTCGGTCCGGGGGTGGCGCGTTCACGGCGGAAGAGGGCGCCAACAACATCCTTGCCGTTTGCACTATTACGCACCACAACGCGAAGCGGCTCGGCAACATCCGTATGTGCGACCCAGACCCCACCAAGCGAAGGGCGCCCGTCCCACAGCCCTTCATCCGTGACCTGAAAGACATCTGGCGCTTCAACATCCCGTTCCACCGTAGCACCGCCTGTGCGTACGGGTGCCGCCGTTTCCGTCGCTTCGGCAGAGGCACCATCCTTTGGTCCGAACAGGTTGAATCCCTGTCCTTCCTCACATCCGGCGAGCGCCAGCGCGATGCCGATTGCGCCGATAAGCGCAGGACCCTTGCCCATGCGCTGACATCGGTTTGTTTTCCCGTTGATCTTTGAACCACTCATACCTTGCCCCTTTGCGCCGATTTTCCGGTCGCAGTTTGCCTGAACCGGGCCTGCTCGCCCCTGCGCGCAAAGTGTAACGTGAGCTGAGTCCCAAGGGAAGCCTTCTGCGCGGAATAGGCGAAAAACCCCGATCACACTTGCTCTTTCCGAATCGCGGGGCGCGCGTTACAGACTGCGCCGTCGGAGGAGTGGCAGAGTGGTTTAATGCACCGGTCTTGAAAACCGACGTAGGTGAAAGTCTACCGTGGGTTCGAATCCCACCTCCTCCGCCAAACGTGGCGTGTTGATATTAAACAATAAAATATCTCAGAAAATGTTTTGAATTTCAGGCTCTTGCAGGCGTTGGAAACTCCAGAGACTTGATATTGCACGGAAAAACGCCGCGAACTCGGCCCGCGTCTCTGTTTGTCATTTCGGCGGAGAGAGTTTTGGGGTTGTGAGGCAGAAGACTAAAGGCTGGCGAGCATTGTTTGCTGAACAGACCAAACAGTCGGGAAGCCGGTTTTCACAAGGTATTCGGTGGTCAGCTTGATTGGTTGCTTTCCTGATGCAACAAGATCCAGCACATCCGGTGAGAGCATCGCAAGATTTATAAGCGCCTGGATGCGGGGTACTGGTATCCCTTCACCAGCTGCAATTTCCTTTATGCTCTTGCCTTCGATGACCATCTTCAGCAGTTTCTGCGCCGTTACGATGTTCTCGATCAGGGTTCGGTCGATCTCTGGCGAAGCCTCACCGAGATGCAGTTTCAGCTCCACTCCACGGCGGCGCATCCGGAAGGGTGCGGTGAGAGTCAAGCTCGCGGGGTTGATGTGGTCAGGTTTTCCATTCAGCAACTTGGCGATCGCCTCGCGATCCAGCATTGCTTCTATCAAACCGGGTTGCAGATCGATGCGATGCACCAACCCTAGTAAAGTTGCAGCGCTTTGCTTGATGGATAGGCATTTTCGGATGCCGACAATCTCCACAGCGGATGCCGTTTGAAGAAGATCGGGAGCCGCTGTTGGTCGGTCCAAATGCTGTCGAACCAATTCAGCGATCAGGTTTTCCAACTGTTCAGCAGGCAATCGCCAGGCATCGGGATGTTTGTTGCTGTGGACGCCGCCGAATGGCAGATACGTGGCGCTCCAGACCACGGTTGCCATGTTGTCGGTGGCAAAGCTGGGTCTCCCGATGTGATCGGTGCGGACGTAGTAGAGGGTGCCGCCCTCAAACACGCCGAC
>CAYTUW010000174.1:0-5858 GCA_964441435.1 uncultured Rhodobacterales bacterium
GAGGATATGAAAAAGCTGATCGCCTATTCTTCGGTTGCGCATATGGGCTATGTGACCATGGGGATCTTTGCCGCGAACCAACAGGGTGTGGATGGCGCAATCTTCCAGATGTTGAGCCACGGATTTATTTCCGGCGCGCTGTTCCTCTGTGTTGGTGTGATCTATGACCGCATGCACACGCGGGAAATTGCTGCCTATGGCGGCCTAGTGAATCGCATGCCGGCCTATGCGCTGATCTTCATGTTCTTTACCATGGCCAATGTCGGCCTGCCGGGCACCTCGGGCTTCGTTGGGGAATTCCTGACTCTGATGGGCATTTTCCAGGTCAACACCTGGGTGGCGCTGTTTGCCACATCCGGCGTGATCCTGAGCGCGGCTTATGCGCTCTGGCTTTATCGTCGTGTGGTCTTTGGCGATCTGATCAAAGAGGCGTTGAAGTCGATCACCGATATGAACGGGCGCGAACGGCTGATCTTTGCGCCGCTTGTTGCGATGACCCTGCTGCTGGGGATCTACCCGGCGCTTGTCACCGATCTGATCGGCCCCTCGGTTGAGGCGCTTGTCACCAACTATCACGCTGCCATTCCCGCCGATGCGGCGATGGCCGTTGCTGTTTCGCATTAAGGGGGCAGACATGATTTCTGCTGATATCTCCACCGTCCTGCCTGAAATCATTATCGCGGTCTATGCGATGGTGGCGCTGATTGGTGCGGTTTATACTGGCAAGGATGCGCTGGCCCCGATGATCACATGGATGACGGCGGCGGTTTTTGCGGCAGTGGCAATCTGGATCGGCGCCGGGGATGAAGGCACCACAAGCGCCTTTGGCGGGGCGTTTGTAAACGATGCCTTTGCCCGCTTTGCCAAAGTTACCATCCTGCTATCCGCCGCAGCGATCCTGTTGATGAGCCAGGATTACATGACCAAGCGTGATCTTTTGCGGTTCGAATATCCGTTGCTGGTGGCGCTGGCCGCTGTCGGCATGATGATGATGGTTTCTGCCGGTGATCTGATGGCGCTTTATATGGGGTTGGAACTGCAATCTCTGTCGCTTTATGTCGTGGCCTCGCTGCGTCGCGACAGTGTGAAATCGACCGAAGCCGGGCTGAAATACTTTGTGCTTGGGGCACTGTCGTCAGGCCTGCTGCTTTATGGCTGTTCGCTGACTTACGGGTTTGCCGGGACCACGCTTTTCAGCGGTATCGTCAGCACCGTGCATGACGGACACGTGAGCTTAGGCCTGCTGTTTGGCCTGGTGTTCATTGCGGCGGGCCTTGCCTTCAAAGTGTCGGCAGCACCTTTCCATATGTGGACCCCGGATGTCTACGAAGGGTCCCCGACACCAGTCACCGCCTTTTTTGCCACCGCGCCAAAGGTTGCGGCGATGGCGTTGTTTGCGCGCGTGCTGCATGATGCCTTTGGTGGCGCAAACGCGGATTGGAGCCAGATCATCGCGCTCTTGTCCGTGGCCTCTATGTTCCTTGGGGCGATTGCGGCAATCGGGCAGACCAATATCAAACGCCTGATGGCTTATTCCTCGATTGCTCATATGGGGTTTGCGCTGATGGGGCTGGCCTCTGGCACGGCGTTTGGCGTGCAGGCGATGCTGGTCTATATGGCGATCTATGTGACCATGAATATTGGCACTTTTGCCTTTATCCTCGGGATGGAGCGGGACGGAAACCCGGTGACGGATATTGCCGCGCTGAACCAGTATTCCAAACAGGATCCGCTGCGCGCACTGGCCATGCTGGTGCTGCTGTTCAGCCTGGCGGGCGTTCCGCCGCTGGTTGGCTTCTTTGGCAAATTCTATGTGCTTCAGGCCGCGGTTCAGGCGGATATGGTCTGGCTTGCGGTGCTGGGTGTGCTTGCCTCTGTCATCGGCGCCTTTTATTACATTCGCATCGTCTACTACATGTATTTCGGCGAAGAGGTCGACGCCCTTGACCGCCCGGCGGCACCGATGCTCTGGCTGTTTTTGATGGCCTCTGCCGTGATCATGGTGCTGGGTGTTGTGAACCTCTTCGGTATCGAAGGGTTTGCGGAGGCCGCGGCAGCAACCCTTGTCAACTAACCCCTGGCCCGATGGTTACGGGCGGCTGGTGCTGGCGGAGGTCGACAGCACCAATGATGAGGCCGCGCGCCGTGCCGCCGATCTGGCGGGGCCGACTTGGATCCTGGGGCTAACACAGACAAAGGGCAGGGGCAGGCGCGGGCGGGCCTGGGCCGATCCTGCCGGCAATTTCAGCGCGACACTGGTCATGCGGCCGAGCGAACCACCCGAACAGGTGGCGTTGCGATCCTTCGTCGCGGCGCTTGCGCTGTTTGACGCCTGTGTTGCGGCGACCGGGCGGGCAGAGCCGTTCAGCCTGAAATGGCCCAATGATGTATTGCTGAACGGCGGCAAGCTTGCGGGTATCCTGCTGGAAAGTGCAGGTGTCGGTGGGCAGGTCAGCCATTTTGCGATTGGGATCGGGGTGAACCTTCGGTCGGTACCTGAGGGCACAGTCGGACATGTGCCCCCCGTGGGGTTGCTGTCCGAAACCGGGGCGGATGTCGATCCTGAGACATTTCTTGACCTGCTGGCCCCGGCTTATGCCCATTGGGAACACCAATTCACCACCTACGGCTTCGCCCCGATCCGCGAAGCCTGGCTTGCCCGTGCCGCCCGCCTGGGTGAGGTGATCACCGCGCGCCTCAGCAACGCGGAAATCACCGGCACCTTTGAAACCGTGGACGCGGGTGGCAATCTCATCCTAAAAACGAACACCGGGCGGCAGGCGATTGCCGCAGCGGACGTATTTTTCTGAAAGGGGGGCTGATCATGCTTCTCGCCATTGACTGCGGCAATACCAATACCGTGTTCTCAATCTGGGACGGGGAACGGTTTCTGTGCACGCTCCGCACCTCGACTCATCACGCGCGCACCGCGGATGCCTATTTCACCTGGTATTCAACCCTGGTGAACCATTACGACATCAAGGCGAAGATCACCGATGTCGTGATTTCCTCTACCGTGCCGCGGGTGGTTTGGAACCTGCGCGTTTTTGCCGACCGGTTCTTTGGCTGCCGGCCGCTTGTGGTGGGCAAACCCGATTGCCTGCTGCCGGTTGACCCACGGGTTGACGCAGGCACCGGGATTGGGCCGGACAGGCTCGCCAATGCTGCCGGTGCCTTTGACCGGCACGGCGGCAATTCCATGGTGATCGACTTTGGCACGGCGACCAACATTGATGTGGTGGCCAAGGACGGCGCCTATGTTGGCGGGGTGATTGCGCCCGGCGTTAACCTTAGCCTTGAAGCGCTGCACCAGGGCGCGGCAGCGCTGCCGCATGTAGATGTTACCCAGCCTGAAAAGGTGATCGGCACCAATACTGTGGCCTGCATCCAGTCCGGGATATTCTGGGGTTATGTCGGGCTTGTTCAGGGGCTGATCCAGAAGGTGCGCGATGAATATGGCGTGCCGATGAAAGTGATTGGCACTGGCGGGCTGGCGCCGCTGTTTGCGCAGGGCGAGGCGCTGTTTGACACGATAGAGGATGACCTGACCATGCACGGACTGGTGGTCATTTATAATTACAACAAGGATAACAACACCCTATGAGCAGTGAGCACCTGATCTACATGCCCCTCGGTGGTGCCGGGGAAATCGGCATGAACGCCTATGTCTACGGCTACGGCGCGCCCGGAAAGGAACGGCTGATCCTTGTTGACCTTGGGGTGACCTTCCCGGACATGGATACGACACCGGGTGTTGATCTGATTTTTGCTGATATTTCATGGCTCGAAGAACGCGCTGACCGGCTTGAGGCGATATTCATCACCCACGCGCATGAGGATCACGTCGGCGCGGTTGGGCATCTGTGGAACCGCCTGAAGGCGCCCGTTTACGCACGGCCCTTCACCGCCCATCACGCGCGGCGCAAGATGGGTGAACATGGCGCGCCGGAGGAAGAGGTTGTTATCGCATCCCCCTACCCGGAACAGGTTCAGGTTGGCCCGTTCAAGGTCGCGTTTTTGCCGCTCAGCCATTCGATCCCCGAAAGCTCCGGCCTTGTGATCGACAGCCCCGCTGGGCGGGTTGTCCATACCGGGGATTTCAAACTGGATGAAACCCCGGTGCTGGGGGAGCCTTTTGACCCTGCCCTTTGGCAGGAGGTGGCAAAACCCGGCGTAAAGGCGCTGGTTTGCGATTCAACCAACGTGTTTTCCACCCATGCCGGACGTAGCGAAGCCTCCGTCGGCCCTGAATTGAAACGGCTGATCGCCGGGGCGAGCGGTATGGTTGTGGCGACGACCTTTGCCTCCAATGTGGCGCGGGTCAAACAACTGGCCGATGCGGCACAGGCGGCGGGGCGTTCCGTCTGCCTGTTGGGGCGGGCCATGCGCCGGATGATCGAAGCCGGGGTGACAACCGGCGTGCTGCGGGATTTCCCCAAGACCATCAGCCCGGAAGACGCGCGCGAAGTGCCGCGCGAAAACCTGATGCTGTTGGTCACCGGCAGCCAGGGCGAACGGCGCGCGGCCTCTGCCCAGTTGGCGCGTGGCAAATACCTCGGGCTTTCGATGGCTGAGGGGGATATGTTCCTGTTTTCCTCAAAGACCATTCCCGGTAATGAACGCGGTGTGATCCGCATCATGAACGCCTATTCGGAAATGGGCGTCGATGTGGTGGCTGAAAATGACATGTATCACGTGTCTGGCCACGCCAACCGGCCTGATCTGAAACGGGTGCATGAGATCATGAAACCGGAGATGGTGATCCCGATGCATGGTGAACACCGTCACCTGCGTGAACACGTAAAACTGGCCGAAGAAGGCGGATTTCACGCCGCACTTGCGGTGAATGGCACAATGCTCTCGTTGTCCGAGGGGCAGCCAGAGGTGGTTGAGTTCGTCGAAACCGGGCGCACCTATCTTGATGGTTCGGTGCAGATCGGGGCGTTTGATGGGGTGGTGCGTGATCGCATCCGCATGGCGCTCAACGGGCATGTGATCGTGACCGTGATCATTGATGAGGCGGATGAACCGCTTGGCGATCCCTGGGTGGAACTCATGGGGCTGCCGGAAATCGGCAGTTCAAAGGCGCCGCTCGTCGATGTGCTGGAAGGGGATCTGAGCCAGTTCATGATGCGGGCAGGGGGTAAGACCCTTCGGGACGATGATGCCCTCGAAGAGGCCCTGCGCCGGGAGGCACGCCGATCCGCAGTTGATGAAATCGGCCGCAAACCCGAGGTCACAGTTGTTGTCAGCCGGTTGAGTTAACAATCAGACGATGAAGAGCTGGCCCGGACCGTTTTATCCTAGCGGCCCGGAGGTCAGCCCGCCCGCCGCTCATCAAAGCTTTTGGCGATGAAGCTTGGCATGTGATCGCCCATGCCGATGACCTTTTTGTCATCCCCGCGCTTTCCGCGTGACCGTGAAGGCTTTTTGTCCGGTTGGGTGTCAGGCTGTTGTTGTGCTGGCTGCGCGCTGTCGGCGTTTGCCTCCGATGCGGAAGAATCGGTTTTCTGAGCGCGCGAGCGGGTGGATTTTGGCTTCTCCTCCGCTTTTGTGCCTTTCAGCGGACTGTCGATCCGCGGAATTTCCTGCTGCACCAGCCGTTCGATCGCATCGAAGTTCTTTTCATCCTGCGGCGCGCAGATCATGAAGGTCTTGCCCTTGCGCCCGGCGCGCCCGGTGCGCCCGATGCGGTGGACGTAGTCTTCGGCATGGCTCGGCACATCAAAGTTAAAGACATGGCTTACATTCGGAATGTCGAGCCCACGCGCCGCCACATCGGAGGCGCAGAGAAACTTGATCGTGCCATCGCGGAACCCGTCCAGCGTTTCCATGCGTTTGGACTGATCCAGGTCGCC
>CAYTUW010000175.1:0-5700 GCA_964441435.1 uncultured Rhodobacterales bacterium
ATGCCTGACATGGGCGGCATGGGCGGCATGATGTAAGACGGATTTTCGCGCAAGCGGAAACCGCCGCGGCTCACAGCCCGAAATACCATTAAAGGGCCCGCATCGAGCGGGCCCTTTTCTTTTTGAAATGAGCGCCTTCGGCGCACAGCATGAGTGATTGCGGGGGCTGTCTGCCCCCGATCTGCGCATGAAAACATGCGCAGCCCCCCGAGGATATTTTCGGACAGATGAAGTTTGGATTTGGTCGCCATGCTGCGTTCATTCCCCTCTGAAGCCACGCTCACGGAACAATCAATTCCAGCGGGTCGTAGCGGAGCGGGGTATTGCCCCAGGCGACATCAACCAGGCTGTCGGGCTTGTGGCGGAGGGTCGCCATATCTTCCTGCCGGGCCCAGATGTGACGGTTCACGATGCCTTCGGGGTCATTGATGTGGACATCAGCCCCGGCGGTGAGGCTGCATCGGAAGTAGAGATCAACCTGATGAAAACCGCTATCGGGATCGTGGAACTCATTGATCAGGCAGGGCGTGCCGATGGTTATTTCAAGCCCGACCTCCTCTTTCACCTCCCTCGTGAGGTTGTCGGGAATGGATTGGCCTGGGTCTATCCCGCCGCCGGGCGCGCACCAGAGATCTGACTTCTGCCCGCCATAGGCGTTGACCAGAAGCAAGCGGTTTTCATGGAGGATAACTGCGCGTGCGGCAAGGCGGGGGGATTTGGACTGCATTGGCTGACACTGGCGCAGGACGTAAGGTCAGACAAGCCCGGTCTTATCAACAGGTCACGGATGGCTTAGATCAGGGGTATGTTTCGTTTGCTGATCCTGCTCTTGTGCATGATGCCTGCCATTGCGCGGGCGGAATGCGTTGTGCTGTTGCATGGGCTTGCGCGCACCCCTGTATCGCTGACCGTGCTTGAAGAGGCGTTGCTTGCAAATGGTTACAAGGTGGTCAATCAGGGATATCCGTCGACCAGCGCGACGATTGAAGAGCTGATCGAAATGACCCTGCCTGGCGCAGTGGCGCAATGCGGCGCGGTGCGGGTTGATTTTGTGACCCACTCGATGGGCGGCATCCTGGTCCGGGCCTGGTTGCTTGAGCATCGGCCGAAAGAAATGGGTCGCGTGGTGATGATGGCGCCGCCAAACAGCGGGTCCGATCTGGTGGATGCCTTTGGCGATCTTGGTCCGTTTCGCTGGGCCAACGGGCCTGCCGGACTGGAGCTGGGCACCGATGCGAACAGCGTGCCGAACCAGCTGCCGCTGCCGGATTATGAGGTTGGAGTGATTGCCGGGAACAGATCCCTCAACCCGATCTATTCCGCCGTGTTGCCGGGACAGGATGACGGCAAGGTCACGGTGGAGGCCACGCGGGTGCCGGGCATGAAGGATCACATCACGCTCCCGGTGACACATACGTTCATGATGAACAATGCACTGGTGATCGGGCAGGTGTTGACATTCCTGCATCAGGGGCGTTTCCAGCCAGACCTGAGCTATGCGGATGCCGTCGCCATGATGACCGGCGGGGGGTAGCCGCTCATCAAACCTGACGGCTTTCTTCGCGTGATGAAAGCCTGGGATAGGGCTTGAAGAACGCTTAGCCAGTGATGCGGTTCACATGCCCCATCTTGCGCCCTGCCTTGACGTCAGCCTTGCCGTATAGGTGCAGCGCAGCCTGTGGCTCTGCAACCAGTTCGGGCAGGCGGTTCATATCGTCCCCGATGAGGTTTTCCATCACCACATCCGCGTGACGGCTGCCGTCGCCAAGCGGCCAGCCAGAAACCGCGCGAACATGCTGTTCGAACTGATCAATGACGCAGCCGTTTTGCGTCCAATGGCCGGAATTATGCACCCGCGGGGCGATCTCATTGACGATGAGCCCCTCAGCGGTCACAAAAAGCTCCACCCCCATGACTCCAACGTAGCCAAGCGCATTGAGGATTTTCGCGGCGATCAGAACAGCATCGCTTTTCTGTGTGGCCGTCAGACGCGCGGGCACCGTCGTGGTGCGCAGGATACCAGCCTGATGCACATTTTCACCCGGGTCGAAACAGGAAATCTGGCCATCCGCAGCGCGCGCGCCGATGACGGAAACCTCATGGCTGAACTCAACGAATCCTTCCAGTACAGCAGGCGCGCCGGCCATGGCTGCATAGGCTTCATCAGCGTCAGGCGCCCCCGAAAGCCGCACCTGGCCTTTGCCGTCATAGCCAAGCCGCCGGGTCTTGAGGATCGAGGGAGCGCCGATCTTTGCAATCGCCGCGGCCATGTCCGATTTGCTTTCAACATTGGCGTAGGGTGCAGTCTGAAGGCCAAGGCCGTTGAGAAAATCCTTCTCCGTCAGGCGGTCCTGGCTGATGCGCAATGCTTCCCGTCCCGGGTGGATCGGGCGGAGCTTTTCAAGCACATCAAGCGCGGAAGTTGGAATGTTCTCAAATTCATAGGTGATAACATCGACGGAGGCGGCAAAGGCTTTGAGCGCGGCGGTGTCATCATAATCCGCGCGCGTTACCTGATCGGCCACCTGACCGGCGGGTGGGTTGCTGCCGGGTTCAAAGATATGGGTTCTGAGCCCCAGCCGGGACGCCGCAACAGACAGCATCCGGCCTAGCTGGCCGCCACCAAGAACGCCAATCGTTGCACCGGGAAGAAGCGGATCAGTCATCGCGTGGTTCTACTGGAATGGAGGCAGAAAGTGCTGCGCGCCATTGATCAAGCCGTTCCGCCAGCGCCGGGTCTGACAGTGCCAGTATCCCCGCCGCCATCAGCCCGGCATTGGCCGCGCCGCCTATCGCCATGGTGGCCACCGGGTAGCCCTTCGGCATCTGGACAATGGAATAGAGACTGTCGACGCCGGACAGCGCCTTTGTTTCAACCGGAACGCCAATCACCGGCAGGCGGGTTTTAGAGGCCATCATACCCGGCAGATGTGCCGCCCCCCCGGCGCCAGCGATGATCACCTGCAGGCCGCTTTCAACCGCGCCTTTCCCGTAATCCCAGAGCCGATCCGGCGTGCGATGTGCGGATACGATTTTGGCCTCATAGGCCAGGTCCAATTCATCAAGGATTTCCGCGGCACCTTTCATCGTGGGCCAGTCTGACTGGCTGCCCATGATAATACCGATTTTCACATCCACCATGAGGCTCCCTTTCCAAAGGAAGCGGCACTATAGCCATCCGTTGCGCCTACGCAATGATATCGGGGGTCAATTCGTTCTCAATCTGCTGAATTCGGTCTTTCAGCGCCAGTTTCTGCTTTTTCAGGCGTCTGAGCGTCAGAGTATCCGCTGTCGCCTTGTCTGCAAGCGCTGCAATCGCGTCATCGAGGTCGCGGTGTTCGCTGCGCAGCACCTCAAGTTTTACACGCAGCACGTCCTCGTGATCCATTTCCGGCGGTTGTGTCATCCTGCGGCGCCTTTTGCCCTGTGATTGCGTTCAAAATACAGCAACACCCGGATGAGGCAAAGCGCTAAGGCCTTGCAGGCGCCAGGGACTCCCCCCATATTTTGAACAAGGCGGTTGCCGATTCCGGGGCCGCAATGACAAGTCGCTGCAAACAGGACATGTAAATGGCAAAATTGACGCTTGGGACGCACCCCTTTCTGCTGGGCTTTGACCAGCTTGAACGATTGGTGGAACGCGCCGCAAAGGCCGGGGATGGTTACCCGCCTTTCAATATCGAACAAACCAGTGAAAACAGCTTTCGCATAACGCTTGCCGTTGCGGGATTTTCTGAGGATGATCTGGCAATCACGGTTGAGGACAACCAGCTCGTGGTGCGTGGGCGTCAGGCCCCGGAAGATGAGGGCCGCGTGTTCCTGCATCGCGGTATTGCCGGACGGCAGTTCCAGAAAAGTTTTGTTCTGGCCGAAGGTGTCGAGGTGGGTGCCGCAAGCACAGAAAACGGGCTTTTGCATATCGACCTCAACCGCGCAACGCCGGAAACCGTGGTGCAGACGATCCAGATTAACAAGGGGTGAGAAGAAGGATGATGGACACAGAATATGATTTCGGCCCGGAGGCTGGCGGTGGCATCGTCTATGTCCGCCCCGTGGATGTCAGCGACCTGCCCGAAGAAGTGCGCGACACCGTCAAGGGTGAAACCGAACTTTACGCCGTTTGTAACGAAGATGGCGAACAACTGGCTCTGGTCAGGGACCGCAAACTCGCCTTCATTCTGGCGCGTCAGAATGACTACGCCCCGGTCTCTGTGCACTGATGGGATATCAATTTGATTGGGTCGATGCGTTTACCAGCGTTCCTTTCGGGGGAAACGGCTGCGTGGTTGTGCATGATGCGGCTGCGTTGACGGTCAATCAACGCCTCGCGCTGGTGCGGGAAACATCGCTGTCTGAATGCGCCTATATTGTGCCTTCGGACAAAGCCGATTTCGGGGTGCGCTACTACCTCACCGATCGGGAAATCCCGCTGGCAGGACATCCGACCATCGCAACGGTGACCTCGCTTCTTGATCGGGGCATGGTCGTCTTGCAAGACGGTTCTGCGGCCTTCACGCTGGAGGTTGGCGCAGGTGTCATGCCGATTGAGGTCTCGGGCGACATGATCACCATGACCCAGCCCGCACCGGTCTTTGGGCCCGTGGCTGACAAGGCTGAAATCGCCGCGATGAGTGGCCTTTCGGCAGAGGACATCATCGCGCCGCCACAGATCGTTTCGACCGGGTCACCTTTTTGCATTACCCTGTTGCGCGACAAAGAGGCGCTGAAACGTGTCACGCTTGATGACGCGGCGCTGCTCGCGTTCCGCGCAAATTCCCGGTTTGAAAACGCCGGCGTGATGGAGCCCTTTTTTGTCACCCTCGGGGGGGAGACATCCGAAGGTGATGTCTTTTCCCGTCTGCTCCTGCCGGCCCCGATGCCGCCCGAAGATCCCTTCACCGGATCCGCCACCGGCTGTATGGGCGCCTACCTCTGGCATCATGGCTTGATCAACGCGCCAATTTTCACTGCGGAACAGGGGCATTGGCTGGGCCGTCCCGGCATGGCCGCGGTCGAGGTGCTTGGCCCGCGTGAGGCCCCGACCGGTGTGAAGGTCGGCGGGACGGGCCGCGTAATAATGCGTGGGGAGTTGGATATCTGAGCCGCGCGCAGAGCGGCTCAGCCCTCATTTCTTTTCTGCAAAATACTCATCACAGAGGTTCCAGCCCGCGAAATGCGTGCCGTTTTGGGCGCCCGCGATGAAAGCCCGGGACGGGATTGAAGAGCGTTCAGCCCGCGATCAGGCCCATGCTTTCAAGCTTCAGGATGACCTGATGGGCGCAGTTGTCGACCTCGACATTCTCGGTCTCGACGCGCAGCTCTGGATTATCGGGAACGTCATAAGGGTCTGAAATTCCTGTAAATTCCTTAATTTTCCCTTCGCGTGCGAGCTTGTAGAGCCCCTTGCGGTCGCGCCGCTCGCATTCCTCGATGGAGGTCGCAACATGGACCTCGACAAAGGCGCCGAAGCTCTCAATCTCTTCGCGCACGGCACGGCGGGTGGTGGCGTAGGGTGCGATCGGTGCACAGATCGCAATGCCACCGTTTTTGGTGATTTCGCTTGCGACATAGCCGATCCGGCGGATGTTGAGGTCGCGGTGTTCCTTGCTGAATCCAAGTTCCGAGCTGAGGTTTTTTCGCACGATATCGCCGTCAAGCAACGTGACAGGACGCCCGCCCATCTCCATCAGCTTGACCATC
>CAYTUW010000176.1:0-1437 GCA_964441435.1 uncultured Rhodobacterales bacterium
GGTGATTTCCCCACCGGCTGGCAGATGCTGTACATAGCGCTGAAAATACCACTGTGTCTTTTCCCGATCTGTCGGCTTGGGCAGGGCAACGGTGCGCGCAACCCTGGGATTAAGGTTTTCCCGGAACCGCTTGATTGTACCACCTTTTCCGGCAGCATCACGACCTTCAAAGACAATCGCGACCCGCGCGCCGCTTTCCTTCACCCAGGCCTGGAATTTAACCAGTTCGATCTGCAACAGATTGAGGTGCCTCTCATAGGTCTTGCGGTCCATCCGTTCGTTGTAGGGATAGCTGTCTGACAGGATGTCGTTCTTGTCATGACCACCAATCGCATCACGGACCGCCTTTGGGGCGGTTGTTGCATAGAAATCCGATATCGCACCATCGAAAGGCAGCTTTGACATGTTAAACTCCGTTACTTGTTCAGGAATATGGAGATCATCCGGCCATTGTGCAATCGGGCGTAGCGTTTTGTGCCGCAACGGTTGTTGCATGAACAGCGTGCTTTTGGGGCTCAGCTTCCGATCTGGTCCATGTCGTAATGGGTCGTCTGGTAGATTTCATTGATCCAGTTGCCATAAAGCAGATGTGCATGGCTGCGCCAGCGGTTCAGGGGCATCCGCGTCGGATCGTCATCAGGATAGTAATTCTGCGGCACATTGATCACCTCGTTAGCCGCGACATCGCGGTCATATTCCTCTTTCAGTGTGCCAGAGTCATATTCAAGGTGATTGAAAATATAGAGCGCCCGATGCTTCGCGTCTTCGACAAGGCAGGGTCCGGCCTCATCCGATCCGAGCAGGGTTGTCAGCCCGTCGGCGGCAGCGATGTCGGCCTCGCGCACCTCTGTCCAGCGGCTGACGGGGATCACGCAATCATCGGAAAACCCGCGCAGATAGGGCGACGCCGGGGCAAGATTGGCATGGCGGAAACAGCCGAATGCTTTCTTTTCCAGCATGATCTTTGGAACGCCGTGAAAATGTTTAACCATCGCCATGCCGCCCCAGCAGACGCCAAAGGTCGAATGCACATTGGTCTGTGTCCAATCCATCACTTTGGTCAGTTCGTCCCAATAGGTGACCTCTTCAAACGGCAGATGTTCAATCGGGGCGCCGGTGATGATCAGCCCATCGAATTTTTCCTGCTGCACCATGTCAAAGGGGCGATAGAATTCCTCCATATGCTCGGCAGCGGTATTGCGGGTTCTGTGCTCGCTCATGCGGATCAGATGCAGGTCAATCTGCAGGGGGGTTGCGCCGATCAGCCGGGCAAACTGTATCTCCGTCTGGATTTTTTTGGGCATCAGGTTGAGCAGCCCGATCTTCAGCGGGCGGATATCCTGCCGCGCAGCCCGGTTTTCGCCCATCACCATCACCCCTTCGCGCGACAGGACGTCAAAGGCGGGGAGGGATGAAGGAAGTTTGATCGGCATGGTG
>CAYTUW010000176.1:1447-5680 GCA_964441435.1 uncultured Rhodobacterales bacterium
GAACCTGTTTTAGGTGAAGGGCTAATCTGGGGTGTTTTCAGCGTGCGTCAAGCGCCCGGGTAATCAGGGCATCGAAATCGGCCGGTGAGGTGACGTTGCTCACATCATCGGCGCTGATCGTGATGCCCCAGTTGTCCGCCATCGCGCGGTAGCGCGGCTGGCGATGTCTAAGCGACCGCCGATAGGCCCAGCGGATGAACTCATCCGGATCAACTTCGCCTTCTTTCATGTTGTTATCGTTTAGATATTCATTCCATGATGAGGTAAGGGACTCCGGAGCATAATACATCGGCTTCGGCGCTTTTCTGAATCGCGCGATCAGGGCGTCGGTATGGGCATCAGATCCTTCGATCCAGACCATCAGCAGGTGGTCGGACAGGGTTTTCAGCACCGGGTCATTCTGATCCTCGGGTTTCACAACCTCACAGATTGAACCGCTGCTGTCGCAGACGAAATGTTGATAGCCATAGAGCGCCGCGGCCCGGTGAATGAAATAGGGGGTATCCAGCATCGCGGCGATTTCGCCATCGCGGTGCTGTTCCTGTCGGCGCAGGTATTCGGCAAAGCGAAGCCCGCCTTTTTCGGGATCGCCGGGTTTGCCAAGATAGGTCGAAAGCGGTGCCAGATTGTCAAAGGTGATGTTGGAACCGATGTAGATGGAGTCGCTTTTCAGCAGATACGCAAGGAAAGGCGTTTTCATCGCCTCCTGCTTGAAGTTGTCGACGATATGTTCACCCATGTAACGGGTGCCAATCCTGTAATCGACGCTGTAATGAAACCAATCTCCGCCGTGACGCAGCATGTTGGACAGATAGGTCTTGCCCAGCCCGGACATGCCAAAGAGCATTACCCGCTTGTGGGGGGCGTTCTGCCAGTCCTTACCGCTGTCATAGATCATGCCAGGCCTCATTTTGTCGTTCCGGTTTGGTAACGACGGGTCTGGCCCGGGTCAACCGATGCAAAGAAAAAGCCCCGCAACTGATGCGGGGCTGTTCCTTGGTCCAGATCCCGGAGGGTGGTCAGAACGTGAACCCGACCTTCACACCTGCGGCAATCGCGCTGTTCCCGGTGAAACTTGCGCCAATGGTGGAGGTGGTCGTATCGCCAATATCGACATAGCGAAGGCCGGCGGTAATCTTCATGTTGTCCTGGGTATAGGTCGCACCGATGCCGATGCTCTTGTAGCCGTCCGTCGGGGCGAGGTTGCCTGCGGGCTGGTTGTCTGGCGCCTCATAGCCGATGGTGACTGCGCCGGACCAGTTTTCATTAAACCGCCGCCCAATGCCAAGTGTATAGGTGGTTACGTCGCTTGTGCCGCTTGCGAGCGATGCACCGTATTCCGGCGGAGAGATGTCAAATGCCGTCCATTCAGCCCAGCGGATCTGGCCAAACAGTAGGGTGTTGGCGGCAATGCCTGTCTGAAAGTCAAGGTTCACGGATTGCGGAATAACCACGTCGAAGGGGTTGGAGCTGTTGTCGCTCAGCGTATGCGTGATTTCTGAAAAATAAGTCAGTGCGACACGCAGGGCGATTTCGGGCTTTTCATATGCAACACCAAGGGCATAGCCAAAATCCGTTTCATTCGGCACGCTCAACGCATAGGGACCGCCGCCTGTCGGTAACGCCAGATCAGCATTTACACGCTGTGCTCGTATACCGCCCAGGATGCTCAAATTTGACGAGAAGCTATAGCGTAAATATCCGGCGACACCGATTGAATTAATTTCGGCGGTGGCACCGGTAAACGGATACCCGGTGCCTGTGGGATAGGCGACATTCGCACCGATTGGCTGATCAACCACAAGAGCGAAATCCAGATTGTCCCCGAAATCCTGTTTGTAGCCGAAACCAACAAGACTGTAACCCGGTGCCATATCACCGCTGGGCGTCCCTGCGCCGAAGGTGCCGCTGACCGATGGATTTACATAGCCGTAGCTGAATTCGCCGTAACGGCCTTCTTCAAACAGCAATGATACCGATGGGGCGGAGCGTTCAATCCCGCCCGCCATGGCTGTGCCCGTTGTCATAAGGGCCAAGAGCCCTGCTGATCCCCAAAACCGTGTCATATCCTTGTCCCTCTGAGTGTGATAGGCCAAGGCTCGCGCAAAATACCGATTCAGGTCAATTAATGACGCGGCGTAATGTGCCACTTTCTGCCGCAGCGTAACAAAAACTACACTTTTTTCTTTTCTGAGAGGATATTCAGGTAGTTGGCGCCGAAAATTACGACAGCGCCCAGCAGGGCAAGCCATTCGAGCGGTTCGTTGTAAAGGGCCATGCCAACAATGGCGATGATCGGTAGGCGGGCAAAATCAATCGGGGCAACAATCATTGCCGGGGCGATTTTCAAGGCTCGTGTGATGCAGAAATGGGCCAGCAACCCCGCGCTGCCGATCAGGATCAGCCAGGGCGCTGTTTGGGCCGTGGGCAGGGCAATATCACCGTCTATTCCCGCGCAGATAAGTCCAAACGCCGCCTGCATGGTGACGAGGTAAAACAGGATCGTCGTCGTCGTTGCCACCGCTGTCAGGCGCTTGGTCAGGATCGTTGTTGCGGCAAAACCTATCGCGGAGGCGGCTGCGGCAAGAATCCCGGTTGAGACACCGTCAACATCAGGGCGTGCCACCAGCATAATCCCGCAAAAGCCCAGCAGAACCGTCATGACGCGCATCGCGGTCAGCCGTTCACCCAGGAACAGGGCCGCAAAGATCATAACCCAGATCGGTACGGTAAATTCTAGCGCGAAAACCTGGGCAAGCGGGATCTGCGTAATGGCATATAACCACTGTTTCTGCCCGGTAAAATGTGCAATATTGCGGAACAGATGCAGGCGAAAGTGGTCTTTGTTGATCTCCCGCAGGGTGCCGAGCCACCCGGCAACCGCAAATACAATGACAATCCCGGTCAGGGACCGGTAAAACATCAGTTCAAACGTATCGAGCTCCACTGAAACCGCGCGCCCGGCAACGGCCATCGCGGTAAAACTGAAAATCGCGCCGCTCATCCATGCGGCGGCGCGCAGAACCGGCGTTGCGGCCGTAGGGGGCGTGATTGTGTCGCTCATTCTGTCCTCAGGCAACAGCCGGTCAGCAGGGTGGGCGCTTCGCCCCGCTGGGTAAAGATATGCAGACGCATGTCTGCCTGAAGCGACGCGGTTTCGCAATCTTCCCGTTCAAACAAAAGGAATGCCGTGTCGGTGTGTGCCACCAGCGTCATCGCATAAGGCCAGCTGCGCCCTTCGGCGGCGGTTTCCTGCGGGATTTCAAACCGCGTTTCCCGCCCGGCAAAGCGGAACCGCACATCATTTTCCGACAACACATCAAGAAACCAGTCTGGTCCGCTGCCTTCACAGCTTAGGGGCAGGGGGATTGTCGCTTTTACCGGTGTGGCCGCCAGCAGCAGGGCTGCACATATCCTAGATAAGGAGGTCATCAATTCTGTCTCTCTCCATTCCCAACCCGTTCAGGATTGACCAGATTCCGGCGCGTGGCAGGTTGAACCAGATTGCTGCCGCTTCCCGCAGGATCATCCGTATCGAAGGCAGGCTTGGGGCGGAACCACGAAAAGGGGTGGAATGGCATAGCGTAACCTGATCCGCGCCTGCCCATTTTGCCGAGGCCCAGGATCGCGCCAGGTGGAACCCTTCACTCACCACCAGGATACGTGGCGCAGTCATCAGAACATCGCGGGAGAAGAGCATATTCTGCAATGTGGAACGGGACCGGGCTTCTTGACTAAGCGCTGCGCGACCGACCCCGAGCGTGAGGGCAAGGTCCGCCATCTGTATCCCTTCCGAAGGGTGGCCGGGTCGCGCCGCACCGCCGCTGATATGGAGCCGTGGCGCAATGCCACGCGCATAAAGCGCGACACCAGCCCGCACCCGTTCCGTTGCCGCCTCCGGCAGGGTGCCGCGTTCTGTCACACCGGCGCCGAGCACAATGATCACATCGGCATTCTCATTGACGCTGTCGCAGGGGGGGGTGGCAATCGCTGTCAGGGCGACAAAGACGCAGGTTAGCGCATAGAGGAAGGCCCCCAGAAGGAACATCCGGCGCAAACGCTGCATCGTCATTCCCCCGGTGCCTATTCCCACTCAATCGTTCCGGGCGGTTTCGACGTGATATCGTAGGTCACTCGGTTGATTCCTTCGACCTCATTGATGATCCTTGTGGCGGTTTCGCCAAGGAAGTCATGGCTGAACGGATAGTAATCCGCTGTCATGCCATCCACGCT
>CAYTUW010000177.1:0-5665 GCA_964441435.1 uncultured Rhodobacterales bacterium
GGCGCTGATGCGCGAGGATTGGTCAAAGGATCACGTCCGCGCCCGGGACGAGGCCGATTACCAGACCCCGCCGCCGGGCGAGGGCGAATTGTCCGAAGTCCAGACCGACGCCATCCTCAACATGTGCCTGCGCAGCCTGCGGCGGCTCGAGGAACTGGAACTGGTTCGCGAGCGCGACGCGCTGATGATGGAGCGCGCCGAGCTGGAGGATTTGCTGGACGACGAGGGCCTGCAATGGGATCGCATCGCCGAGCAGCTGAAAGAGGTCCGCGCGGAGTTCGGCGCAAAATCCGAAGGCGGCGCCCGGCGCACCAGCTTTGCCGAGGCGGGCGAGGTCGAAGACGTGCCGCTTGAAGCGATGATCGACCAGGAGCCGATTACGGTCGACTGTTCGAAAATGGGCTGGATTCGCGCCATGTCAGGCCATATCGACCTGACGCGGGAACTGAAATTCAAGGACGGCGATGAGGGGCGGTTCATCTTCCATGCGGAAACGACGGACCGTTTGCTGGTCTTTGGCACAAACGGGCGTTTTTACACGGTGTCCGCCGCCAACCTGCCCGGCGGGCGCGGCATGGGGGAACCGCTGCGCCTGATGGTCGATCTGCCGAATGAGGCCGACATCGTCGCGTTGTTCATCCATCGGCCGGGGCAAAAACTGCTGATCGCTTCAAGCGCGGGGGACGGGTTTGTTGTGGCTGAAGATGAGGTCATCGCCCAGACCCGCAGCGGCAAACAGGTTCTGAATGTCAGGGATGGCGTGCGCGCCAAGGTCTGCACCCCGGTCACAGGTGATCACGTTGCCTGCGTCGGTGAAAACCGCAAGGTTCTGGTTTTTGCGCTTGAGGAATTGCCGGAAATGGGCCGTGGCAAAGGTGTGCGCCTGCAGAAATACAAGGATGGCGGCCTGTCTGATGCGGTGACATTCCTGCGCGCAGAAGGGTTAAGCTGGCTTGACCCCGCGGGCCGCACCCGCACAGAGGCAGAACTGGCCGAATGGGAAGGCAAACGCGCCAGCGCTGGGCGGATGGCGCCGCGTGGGTTCCCGCGGGACAACCGGTTCACCTGATGGAGGTGGCAGAAGAATACCCACCCCTGATGACGGAATTCGTCGGCCGCAAATCCCCGTTTTTCTGGCTGGCGCTTAAAACCAGCCTGCTGACTGTACTGACACTGGGTATCTATCGGTTCTGGATGAAAACCCGGCTGCGGCGTTACATCTGGTCCGCGATCCGGCCCGGCGGCCATCCGCTCGAATATGTCGGCACGGCGATGGAAAAGCTGCTGGGTTTCCTGATCGCCGTGGCCTTTCTGGCGTTTTACATCGGCATTGTGAACCTGATCCTGATGTTTCTGAGCTTTTCCCTGCTCCACAACAATTTCGTGGCCTATGGGCTGTCCTTTGTCGGGGTGATCCCGATTGTCTTTTACGCAAGCTACCGCGCCCGCCGATACGTATTGGCCCGAACACGCTGGCGTGGCATTCGCTTTGGTCTGGCGCCCGGAGCCTGGGGCTATGCGTGGCGCGCCTTGGTGCACTGGTCCATCACGATCCTCAGTGCCGGGCTGCTGTGGCCGCGCATGACTTTCTGGCTGGAAAAATACCGCATCGACCGCACCAGTTTCGGAGATGCCCGGTTCCGGCAGGGCGGGCAATGGCGCATGCTGATGAACCCCTACCTTCACTGGTGGGGGCCAATGGCGGCCACCCTTGGTGCGGGGGTCATGCTTGGTCTGACCGAAATTCCCGGCTGGATGGTGGTCTGGCTGATCAGCCTGCCCTGGGCCTATGTCGGCTGGTTTCATTACAAGGCGGCGAGCCTGCGCCTGCTGGCCGATCACAAGACCATCGACGGCGCGGCTCTGACATCAGATGCGCGCACGCGCCGCGTGGTCCGTGTCTATTTCCTTGGCAATATGATCACCTATCTGTTGCTGGGGCTTCTGGCCTGGGTGATGCTGGTGGCCACGGTGGTGATCATGCGCCAGTTCGGCGTGACCACCGATCAGGTGCTGACAGGGCAGGTTTATGGGCCGATGAAAACGGCATTCATCGCCGTAACCATCGTGACCTATTTTGTGGTTTTCACTGGCTGGGCGGTTCTGCGGCAGGTCTTTGTCACACTGCCGCTTTATCAGCATTACGCCGAAACACTTTCGATCCGTGATCCGCATCACCTGACAGGCATTTCCCAGACCAAACGGGATGAGTTTGCGGAGGCCGAAGGCTTTGCCGAGGCACTGGATGTGGGGGCTGCAATATGATCGAAGGGTTTTCCCCAACTGTTGGCGGTCGGGTCACCGGCACCCTATTCGAAGGGCAGATCGCCGCCGCACAAGACGTGCGGCTTTGGATGACAGCAGAAGCACTGATGATGGCCCTGCCGGAAGATCGCACCAAATCCTGGCGGTTCAGCGATATCAGGCTGGTGCCGGATCAGGCCGCCGAAAAGGGCGTGATGCTGGCACATGCAGATGATGCTTTGGCGCGGCTGATGCTTGCGGATGAAGCGGCCATCGCGGCACTTCTGCCCGCCTGTCGAAACCTTCGCAAGCGTCCAAGGTCCGGCAAGGGAAAGCTGGTCTTTGGATGGGCGGCGGCGGCGATCACCTCTGTTGTTCTGATTATCTTCGTTCTGGTGCCGCTGATGGCTGATCAACTGGCGCGGTTCCTGCCGCCCGAAGGGGAAAAGGCGTTGGGGGATGCAACCTTTGAACAAATCCGGTCAGCGCTCGATGAAACCGGGTTTGCGCCGCTGGCAATCTGTGCCACGCCAAAGGGGCAGGCTGCGCTTGATCGCATGGTGGCGCGTGTTGCTGCCAATGCCGATCTGCCCTACCCGATTGAGGTGCATGTGCTTGATCATCGGCTCATCAACGCTTTTGCCCTGCCCGGTGGGCGGATCGTGTTTTTTCGCGGGCTGATCGAGGCGGCGGAATCGCCCGAAGAGGTTGCCGCCGTCTTTGCCCATGAGCTTGGCCATGTCGCGCATCGGGATCCGGCTCGCGGGGCGTTGCGCTCGGCGGGGTCGATTGGTGTGCTGGGGCTTTTGTTTGGGGATTTTGCCGGCGGCACGGTGGTGCTGTTTCTGGCCAATCAACTGATCAATGCCACCTACAGCCAAAAGGCCGAGGCCGCCGCGGACGCTTATGCCCATGAACGGATGACCGCTGCGGGTTTGCCGCCTGCGGCGCTGGCCTCGATGTTTGAACGGCTGCGCGACGAATATGGTGAGGCCGAGGGCATCGTCGCCCATTTTGCAGCGCACCCTCGTCTTGGCGATCGGATTGAGGCAGCGCGCGCGGTTCAGTTTGATGATCCTCACCTGCCCTTGATGTCTGACAGCGACTGGCAGAGCCTGCAGGAAATCTGCCGCCGCTAAAGCGGCTCGATATCAAGCCAGACCCCACCTTCGGGCCGGAGCGTCAGGATCATAACGGGGTGCGGGTCGCGGCCTGGAACCCGCTTGAAGCGAAACCGCGACAGCAGTGTTGCCAGCATGATCACCGATTCCTGAATCGCAAAGCTTGCGCCGATGCAGACGCGTGGCCCCGCCCCGAACGGCAAGTAGGCGAAACGGTCAATCGCTGCCGGATCGGCGAAACGATCCGGGTCAAAGGCATCCGGCCTGTCCCAGAGCAGAGCGTTGCGGTGCAACGCATAGATCGGAATCAGAACCGTATCGCCCGCACGTATTTCACGCCCGCAGAGTTCATCCGGCGCCTGAGCGGTGCGCGCAAGCATCGCTGCGGGTGGATAAAGACGCAGCGCCTCATCAATAATTTGCCGCGTGTAGGGCAGATTTGCACAATCTGCCGCTGTGGCGACGCGGCCCTCAAGCAGGGTTTCTGCTTCCGCGCGGGCACGGTCCTGCACGCGCTCATCAAAGGCACAGAGGTAAAGCGCCCAGGACAGGGTCAGCGCCGTGGTTTCATGCCCGGCGACGATGAAGGTCAGAAGGTTATCACGCAGTTCCGCTGTGGTCATGCGCCGCCCGGTTTCCGGGTCCGACCCGTCAAGCAGAAGATCGAGCAGATCCCCGCGGCCCGATCCGGGCTGATCCCGGCGTGCGTCGATCACATTGTCGGCGACCGACTTCATCCTGCGCAGGCTGCCTGTCGAAAAGACCCGTCCGGGGCGCGGCACCCAGGCCGGCACCCCAAAGAGATCGAGCAATGACACCTTTCCCGTCTGTTCGACATAGGCGTCGATGGCCGCGTGCATTTCGGCGCGGTCAAACCCGGCGTCCCCCGAAAACGTCACGTCAGAGATGACTTCAAAGGTCGCTGTAACCATTTCTTCGTAAAGGTCGGCCTGGCCACCCGCGCGCTCCAGCCGGGCCACACTCGCCGCCGCCGCTGCCGACATCATCGGCGCAAGATTGGTGATATTGCGCATGGCAAACACAGGGGCTGCGGCGCGGCGCTGCCAGTGCCAATGTGCCCCTTCGGCCACAAACAGGCTATCGCCAATCGCAGGGCGCAGCATGTTCTTGGTCGCGCGGGATTTGGGATAGTTGGCCAACCCGTCCTTCAGGATATGCCGAAGCGACGCAGGGTCCATCACCATATGCCAGCGTGCCCCGGTGCGCCCGGAAACGATAGGCTGCTTTACCGCGAGTTCCGGCAGGACCTCCAGCATATTGCGGCGCGCCGTGCTGAGGGTGCGCAGAATGCCCCAGGGTTCCGTGACCAGAGGCACGCGAACGGGCAGGGTGGTATCAGTGATCGACGTTTGCATCGGGTTATTCTAGGCCGATTGCCAGCCGGTCTTCCATGCGATATTGCAGGGCAGTCATTTGGGGGGTGTTTATGTCAGTTTTACGTTTGGTTCGGATTTGTGGTCTACCGCTGCTTTTGGCTGTACTATCGGCCTGTACGGCAACCGACGGACCGCCGCCGCCGATGGGGGATTTCAGGCTTGGCCACAATGTCGTGGTGGCCGAAAATGCCCAGATAGGCCCGCTGTCCCGCGTCGCAAGCGAAGAAGAACTGCAAAGCGCGCTGGCCGCAGCTGTGGAGGAACGTCTGGGCAGCTACGATGGCGAACGGCTCTATCACTTGGGAATTGGCATCAACGCCTATGTGCTGGCGCTGCCCGGTGTGCCGCTGGTGCTGAAACCCAAATCAGTTCTGGTGATCAGCGTGACGCTTTGGGATAACGCGACCCAAAGCAAATTGAACGATACGCCCCGACAGTTCACAGTGTTCGAAGGCCTGTCCGCTGAAACGCTCGTCGGGTCGGGTCTGACCCAGAACAAGCAAACGCAGCTTGAGCGGCTGAGCCGCAACGCTGCCCGCAAAATTCAGGACTGGATCCTTGAACACCCCGAATGGATCGGCCTGGCCCCGGAGCCAGAAGACGCCGATGCGACTGGGGAAAGCTGAACGCGGTCAAACCAACTCGGCGCGTCACAAAGGCTTGATTTTCCGCGCATAGTCCATTATGTCGCGCGCGGTGTGAAATAGGGCCAATTCCGGCCCCTGAAAGACGAGGCGCCCGACCCATGGCAAAGGAAAAGTTTGAGCGGAGCAAACCGCATTGCAACATCGGCACGATTGGTCACGTTGACCACGGCAAGACGACTTTGACGGCTGCGATTACGAAGCAGTTTGGCGAGTTTCAGGCCTATGACGAGATTGACGGCGCCCCGGAAGAGAAGGC
>CAYTUW010000178.1:0-1366 GCA_964441435.1 uncultured Rhodobacterales bacterium
GCTGGATGACAAACAGGCGCATCTGTTCGGATTTGAGCCAAACCCGGATGAGTTTCCGCCACGTAAGTTGCAGCGATTTTCCCCATGTGCGCCATTTTCGCGCCACAGTTTTGCTCATCATCATGCGCAACGGGAAGACGGTGAGGATGCTGGCCATGTCGATGGCGAATGCACAGAAAAGACAGTTCCAGGACAGAATCGGCCGGATCAGCAAAGGCGGCCCCAATACGCTTGGCCAGCTTTACTGCGGTGTGTCCGAAGAAGCGAAGTCAAAACCCCAAAAAAGCCGAGGAAAGCGAAAAGTGCGCTTCAAAGGCGCACAGCGGTCGCGGTTCGGACGATTGATGCGGGAAACAATCATGCTGCCGATGTCGCTGATGCTGGGCGGGGCTGTTGTGGTGATGTCGCGCGTCGGTATTTACCGCTTTCTGCCGGAAGGGGGCGAATTTACGCTCAAGCTCGGAGCGGCGGGCGAATTCCTCAACGGGACATTCGGGCTGATTGTTGTCGCATCCGTGCTGCTGCTGCTGTTCGGGGCTATTTTCCGCACATTAAAAGGCATGCGGGCTGCCGCGACATGCGTTGGCTTTGCCGTGCTCCTGGCGGGCGAGGGGGCCATGGTCGAACGGTACCCGGACGTTTGGGCAACGCTCTATTCACCGGAATATGTGACCGACTACGCGGCAATCGGGTTGCTGGCCAACTTCTGATCGAGCTTGCGGGCAGGGGGGCGTCCCATGTCCGGTAATGCGATCGAAGAGGGCATCACAACCACCCTCAAAACACCATCCCACACGGATCCGGCCCGCATTGCCGTTCCATTAGGTGCGATCTCTGCGCTGCTGATGTGGTTTGCACTCGGCACCTGGCTGCCCGGCGCTTCGACTGTCCTTAAATTTATTCTTGTCGCAGGCGTATTCTTTGCGCTGTTCCTCTCCGTCTGGCGGGTGCTTCTCATGCGCGCGCTCCGGCGGGAGGTTGCAGCGCTCCATGCCGCACGTGAATCCCGAAACCAAGAAACCGAACGGCAGATTGCCGAACTGAAGAAGAGAAATCCAGATGCTTGAAATCAAGAACCTTCACGCGGGTCTCGAAGATGATCCGGAAACCAAAATCCTGAAAGGGGTTGATCTGACGGTCGAGGCGGGCAAGGTGCACGCCATTATGGGACCGAATGGATCGGGGAAGTCGACGCTGTCCTATGTTCTGTCAGGGCGTGATGGTTATGAGGTTACCGCTGGGTCTGCGGACCTTCTGGGCGAAGACATCCTGGAGATGGAACCGGAAGAACGCGCCGCAGCCGGGTTGTTCCTTGCCTTCCAATATCCGGTGGAAATCCCCGGTGTTGGTAACATGACCTTTCTAC
>CAYTUW010000178.1:1376-5647 GCA_964441435.1 uncultured Rhodobacterales bacterium
CCTTCTTGCGCACGGCCCTCAACGCACAGCGTAAAGCGCGTGGAGAGGAGGAAATATCCGCCGCTGATTTTCTGAAGCTCATCCGGGAAAAGGCCAAGACGCTGAAGATCGACGCCGATATGCTGAAACGCCCGGTCAACGTCGGTTTCTCCGGCGGTGAAAAGAAGCGTAACGAAATCCTGCAGATGGCCATGCTGGAACCAAAGATGTGCATCCTGGATGAAACCGATTCCGGGCTGGACGTTGATGCCATGAAACTGGTGGCCCAGGGCGTGAACGCGCTGCGCGATGCGGGTCGCTCGTTTCTGGTGATCACCCATTACCAACGCCTTCTTGATCACATCAAACCGGATGTGGTGCACATCATGGCGGATGGTAAAATCGTAAAGACCGGCGGGCCGGATCTTGCGCTCGAAGTTGAAAACAACGGTTATGCCGACATCCTGAATGAGGTGGCCTGATGGCACTGGCTGCACAACAAAACGATGCCCATCCGCTGTCGATCCCTGACGGCGGGAAGTGGATTACGAATGCGCGCCAGGATGCGGCGGAGCGTCTGGCCGGAACCGGCCTGCCGCAGCGTCGGGATGAGTATTGGAAATACACGCGGCCGGATTCTCTGACCGCAACAGAAGTCACCCCCGCCGCGGTCCTGGTCACGGATGAGCCGCCGATGTTTGATAGCGTCGATCGGCTCAAGGTTGTCTTTGTTGATGGCGTATATGACGCCGAGGCCTCTGACGACCTCGATGGCGAAGGTTTGGTGATTGAGCGGCTCGCAGAGGCCGCCCGGGCGGACATCCATTGGGCCGCCGAAACCTATGGCGAGCTCGAATCCGCCGGACAGACACCCGTAGAACGCCCGCTTGCGGCGCTGAATACTGCGCAGGCGGAAGATGGTGTTCTGATCCACGTCACCGGGAAGGTCGCACGCCCGGTTTCGCTGATCTACCTGCACCGCGATGAACGGTCAGACGCAAAACTTCACCACCTTGTGGTGCTTGATGAAGGTGCGGAGTTCACGCTGCTGGAAAATGGCGCGGCAGCGGCGCGGTTCAATTCCGTTCTGGAAGTGGTTGTTGCCGATCGGGCGAGCTTTCACCACATCCGTGCTCAGGGACGGGACCATGAGCGCCAAGCGGCGACCCATATCTTTGCACGCCTTGGCACGGAAAGCGCGTTTCGCAGCTTTACCATGACCGTCAACGGCATTCTGACCCGGAACGAGGCGGTGATCGAACTGACCGGGGATGATGCCATTGCCCATGTGGCCGGTGCGTCTGCCGGGGATGGCGCCTTTCATCATGACGACACGGTGTTCATCACCCATGATGCTGTGAATTGCGAAAGCCGTCAGGTGTTCAAAAAAGTCTTGCGCAACGGCGCAACCGGTGTGTTCCAGGGCAAGATCCTCGTGCAGCCGGATGCACAGAAGACGGACGGCTACCAGATCAGCCAGTCGCTGCTTCTGGATGAGGATAGCCAGTTTCTGGCCAAACCTGAACTTGAGATCTACGCCGATGATGTCGCCTGTTCCCATGGCTCGACCTCTGGTGCGATTGATGAGGAGGGGCTGTTTTACCTCCGCTCGCGCGGGGTGCCCCTGCCAGAGGCGCAGGATCTGATGGTGCTTGCTTTCCTGGCCGAGGCGATTGACGAAGTGGCCGATGACGCCATCCGTGCGCTGCTGACAGAACGGCTCGAAGGCTGGCTTGCCCGGCGGCGTGGCTGACAGCCATGCCGGTGACACGCGACATATTGCAAAGCTACCCGGCCCCGCGCCGGGTGGTCACCCACCAGATTGCGCAAGGCATGGGGGAGGAACGTGTTTTTGCCTTTCTGATGATCGCCTGCCTTATCATGTTCGTCGCCCAACTGCCGGAGCTGTCGCGGCTTGCGCATCTTGACCCTGCGGGAGGCGAATTCGCCGGGCGGGCGAGCTCGGCCTTCCTTGGCTCAGTGCTTTATGCGCCGATCTTCTTTTATGGGGTGGCGGCGGTCAGCGGGCTGATCTTTCGTGCGTTTCGCCGCAGGGTGCCTTACCTCTATTGTCGCCATGCGCTGTTCTGGGCGCTACTGGCCGCCACGCCTTTGATGCTGTTACGCGGGCTGGTTGCCGGATTCATCGGGGCTGGGGTGCAGCTTTCGCTGGTAGCGCTGCTGGCAGGGGCGGGGTTTATCTGGATCTGGGGAGGCGGATTAACGGCTGCTTTCGACAGAACCAACAGAACGGAGCAAGTGGAATGAAAGACGTTTTCGGGATGCTCCTGCGGCTGACCTTTGCGAAGCCTATGGCAGCCGCGCGTTGTCTGTTTGATCTTAACCTGCCGCGTCAGGTGCTGTGGGGTGGTTTCTGGCTTGTGGTCATTGCGTCGGTTTTCATCGGCCTTCTGCAGGTCAGTGTGATGCCCGCGCCGGAATTGCCTGAAGGTACGGTTCAGGATGCTCCGCGTCCGTTCAGCTTTGCCATCTTGTTTGCGCTGACGCAGCTGGTGACGCTTGTCGGTGCCTATTACATCGGGCGCCTGCTTGGGGGCACAGCCCGGTTTCAGGATGTTCTGGCGCTGGTTGTCTGGGTCCAGATTGTGCTGCTGATCCTTGGCGGCGTATCGATCCTCTTGGCCCTGTTTAGTGCGCCCCTTTCGGCCTTTGTCATGTTCGCCAGCCAACTCTATGTTTTTTGGCTGCTCGCAAGTTTCATGACTGTGGCGCATGGCTTTAGAAGCAGGGGCATGGTGCTCTTGTCGATGATTGGCATTCTCTTCGTCCTGACATTTGTGGTGATGGTGTTGCTTGCCGCAATGGGTATCCAGCTGGAGGTTTCCCCCTATGGGATATGACGTCAATGCGATCCGCGCGGATTTTCCAATCCTGTCGCGTGAGATAAACGGAAAGCCGCTTGTATATCTTGATAATGGCGCTTCTGCACAGAAACCACAGGCGGTGATTGATGCGGTCACACGCGGCTATGCTGAGGAATACGCCAATGTGCACCGCGGGCTTCACACGCTGTCCAACATCTCGACAGAGCGCTACGAAAATACCAGAGGCATCATTGCCCGGTTCCTCAATGTTGCAGATGAACGGCAGATTGTACTGAACAGCGGCACCACCGAAGGCATCAATACGGTCGCTTATGGCTGGGCGGCACCGCGCCTTGAGGCCGGGGATGAGATCATCCTTTCGGTCATGGAACATCATGCCAATATTGTGCCCTGGCATTTTCTGCGCGAACGTCAGGGGGTGGTGCTGAAGTGGGTCGAGGTGGACGCCAATGGCGATCTTGATCCCGATGCGGTTCTGGCTGCCGTGACCCCACGCACAAAGCTGATCGCCGTGACCCATATGTCCAACGTGTTGGGCACTCAGGTCGATGTGAGGGCGATCTGCCACGGCGCGCGGGAACGCGGGATTCCGGTGCTGGTGGATGGATCACAGGCGGCGGTGCATATGCCCGTCGACGTCGATGACCTTGGCTGTGATTTCTACGCGATCACCGGGCATAAACTCTATGGCCCGTCGGCCTCCGGTGCGATCTTTATGCGGGCCGAACGGATGGCTGAAATGCGCCCCTTCATGGGCGGCGGTGACATGATCCGGGAGGTGAGCCGCGATCATATCACCTATAATGATCCGCCCATGAAGTTTGAGGCCGGCACACCGGGCATCGTGCAGACCATCGGTTTTGGTGCCGCGCTCGAATATCTGATGTCGATTGGCATGGATAAGATTGCGGCGCATGAACGCGGCCTCAGGGATTATGCCCGCAGCCGCCTTGACGGGCTGAACTGGCTTAACGTGCAGGGTAAATCAGCGGGCAAAGGGGCGATTTTTTCCTTCACCCTGAACGGCGCCGCACATCCGCATGACCTGTCAACGGTGCTCGATAAAAAAGGCGTGGCGATCCGCGCAGGCCACCATTGTGCGCAGCCCCTGATGGACCACCTGGGGGTCACGGCCACCGCACGGGCGAGCTTCGGGCTCTACAACACCAGGGCAGAAGTGGACGTGCTGGTGGAGGCGTTGGAACTGTGCCATGAACTCTTTGGCTGAATTAGCATTTGCAGCCCGCCCGCTGATCCCCTATATCCCGGCCCCAGGCACCTGTAGCTCAGCTGGATAGAGCGCTGCCCTCCGAAGGCAGAGGCCAGAGGTTCGAATCCTCTCAGGTGCGCCAAAACGCTTCGACAGAAACTTGCGTTATCCGCACCGAATCCCCGATGGTGTTGGCGTTTCGCTTCGCGAAAAGCCTGTGGCGGAGAGACAGGGAT
>CAYTUW010000179.1:0-5645 GCA_964441435.1 uncultured Rhodobacterales bacterium
CCCTTCGTTGAAGATCTTTCCGAATACCTCCTGGACCTCAATAATCCGGGCACCGACGGTAACATCGCCGCCCAGTTTTTCCTGAATATAGGGCGCGGCGGACAGATGATCCGCATGCACATGGGTTTCAATCTGTAAAACCAGGTTGAGCCCATTATTCTGAATGTAATCAATAATCTCGTCTGCGCTCTTCGTGTCGATGCGACCGGCCGCATAGTCCAGGTCCAACACCGAATCGACAACGGCACAGGCAGTGGAGCCGGGATCTTTCACCACATAGGAAATCGTATTGGTCGCCGGATCGAAAAACGCCTTAACTTCAGGGTGTTTCGACATATCAACCTTGGGGGTCATTGCTTTGCCTCCGCCAGAAACCGCATCGCCAATCTGTTCAGCAGAATACCCCCGACGAGCGCTATGACAAAGATCAATATATCCACCGATCCCGTTCCAAGCCCTGATAGCGCTGGACCGGGACAGAGGCCAACCAGCCCCCAGCCAACCCCGAATATCGCAGCCCCAAGGATCAGGCGGCCATCAATCGCCCGTTTCAGCGGCAGATCAAACGCTACGTCAATAATCGGCCGCCCACGGCGGAATATCCACTGATACCCCGGCAGTGCCACCAACAGGGCACCGCCCATGACAAAGGCAAGGCTGGCGTCCCAGTTTCCGGCAATATCAAAGAAATTCAATACTTTCGCCGGATTAATCATGCCAGATACCGACAGCCCCAGCCCGAAAACAACACCGATGAAAAACAGAATGGCAAACCGCATGCCCTATCCCCCGAACCCATGTCGCGTGACCCAGACAGTCACCGCACAGACCGCCATGAACACAATAGTCGCCACAACCGAACGCAGCGAAAACCTGGAAATTCCACACACCCCATGGCCAGAAGTGCAACCGCCGCCCAGACTGACCCCTATCCCGACAATCACCCCGCCGATAACAAGCCCTGTCCGATCCGTCGGAATTGTAATTTCAGGGAACCCGCCCGTTAGCGCGAAATAGGCGGAAGGTGCAGCGATCAGCCCCAGAACCAGGGCCAGTTGGTTCCAGCGTTCGCCGCCAGGCGCCAGGATCGCACCGGTCAGAACACCGCTGACCCCAAAGACCCGACCGTAAAGCACCATCAGCAGCAAAGAGGCCAGACCAATCAAAACGCCACCGCTCAACGCGACCCAGGGTGTGAATTCCGTTACCATCGCTTTCTCCTTAAGATTTGCGACAGTCGGACATAAAAAAACCGGCGGTGCAAGGCAGCGCCGGTCCGTCACATGGTTAATGTTGTTTATTCAGGCCTCTTCGCCCGTGTCGATCAGCCACCCGCCCGGGCCTGCAATGTCGTCCGGCAGTGAAAAGATCATCATCTCGCGGATAAGCGCGCAAGTCAGAAAGCTTACGCATACTGCGTCGAATGAGAGAGCGAAAAGATGTTCCATGACATTCCCCTTGAGCGTCGGTTGCACAAGGAGTGACCATCAAAGATGGCGAGTTTGTGTCCGAATAGGGAATTTATTTAAGCTTTTGATTGCACGCCGTCACATTCCGAAGCGAAATCAGCCCATGAATTTGTTTTTATTGAATTTGTTGGCGACCCCGGAAGGACTCGAACCCTCAACCTGCTGATTAGAAGTCAGCTGCTCTATCCAGTTGAGCTACGGAGTCGCCCTTGCAGCCAATCACGGCCCAACGGTTTATTGCCAGCCTTTGAACCAAAAGGCAAAGTGGATTCGTCAGTGGGTCCAGACGGTGCGGCGATTGGTTGCGAAATTTTCACCGTAGCCGCCCTGCCGAATGTTTGCCTTACGGGTTTTCGGCTCCGTCACAGTGGTTTGAATGCCATGCTCTGCCGCATAGGCAAGCGCGGCTTCGCGGCTTTCAAAGCGCAGCTTCACCTGACTTTGCGTATCCCCTGAAGAGGTCCAGCCCATCAGCGGATCAATTTCCCTGGCATTGGCGGGTGCAAATTCCAAAATCCAGTCGCGCGTCCGCGCAGTGCCGGATTGCATGGCGTTGCGGGCGGGCTTGTATAGTCTGGCGCGCATCATAATCCCTATCTGCTTTGCGCTTATATTCAGGAAAACGCGTCTTCACACAAGGGGGAGGAAGCATGAATTTCGGAAAGGTCAGGTTGTCGGGTCAGGCGGGGAGTGAGGGGTGGGTGGGTGGTACGCCCGGCCCGACAACCATTTCTGCTGCTTGCGTGATCAAGCTACGCTGCCTTGGGATACCACGCAACCTTAAAAATACCCTGAGTTGTTTTTTGTTTCTTAAAAATCTCGTTAATGGGGTAACGGCTTGTTAATAAATTTTCCTGGATCAAAAGCACTCTCCTGACATCTGTCTGTCAGCAGCTTTTGCAACCCCTCTTGAAGAAATGCCCAATGGCGTGAAATCTGGCCTTCAGCCTGAGGATTCGCCCGTGCCCCCAATTGACACAACCCCTGACCTACCTGACACCGGGTTCACCGCGCCACCAAAGCTCGAGGCCGGGAAACGCTTTGTCATGCATACGGAGTTTGATCCGGCGGGTGACCAGCCGACCGCGATCAAGGAACTTGTCGAAGGTGTTGGCGCGGGCGAACGGGATCAGGTGCTGCTTGGCGCTACGGGCACGGGCAAGACCTTCACCATGGCCAAGGTGGTTGAGGAAACCCAGCGCCCGGCGATCATCCTTGCCCCGAACAAGACACTCGCCGCGCAGCTCTATGGCGAGATGAAGGGCTTTTTCCCGGATAACGCTGTCGAGTATTTTGTCAGCTTCTACGACTACTATCAGCCGGAGGCCTATGTCCCCCGGTCCGACACCTACATAGAAAAGGAAAGCCAGATCAACGAACAGATCGACCGGATGCGCCATTCGGCGACGCGCGCGCTTCTGGAACGGGACGACGTGATTGTGGTGGCTTCGGTTTCCTGCATCTATGGCATCGGCTCCCCCGAAACCTATACCGCGATGACCCAGGACCTTGAGGTCGGAAAAGACTACGACCAGCGTGAAATCATGGCCGGTCTTATCGCTCAGCAATATCGCCGCAATGACAATGCCTTTGCACGCGGCACGTTCCGGGTGCGCGGCGACAGTCTTGAGATCTGGCCGAGCCATCTGGAGGATCGCGGCTGGCGATTGTCCTTCTTTGGCGAAGAACTTGAAGGCATTACCGAATTTGACACGCTGACCGGCGAGCGCACCGGAACGCTTGAAAAGGTGCGTGTCTACGCAAATTCCCATTACGTCACGCCCAAGCCGACGCTGGTGCAGGCGATCGCGGGGATAAAACAGGAACTGGCGCTCCGCCTCAAACAGTTGGAAGAGGACGGCAAGCTGCTGGAGGCCCAGCGCCTTGAACAACGCACAAAATTCGACCTTGAGATGCTGGAGGCATCAGGCTTCTGCAACGGCATCGAAAACTACTCCCGCTACCTGACGGGCCGTGCACCGGGCGAACCGCCCCCCACGCTGTTTGAATATATCCCCGACCACGCGATTGTCTTCTGCGACGAAAGCCACGTCTCCGTGCCGCAGATCGGCGGTATGTATAAGGGCGACCATCGGCGCAAATTCACGCTTGCCGAACACGGATTCCGCCTGCCCTCCTGCATGGACAACCGGCCGCTGAAATTCGAGGAATGGGACGCCATGCGCCCGCAATCGGTCTATGTCTCGGCCACGCCTGCCGCCTGGGAGCTCGAACAGACCGGCGGCGTGTTCACCGAGCAGGTGATCCGGCCCACGGGCCTTCTGGATCCGCAGGTCGAAATCCGCCCGGTGGAGATGCAGGTTGATGATTTGCTGGATGAGGTCCGCCGCGTTGCCGCTGATGGCTTTCGCACGCTGGTCACCACCTTGACCAAACGCATGGCGGAGGATTTGACCGAATACCTGCACGAACAGGGGATCAAGGTCCGCTACATGCATTCCGACATCGACACGCTCGAACGGATCGAAATCCTGCGCGATTTGCGCCTTGGCGCCTTTGACGTGCTTGTGGGGATCAACCTCTTGCGCGAAGGGCTGGACATCCCCGAATGTGGCCTCGTCGCCATTCTTGACGCAGATAAGGAAGGGTTTTTGCGCTCCGAAACCTCACTGATCCAGACCATAGGCCGTGCCGCGCGGAACGCCGAGGGCAAGGTCATCATGTATGCCGACCGCATCACCGGCTCGATGGAACGCGCACTTGCCGAAACTGACCGCCGCCGCGCGCGCCAGATCGCCTATAACGACGAACACGGCATCACCCCGGAAACGGTGAAAAAGAATGTCGAGGACGTGCTGAGCGGCCTTTACCAGGGCGACACGGACATGAACCGCGTGACCGCGAAGGTCGACAAACCGCTGTTCGGTGCGAACCTCATGGCCCATCTTGATGGCTTGCGCGACCAGATGCGTAAAGCGGCGGAGAACCTGGAGTTCGAAGAAGCCGCGCGGCTGCGCGATGAGGTCAAACGACTGGAGGCGGTCGACCTCGCCGTGGCCGATGACCCCCTCGCCCGGCAGTCAGCGGTCGAGGCTGCGAGTGAGGCAGCTGTTAAGGGCAAAGGGCGGAGTACGGCCGGGCGGGCTGGGCAAAGAGGCGGGAATGTGCGGAGGCGGGGGGGGTGAGTATGTAAGCTATGTGGCATTTCGACCTACAAACATACTTGGCAAACCCCAACTGAGAGTGTTTGTTTAGCTCCATGAAGGTTCCACTTATCATCGGCACAATTGCTCTCGTGGGTTACCTTGTCTTTGACCAACGGCCACTGCATAGGTTGAATGAGGCAATTCGGTACGGATCAGTATCAGGCGTTGACGCATGTATTGCTGTTCGAGCCTCAATAATACTTGATCTTGCCGAGATTAGGCGAGCTTGTGTTGCCAAACATCAGCGTTTGCAGACTGTATACAACCATACCGTAGAGGGTTGGGCAACTTTTAACCGCACAGGTCTCCAAGGTGAAGTTTCCAACGCAACCATCGGGGTCGTTATTACCAAGCTCAGGTTAGCGGTCCATATCTACGATGCACAAGGAAACGAAACAGTTCACGATGCTTTGGCCGAAACATGGATATTGCCAAACAACACAGCGGACTTCGCTACTCAATTTGAAGCGGGGCCGATCGAACAGGAGGTTCTACTGGGTTGGTGCGACGAAGACGCCACGCCTAGCGAGTTGATTACGTGCCGTCGTTGGGGCATCGAAGAGGTTTGGGGATTGAAATTCTAGCATAAATTGAAAACTCAGCCAAAACGTGCACCACTCCGGTGAAACGCTGAACAATAAAGTTTGCTTGGTTTTAACTTAATCCCAATACTTCATCACACCTCCCCCGACCGCCGGGTGGGCGAGAAGCGCCCGCCCGAGGGGGGCGGTCGGGCGCTGCCCGTGCCGCAAGCGCCACGGGTCGGCATTACCGCGGGTTTATCCACAAACATTGTAATTGACGGTATGACAGGGCCTTACAGTCGAAAATCCCGTATCAAATCCGGGAGTAGTAACGCACCATCACAGCGCCTCCCGCATCCCCCTTACCTCCCCTTCACTCACTCGCATTCGCCCGCCTACGGGCGAAAAATCTGAAAATGCCTGCTCCCCCTCTACCGGCACCGCGCAGGCCGCATGAACCACCCTGACCCCCGTCGCCGTGACGA
>CAYTUW010000180.1:0-5640 GCA_964441435.1 uncultured Rhodobacterales bacterium
CTGCTGGATTTTGTGCATGCCAAGGATGCCCGATTGCGGCGGGTTCAGGATCGGTGACGACATGAGCGAGCCGTAAACCCCGCCATTTGAGATCGTGAAGGAGCCGCCCTGCATGTCGGCCATCGAAAGCTTCCCGTCGCGGGCGCGGACGCCCATTTCGGCAATCGTCTTTTCGATCGTTGCAAAGCTCATCTGGTCCGCGTCACGCACCACGGGCACCACAAGCCCCGTTGGCGTGCCGACCGCAACCCCCATATGGACGAAGTTCTTGTAGACGATGTCGGTGCCGTCGATTTCTGCGTTGACCTCTGGCACCTCTTTCAGCGCGTGGCAGCAGGCCTTGGTGAAAAACGACATGAAGCCGAGTTTCACGCCATGTTTTTTCAGGAACAGATCCTTGTATTCGTTGCGCAAATCCATGACTGCGCCCATGTCGACCTCATTATAGGTCGTGAGCATCGCCGCGGTATTCTGCGCGTCCTTCAGGCGGCGGGCGATGGTTTGCCTCAGCCTCGTCATCTTTACCCGTTCTTCGCGGCTTGCATCATCGGCAGAGACCGGCGCACGCGGCGCTGCGGCGGCGGTAGGCGCAGAGGCCGATGCCGCAGAGGGGGTAACGGCTGCCTTGGCGACGTCTTCCTTCATGATCCGCCCGTCGCGGCCCGTGCCGGTGACGGTTGCCGGGTCGATGCCCTTTTCCGCCATTGCCTTTTCGGCGGAGGGTGCATTGGCGACATCTTTGCCCGAGGTTGCAGAGGTCGCTGCCGCCGGGGCGGCACTTTCGGTGGGGGCTGACACGGCGCCAGAGGCTGAGATCACGGCGAGTTTTGCGTTCGGCTCTACCGTCGCGCCCTCAGCAGCGATGATTTCCGATAAAATACCGGAAGCGGGCGCGGGAACCTCCACCGAAACCTTATCGGTTTCCAACTCGCAGAGCATGTCATCCTGGTTGATCTGGTCACCCACCGATTTGAACCAGTTGGCAACTGTTGCCTCGCTCACGCTTTCGCCGAGTGTAGGCACAACCACATCGACGGCTCCGCCCGAAGTGTCGTCAGGCGCGGCTGCCTTTGGTTTGGTTTCTTCGGCGGGGGCCGCGGTGGCCCCTTCGGTGATTGTGGCGAGCAACGCATCCACGCCCACGGTTGCGCCCTCGGCTGCGACGATCTCACCCAGGGTTCCGGCGACGGGTGATGGCACCTCGACCGTTACCTTGTCGGTTTCAAGCTCACAGAGCATGTCATCCACAGCAATCGCATCGCCGGGTTTCTTGAACCAGGTGGCGACCGTGGCTTCTGTCACGCTTTCGCCCAATGTGGGGACTCTCACTTCGGTCATGTCTGTTACCCTTCGATGGTCAGCGCGTCGTCAACGAGCGCGGCTTGTTGTGCTTTGTGTTGGCTGGCAAGCCCGGTCGCGGGCGAGGCAGAGGCCGGGCGGCCGACGTAGCTGGCGCGGTCGGCCTTGTTCTTCAGGCGGCTGAGCACCCATTCGATATTCGGCTCCATAAAGAACCAGGCGCCCTGGTTCTTGGGCTCTTACTGGCACCAGACCATTTCGGCGTTTTTGAAGCGTTTCAGTTCCGCCACCATGCTCTGTGCCGGGAAGGGGTAGAATTGTTCCACCCGCAAAAGGTAAATATCGTCGATGCCGCGTTTATCGCGTTCTTCCAACAGGTCGAAATAGACCTTACCCGAACACATCACTACGCGCCTGATCTTGCTGTCGGCCACAAGTTTGGTGTCGGATCGCCCTTTTTCCGCGTCATCCCACAGCACCCGGTGGAAGGATGAACCATTGGTGAAATCGTCGGTGTGGGACACCGCAAGCTTATGCCGGAGCAGCGATTTCGGCGTCATCAGGATCAGCGGCTTGCGATAGTCGCGGTGAATCTGACGGCGCAGGATATGGAAATAGTTCGCAGGCGTCGTGCAGTTGGCAACAATCCAGTTGTCCCCGCCACACATCTGCAGGAATCGTTCAAGCCTGGCGGAGCTGTGTTCCGGCCCTTGCCCTTCGAACCCATGCGGCAGCAGCACAACCAGGCCCGACATCCGCAGCCATTTGCTTTCACCGGAACTGATGAACTGATCGAACATGATCTGCGCGCCGTTGGCGAAATCGCCGAACTGCGCCTCCCACATCACAAGCGCGTTGGGTTCGGCAAGGCTGTAGCCGTATTCGAACCCCAGCACCGCATATTCGGACAGCATGGAGTCGATGACTTCATACTGGCTTTGCCCGTCGCGGATATGGTTGAGCGGGTAGTGACGTTCTTCGGTTTCCTGGTTGACGATGCCGGAATGGCGATGGCTGAAGGTCCCGCGCGTTGCATCCTGCCCGGCAAGGCGAACCGGAAACCCTTCGGTCAGCAGCGATCCAAACGCCAGCGCTTCACCGGTTGCCCAATCGAATCCGTCCCCGGTTTCGAACATTTTTTCCTTCGCGCTCAGCATGCGCTGAACCGTTTTGTGAACCGGGTAACCGTCAGGCAGTGTGGTCAGCGCCTTGCCGACCTCTGCAAAGGTTTCTGGGCTGATGGCGGTTTTGCCGCGTTCGTAATCCTCGCCCACCTTGTCAAGGTGTGACCACCGCCCGTCAAGCCAGTCCGCCTTGTTCGGCCGATAGCTTTTCCCCGCCTCAAATTCCTCATTCAGGTGGGCCTGAAAGGCGGCTTTCATATCCTCGATCTCGCCCTCGGGGATCAGCCCGTCACGAACCAGCCGTTCGGTATAGAGCTGCAAGGTTGTCTTCTGTGTCTTGATCTTCTTGTACATAAGGGGGTTCGTGAACATCGGTTCGTCCCCCTCATTGTGGCCAAAGCGACGGTAGCAGAAGATGTCGAGCACGACGTCCTTATGGAATTTTTGCCGGAATTCAGTGGCAACCCTTGCGGCGTGGACGACGGCTTCGGGATCATCGCCATTGACGTGGAAAATCGGCGCCTCGACCATCAACGCGATATCGGTCGGATAGGGGGAGGAGCGTGAAAAATGCGGCGCAGTGGTAAAACCGATCTGGTTGTTCACGACAATATGCATTGTGCCGCCGGTCTTGTGCCCAACAAGGCCCGACAGGCCAAAGCATTCCGCAACAACACCTTGTCCGGCAAAGGCAGCATCGCCATGCAGAAGGATCGGCAGAACCTTTGTACGTTCGGTGTCGTTCAGCTGTTCCTGCTTGGCGCGCGCCTTGCCGATCACAACCGGGTTCACCGCCTCAAGGTGGGAGGGATTGGCCGTCAGCGACAAATGCACGGCATTGCCGTCAAATTCACGGTCCGACGACGCACCAAGATGGTATTTCACATCGCCTGAACCATCCACATCCTCCGGCTTGAAAGACCCGCCCTGGAATTCATTGAAGATCGCCTGATAAGGTTTCTGCATGACATTGGCGAGCACGCTGAGCCGGCCCCGGTGCGGCATGCCGATAATGATGTCCTGCACCCCCAGCGCGCCCCCGCGTTTGATGATCTGCTCCATCGCGGGGATAAGGCTTTCACCGCCATCAAGGCCAAAGCGTTTGGTCCCCATGTATTTGACATGCAGGAATTTTTCAAAGCCTTCGGCTTCCACCAGCTTATTAAGGATTGCCTTGCGCCCCTCTTTGGTGAAGGCGATTTCCTTGCCGTAGCCTTCGATCCGTTCTTTGAGCCAGGCGCTTTCTTCCGGGTTGGAGATATGCATGTATTGCAGCGCAAACGTGCCGCAATAGGTGCGCCGGACAATATCGACAATCTGCCGCATGGAAGCGATTTCCAGCCCCAGAACATTGTCGATGAAGATCGGGCGGTCCATGTCCGTTTCACTGAACCCATAGCTCGCCGGGTCGAGTTCCGGGTGCCGCGCCTCTTCGCGCATGCCGAGCGGATCGAGATCCGCAGCGAGATGCCCCCGGATGCGGTAGGCCCGGATCAACATCAGCGCGCGGATGGAATCAAGTACAGCGCGTTTGATTGCGTCGTCGGAAACCTCGACACCCTTTTCGGCGGCCTTGGCACTGATCTTCTCGGCAGCACCTTTCGCCTCTTCCGGCGGGGCGGGCCATTGCCCGTCAAGTGCGGCGGTCAGATCGTCATTCGGCACCGGCGGCCAGTCCCCGCGCGCCCAGCTTGGCCCTGCCGCTTCGGCCCTCACATCGTTGTCGCCATCCCCAAGGTCCTTGAAGAAGGCCTGCCAGGCCTCATCCACGGCATTGGGATCATTGGCATAGCGGGCGTAAAGCTGTTCGACATATTCCGCGTTATGCCCCTGTAGGAAGGAAGAGGCGTGGAACTGATCGTTGGGAATTTGTTCGGTCATTGTGGGACCTCATGCGTGGAACTGGGCGTTATCTGGATGACTTGAACCGGTAGGCTATAGAAGAACCCACTGGCGTCAGCGGATTTTGCGTATTCGAATTGAATTTCGGGATTGCCAAACGCTTCAAGAACAGCACTCGGCTCAAGATGCGCAGCATAAACCACTACGTCAGCGGACCGAGCAATCGTGACGGTCACTCCGCTCCGCCCGCTCAGAGGCGGAGTCTCAGAGGTCTCTTCGGCGAAATCTATGGAGCTAGATATCATCTGCCCGAAGTTGATTGGTCCTGATGCGATGCAATACGGAGCGTCGAGCGAGAGACCCAGTGCTGCCAGAGCATAGCCGTCCTTTTCATAAACTGGTTGATTGGCAGGCAACGCTGAGTTCCCGAGTATGGACGCTGACATAAATGCCGAGTTTTCGAGCAGATAGCTAAACTGGACGCTAGGGTCATCGCTATTGGCTATCATCTTGAGCCTTGCGTCATCGATAAACGCGATGTCTCGGGTGAGAACAATTGAAGCGAGTGACGAAACTAGAACTTCCCGATTGTTTGTCGGAAGCCAACCGTGTCGCTCCAACCTATCAGTGACTGTCTCAGCACCATCTTCTAGTTTCGAGCATAATTCGACGATCTCACCGACATGGTTGGGAGCATTGGTATTTGAGCCATCTTGGGCTTGCGCGGCGACAGCGCAGGAAATGAAGGTCATGAGTGACCCAACCCAGCGAGCACACATTGTAGGTTTAGTATCTAAGCAGCGTGTCATCATCCGTTTTCGTCGCGCCCCGGACTTGACCCGAGGCCTCCGTGTTAATTGCGGCGGGTGGGGTCCCGGGGCAGGCCCGGGACGTGTGCCGCTATGTCTCACCCAATCGCTTCCAGCACAGCTTCTCCAAGGCCAGCCGGGCTTTCAGCCACCACGATTCCGGCCGAACGCATGGCTTCGATCTTGTCATCAGCCCCGCCTTTGCCGCCCGCGACAATCGCGCCTGCATGGCCCATGCGGCGCCCCGGGGGGGCGGTGCGGCCCGCGATGAAGCCCGCAGTCGGCTTCCAGCGGCCTTTCTTTTTCTCAGCCGCAAGGAATTCGGCGGCTTCTTCTTCGGCTGACCCGCCGATTTCACCAATCATGATGATCGACTCGGTTTCGTCATCGGCCAAAAACCATTCGAGCACGTCGATATGTTCCGTGCCCTTGATCGGATCACCGCCGATGCCCACGCAGGTCGACTGGCCGAGGCCGACATCGGTGGTCTGCTTCACCGCCTCATAGGTCAGCGTGCCCGAGCGGCTGACCACACCAACCGAACCACGTTTGTGGATATGGCCGGG
>CAYTUW010000181.1:0-5520 GCA_964441435.1 uncultured Rhodobacterales bacterium
CCTCGGCACCGGGGCCTGCGCCAATGCATCCGACACCTACGACTGTGAACTGGTAATTGCGGGCATTGAAAATGATAGCTGTGACTACGCCCGTGACAACGAATGTGATGAGCCGCGCTTTGACGGCACCGGAGCCTGCCGCGATGGCACCGACACAAGCGACTGCGCAGGCCACACGATAACCACGGACTCTGGCCAGAGCGGCGGACAGGGATCGCTTGAAACCGTTCTGGCGATGCTGCCCGATGACCTGCGCCGACGGCTCGGGAATGACAGTTGTTCCTACGCCAATGACGGCGAATGCGACGATCCGGCCTTTGACGGCACCGGCGCCTGCCAAAGCGGCACGGATGCCTCTGATTGCAGCCTTATGGCAACGGGGGGCGATGACAGCTGCCAATACGCCAATGACGGCGAATGTGATGAACCGGGGATTGGCGGCAACTACTGTATGTCCGGGTCCGACACGACGGATTGCGCGCCTGTTGCCTTCCTCAGGAACCGTTCCGATGAATGCGGCCTTGCCTTCAACGGCACCTGTGATGAGCCGGGCACAGGCACTGGAAACTGTGCCGCCAACACCGACACCGCAGATTGCCTTGGCCGTGGTCGCCCGGCACAGGCGACCGGGCATTTCTTTGGCCGCGATGACCGTTTCTTGCCGGATGTATCGCAAATGCCCTGGCGCGCGATTGGCCTGTTGGAACTGCCGAACGGATCCTGCACGGGCACGTTGATCAGCCCGCGCCATGTTCTGACCGCGGCCCATTGCCTGACCGAGGACGGCACAAGCGTTACCCTGCCGGTGAAATTCCTCGCCGCGATGAGCGATGACGGATACCTTGAAAGCGCCGGAATAGCCGACGCCTTCATTGCCCCCGATTACAACGTCGAAACCATGCCAGCAGGCGAAGGCAACGGGAACGACTGGGGGCTTGTGACGCTTGACCGCGACCTGACTGTCGGGCAGCTCGGGATCTATCGCCTGACAGAGGACGACCTGCGCACCATTTCCACCGGCGGCCTGATCGTTCATCAGGCGGGTTATAGCTGGGATACCGGGAACAATATGTCCGGTCACCGCAGCTGCCGCCTGACACGGGCGTTTGACGATGCCTCCGTCCTGCACGAATGTGACACGCTGCAGGGCGACAGCGGCAGCCCGTTCATGGTTCAACGTGATGGCGAATGGCTGATCGTTGCGGTGGAAAGCCAGTTCTTTGGGCTGGAAAACAAAAACGCCACGTTTTCGCAGGGCAATATGGCTGTGGACAGCCGCGCCTTTGCAAAAGCCGTGCAACAGGCGATGGCGAACTAGCATCCCGCCAATCCTTGCGCTAACGATGGGGAAACCGACAGGAGAGTTTCATGACCGTCCATATTGGCGCCAAGGAAGGCGAGATTGCCGAAACCGTATTGCTCCCGGGCGACCCCTATCGCGCCCGCTGGGCTGCGGAAAACTTCCTTGAGGGCGCAACCTGCGTCAACGAGGTGCGCGGCATGCTGGCCTTTACCGGCACCTACAAGGGCAACCCGGTCACCATCCATGGCTCCGGCATGGGCATGCCGAGCCTGTCGATCTACGTGAATGAGCTGATCAAGGATTACGGTGCAAAAACGCTGATCCGCATCGGGTCATGTGGCGGCATGCAGGACAGCGTCAATCTGCGCGATGTCATCATTGCGATGACTGCAACCACCCTGTCCACCCCATCACGCGGCATTTTCAAGGAGCTGAACTTCGCCCCCTCTGCGGATTGGTCCCTGCTGCGCGCTGCCGTTGTTGCGGCGGAAGCCAAGGGCACACCAACCCACGTGGGCGGGATTTATTCCTCTGATGTCTTTTACGACGAACGCCCGGACCTTAACGAACAGATGGTGCGCCACGGTATTCTGGGCGTGGAGATGGAGGCGGCGGAGCTTTACATCCTCGCCGCGCGCTACGGTGTCCGGGGTCTTGCGGTGCTCACGGTGTCTGACCACCTGCTGACGGGCGAGGCACTGCCCAGCGATCAGCGCGAGCAAAGCTTTGGCGACATGGTGGAAATTGCGCTTGAGGCGGCATTCTCCTGAACCATGTCACAGCCCGTGGCTGCGGTCATAAGCATTCAGGTCTGGCGGCTGCCAGCCTTTGGGCACCGTGGCGGGTTGGAACACCTCAACCAGCAGCGGGTGGCAGGGGGCGGTATCCGAAGTGTGTTCCGATCCGCAATCCCCGCCGGGACAGGCGGAAAGCGCACCAAGCAGATCTATTTCCGCAAAGAATTCAATATAGTCACCCGGTCTGACAGGTGAGGCTTTCATAAAATACTGCCCGGTATCGCGGGTAAAGCCGGTGCACATGAACACATTCATTACATCATGAACATGATGTTCCGCTTGTTGTGGCGGCATTCCGGTTTCCGTCGCCAGCGCGCGGGTCAGGTTCGAGTGGCAACAATAGTGATAATCCCCACCGTTCAACAGCCGCCCGGTATAGGGATCACATCGCGTGCCAATCACATCATGGACCCCGCCGCCAAAGTCATCAAACCCATACCAGGACAGCGTATCCTCTATGATTGTCGCCATCGGGCGCAGATACGGCAGATTCGACCAAAGCTGATCGCCTGTTGACACATGTGTGCCGTGAAGCGCCCGCGTCTTACCGGAAAAGAACCGTTCGCCAAGGTTATCCGCGTTCCAAAGGTTCAGATCACCTACCTGCGGCCCTTCGACAGATGTAATGCGAAACACCTGCCCGGCAGCCACGTGAAAGCAGGCGGCATCGCGTGGGGGGATGCTGGTCTCACTGATCTTTTTCGCCCCTTCGCGTGAGGCGCGTTTTGCGGCGACCTGCGGATCAGGCAGGGTTTCAGGCGGGTAGCAGATGACAGGCGGGATCGCCCGGCGTGCCTCTGCGTCAGTTGGGGCGTTGGTCATGCGGTTTCCATCACTTCGACAGACAGGATTGTCGGCAGATGACTCGCGAGTTCTGACCAGGTTTCCCCTGCATCGAAACTTGCAAAAACTGAGCCCGAATTGGTGCCGAAATAGACGCCCGCCTGTTTCCGGGGATCTGTCGCCATCGCCTGACGAAGAACGGTGAAAAAACAGTTGTCCTGTGGCAATCCATCCTGCTTTGCCGCCCATGTCGCCCCGCCATCCGCAGACTTCCAAACCGCCGCAGACGCGTTTGGCGGATAGCGACCGGCACTGTCCCCGTTCAGTGGCAAGACCCAGATCGTCTGTGGATCATGCGGGTGAACCGCGATCGGGAACCCAAAAGTCGAGGGCAGGCCATCGGTAATATCATGCCATGTTCTGCCACCATCCGCACTGCGATAGGTGCCGTGGTGGTTCTGCTGATAAAGCACCCCATCCCCGGCGCGCACCATATTATGCACGCAATGCCCGGTTTCCCCGTCACGCGGTGCCGCCGGATGGTTGTGGTGTTCACAGGCATCTGCATTCGACAGTTGATTGCGCCTTTCCCAAGTAGCACCGCCATCTTCTGTGGCAAAGACACCCGCCGCCGAGACACCCAGCCAGAGCCTGTCCGGCGCACCGGGATCTTCGACAATCGTATGAAGCACAAGCCCCGCTGCGCCGGGGTTCCAATCCTCACGGCCGGGAAATTCAGCAAGACTCTGAACGCGTGTCCAGGTCTCACCACCATCGTGGCTTGCATGTAGATGTGCCGGATCGCTGCCGGCGTATAGCACCCCATGGGCATATTTCACCGACCAGACGGATTTCAGATCGTCAAAGGGGGTATCCACCGGTTTCCAGTTGAAAAACTTTGCCGTTTCCGGGTCCGACGCGGCCCATTCATCCACCTGCCCTTTGGACAGTTTCGCCAGCTCCCAGTTTTGGCCATGGTCACTGCTGCGCCACACACCGGCCCCGGACCAATCGCTGCCACCGCCAGCCCAGATACGCCCGGTTTCAGGGTCGCCGGTGACATGATTGATACCCCAGCCATCACAATGCGGACCAGAAACAACCCAGCTTTGTCGATCATCGTCAGAGGTCAGGAGAAAAGCACCCTTGGTGCTGCCGATCAGAATGGTTGTCCGGGTCATGGTGCGCGCCTCCCTGCCCTAGATTATCAGAAACAGGCTGGCGGAAAAAGCGGTGACATTCCTGACGAAAACCGCCGATCAGGTCATGATTCCATAAGAACGTCACCTCGTCTGCAAGCTTCTGCTGTCCATAGCTCGTGTGACGGACGCAAGATTTCCCTGCCCCGGCATGCACGACCTTGTCTCAAAGTTTGGCTTTGGGGTATCTGCAAAGGAAACTCCGCAAGAGTTTCGCAAGAAGGTGCAGTTAAACCGCCCGCTCCACCATCATGTGTTTGATTTCTGCAATCGCCTTGGCGGGGTTCAGTCCTTTTGGGCAGGTCTTGGCGCAGTTCATGATGGTGTGGCAACGGTAGAGCTTGAACGGATCCTCAAGATCATCAAGCCTCTCGCCTGTCGCCTCATCGCGGCTGTCGATAATCCAGCGATAGGCATGCAATAGCGCCGCGGGGCCAAGATAGCGGTCCCCATTCCACCAATAACTTGGGCAGGATGTCGAACAGGACGCGCACATCACACATTCATAGAGCCCATCAAGCTTCTTACGATCCTCAATCGACTGTTTCCATTCCTTCGCCGGGCGGTTTGTCTTGGTTTCCAGCCACGGCATGATGGAGGCATGCTGCGCATAAAAATGTGTCAGATCGGGAATCAGATCACGCACCACCGGCATATGCGGCAGCGGATAAATTTTCACATCGCCCTTGATTTCATCCATTCCATAGATGCAGGCCAATGTATTGATCCCGTCGATGTTCATCGCACAGGAACCGCAGATCCCCTCGCGGCAGGACCGCCGGAAAGTCAGCGTGGGGTCGATCTCATTCTTGATCTTGATCAGCGCGTCCAGGACCATCGGCCCGCAGCTGTCCATATCAACGAAATAGGTATCGACAGAGGGGTTTTTGCCGTCCTCTTCCTGCCAGCGGTAAATCTGGAATTTCCGCAGATTGGTGGCGCCCTCAGGCTTTGGCCAGGTCTTGCCCGTCACGATGCGGGAATTTTTTGGTAACGTTAGTTGAACCATAGTCTGCTCCTAAGTCATCTTGGACGCGCTGCCTGGTTGGCTCGATTCGCGGTTTCATGCCACCAATCATGCGGCTCCCTTCTGATAGTTGATCTGGCGAACCCAATCGTGGTCTTGGGCGTATCCAAGGTGGATCAGATCGTCGCCGTATCGTTCACAGTACACTTCCGCAATATCTGGTGGCAAACCCTGACGCCACTGGGCCGTTTTTGCGGAACGAACATGTGAAGACACCGACGGGTCTGACGATTTCAATCCGCCAAACAGGCTCGCATCCCAAAAAATGTTCCGCGCCTGGGCCGCTTCGTCGTGCGACAGGTCAAATCGTTCCATCAGTGCGGTAAACATCGAACATTCGGTATCCACAATCAGATCCTCATAGCGCCATTCGACTGCATTTGGCCGATCGTAATTCCAACGCGTCATCTC
>CAYTUW010000182.1:0-5495 GCA_964441435.1 uncultured Rhodobacterales bacterium
GTCATGATGAACTTGCGGCCCTTCATATCCACCGCCGGGCCGATGTCATTGAGGCAGACACCGGTCAGCCGGTCTTTCGCCGTGGCTGCAAGGCACATCGCAATCAGCCCCCCGCGCGATGTGCCAAGGATCGCCGTCCGCACAATGCCAAGGTGATCCAGAAGGGCAAGCTGATCTTCGGCCTCTTGTAGCACGGTATAGCTCTGATGATCGGCCCAATCGGATGCCCCGCGCCCGCGATAATCCGGGCGGATGACACGCATGCCCTTAAGGTGAGGCCGGACATACTCAAAGTCGGAACCATTGCGGGTGAGGCCCGACAGGCACAGGAGCGCCGGACCCTCCCCTTCGTCGCGGTAGGCGAGCTTTACCCCGTCTTTTGTCGTGAAATATTGATGCGTCATAGGGCTTGGGCCAGGTCAGGAATGGGGGTGAGGTCGCGCAGCACATGGGCAGGTGTCCAGGGCAGGCGGTCCATCGGCTCATCCGCGCGATTGACCCAGGCGGTGTTGAACCCATAGCCTGTTGCCCCCGCTGCGTCCCAGCCGTTGGAGGAAACAAACAACACCTCATCCGGTGTGCAGCCAAAGGCGCCGCCGACGAGGTCATAGACGCTGCGATGCGGCTTGAACACGCCAACGCTTTCAACCGAGAGGCTGGGTTTTAGCAACTCCGTTAACTCGGCGGAACGGACCGCCCCTTCAAGCATTTCGGGGGAGCCGTTGGACAGGATCGCGCAGGTCTTGCCCATCGTGTTGAGGTCGCGCAGCATCTGCGGCACTTCGGGGTAGGCCGAAAGCTCCCAGTAAAGCTGAAGCAACCGTTCACGCAACGCGGCATCGCCCGCCAGCCCGTTTGCCGCGAGCGCCCAGTCGAGCCCGTTTTGCGTGACCTCCCAGAAATCCGTGTGGGCATCAGCCACCGCGCGCAGCCAGCTGTATTGCAGCTGTTTCAGACGCCAGTCAGCAGCAAGTTTTGGCCAGCAGTCTGCCAGGGCTTCGCGGCCCGGTTCTGCGGCGGCCTCCCGCGCCGCGGCGGCCACGTCAAACAGGGTGCCATAGGCGTCAAAGATGCAGGTGGTGATTGGCATGTGACTGCTCCTTCAATGCAAAGATTTGCATAGCGGGAAACCAAGGGAAAGGCTGTATTATTGCACAATCAGGCGGCGGCGGTGGTGGTTAGCGCCCGTTCCCTCACCGGCAGATGCACAATCGCGCTGAAGGCGCCGACGCCCACACCAACCCACCAGACGGCGGTATAGTCGCCATAGGCGTCATACATCCGCCCGCCAAGCCAGACCCCCATGAAGCTGCCGATCTGATGGCTGAGAAAGACAATCCCGTAAAGCGTGCCCATGTAGCGCAACCCGTAGATATGGGCGATCAGTCCCGATGTCAGCGGCACCGTGGCCAGCCACAGCGCACCCATGCCCACGGAAAACAGAATGACCGAAGTCGGCGTGATCGGCAGCATGATAAACAGCGCGGCGATGATCGTGCGGCAGGTGTAGATACCCGCCAGCAGGTATTTCTTGGTGTACCGCTTGCCAAGCCACCCCGCCGTCAGCGTGCCTGCGATATTGGCGAGCCCGATCAGCGAAATCGCCACTGCGCCCAGCGCCGACGTTGTAGTAATACCCAGGGTATGCAGCGTGCCGCCCACGGCGATTGGGCCGCACATCTCAGTGATCATCGCCGGGAAATGCGCGGTCACAAAGGCAAGCTGATAGCCGCAGGAAAAGAAGCCGAGGAAAATCAGCGTATAGGATGGGTCGCGGAACGCCTTCATCAGAATGGCGCCCATGCTATCCTCAAGTTCTGCGCGCGTGGCAGGGGCTTGTGGCGAGCGGATCATCGGCAGGCACATCAGCGTGCCAAGGATCATCACCGCAAAAACAAGAAACACGCTTTGCCAGGCCATTAGCGTCAGCAGCCATTCCGCCAGCGGGGCCCCAATCACCTGCCCGCCACTGCCCGCAGCAGTGACAATCGCCAGCGACATGGAACGGTTTTCATCACTGGCGGCACGGCCCACAACGGCCAGTATCACGCCGAACCCGGTGCCCGCCACACCGAAACCCACAAGGATTTCAAGGAATTGATGGGCTTCCGGGGTTACCGCATAAGAGGACAACACCAACCCCAGCGCATAGGTCAGCGCGCCCATGACAATCGCCTTCCGGTCCCCGATCTTTTCGGCAATCGCGCCAAAGATCGGCTGGCCGATCCCCCAGGCAAGGTTCTGAATGGCAATGGCCAGCGAAAATTCGGAGCGGAGCCAGTGAAACTCTTCCGCGATTGGAATCTGAAACACCCCAAAGCTCGCCCGGATTGCAAAGCTGATGAGGATGAAGATACAGCCGCCAATCAGAACCGGCGTGATCAAAGGGGATTTTTCGCGCGTCATGATGGCGGGAAGGTGATGTTTATTTCTGAAAAGGTCAATTCACGTAATGTGTGCCTCGCAATCACCAATACGAATGCGTTAAGGGAAAGCCATGACGCAAACCGTGACTGACATCTGGAAGGCCCGTGTAGCTACGGGGGAACTGAAGGCCGATCCGGCGCAGGAAGCGGCGCTGCCGTTGTTTGACGCCTTGCAGAAGGCGCTTGAAACGCAGCCTGCAAAACGCGGGTTTTTCAGCCGCAGCAAGAGGGTGGCAGAGAAGGGGATCTACCTCTGGGGCGGCGTCGGTCGCGGCAAGTCGATGCTGATGGATCTGTTTTTTGACGCGGTTGACGTTTCGGGTAAGCGGCGGGTGCATTTCCATGCCTTCATGCAGGAGGTTCACAGCGCCATGCATGAGGTGCGCAAAACCGGCGTCGATGATGCGATTGCCCCGGTTGCGGCGGATATTGCCGATGGGCTGCGCCTTTTGGCCTTTGATGAGATGCAGATCAGCGACATTACCGATGCAATGATCGTCGGGCGGTTGTTTGAAAAACTCTTTGCCGCCGGGGTCACGATTGTCACCACTTCAAACCGGACGCCGGATGAGCTTTATAAAGACGGGCTTAACCGCAACCTGTTCCTGCCCTTTATTGCCCTCTTGAAGGATCGGATGACGGTGCAGGAACTTGCCTCCCCCAATGACCACCGGCAGAACCGCCTGGCGGGGGGGGAGGTCTATTTCACCCCGGTCACCCCTGCGGCACGTGCGGCAATGAAAGCGGTCTGGGATGATCTGACGGGAGGGCAGGCTGCGCCGCTGACCCTGACGGTGAAGGGGCGGTCGGTTGTCATCCCCGCTTTTCGCAACGGCGTGGCGCGCGCGACATTTCATGATCTTTGCGGGCAGGCGCTTGGCCCGGCGGATTACCTCGCGCTGGCCGGGGCAGTCCGGGTTTTGCTGATTGACGATATCCCGGAACTTGGCCGTTCCAACTTCAATGAAGCCAAACGATTTGTCACCCTTATTGACGCGCTTTACGAGGCGCGCGTCAGGGTCATCGCCTCCGCCGCGCAGAAACCGGAAATGCTCTATATCGAAGGCGAAGGCAGTTTTGAATTTGAACGCACCGCCAGCCGCCTCAGGGAAATGCAATCCGCAGACTGGGGCGATCAGCCTGCCGAAACCGTCGGATCATGAGTATTTGGGCAGAAAAGAAGGGCGCGTTTATCTTTTGTTAACCCGCCTTCTTTTCTGAGAAAATATTCAAATCCCCCCGTTTACCCGCAGCGCAGCGCCCGCAAAGTAAAGCGAGCCGCAGATCAGGATACGCGCTTTCGGGTCGCGCGCCACAATCGCGGCGATTGCCTTCTGTAGCGTCGCAGCACTTGTTGCCGTGATCCCGGCGGCCCCTGCGGCGGCGGTTGTCTCTTCGGCGCTCAGCGTGTTTTGCTCCCCCGGAATGGACACCCCTGTCAGGCTGTCGGCAACCCCGGCCAGCGGGCGCATATATCCCGCTATGTCCTTGGTGTTGAGCATGCCGCAGATCAGATGGGTTGGCCGTTTTGGCAGGCTGGCAAGATGCGTCGCCAGCGCGATCCCTGCCGAAGGGTTGTGCCCGCCATCCAGCCAGAGTTCCACTTGGTCCCCAGCCAGTTCGGCCAGCGGACCCGATGCAAGGCGTTGCATCCTGGCGGGCCATTCGGCGTTTTTCATTGCGCCTTCTGCGGCCTCTTCGCCGAAGCCAAGCGCGCGCAGGCTGGCAATCGCCGCACCGGCGTTCTGGAACTGATGCGCACCGGGCAGCGCCGGGGTGGGCAGGTCCAACAGCCCGGTTTCATCCTGATAGATCAGCCGCCCGCGTTCTTCGGTAACGTGCCAGTGCTGCCCCTGCGCCAGCAGCGGCGCGCCAAGCCGTGCGGCGCGGGCCTCAATCACGTCAAGCGCCGCGTCCTCCTGCGGGCCGACAACGCAGGGCACACCACGTTTCAGGATGCCCGCCTTTTCCCCGGCGATTTCGCCAAGCGTTTCACCAAGGTATTGCTGGTGGTCGATGGACACGGGGGTGATCACGGTCAGCGCCGGATCCTCGACCACATTGGTGGCATCCAGCCGCCCGCCAAGGCCAACCTCCAGCAGCGTGTAATCCGCCGGTGTCCGGCTGAAGGCAAGGATCGCGGCCACGGTAGTGATTTCAAAATAGGTGATCTGTTCGCGGTTGTTGGCCTCATAACATTCGTCAAGGATCGCAGAGAGCGCAGGCTCCGAAATCAGCTCCCCCGCAAGGCGGATGCGTTCGTGAAACCGCACCAGATGCGGCGAGGTATAGGCATGGACGCGCTTGCCCGCCGCCTCAAGCCCGGCGCGGATCATCGCCTGGGTTGACCCTTTGCCATTGGTGCCCGCGATATGGATGACCGGAGGGAGCGACCGTTCCGGGTGATCAAGGGCTGCCAGCAGCCGCCACACCCGGTCAAGCGTCAGATCCATCACCTTTGGATGCAGATCCATCATCCGCTTAAGGATGAGGTCCGAAGTTTCCGCGCTCACTTCTTTGCGACCGCCTTGGGGTCAGGGGCCTTGGCGTCCTTTGCCGGTTTTTCATCCGTCGGCGGGGGCAGATCGGCCTTGACCGCCTGCGGCAGGCCAAGCAGCATTCGGGTGATTGTGATCAGCTCATCGCGCAGGTCCTTGCGGTGGGTCACACGGTCAAGCATGCCGTGATCCAGCAGATATTCCGACCGCTGGAACCCTTCGGGCAGCTTTTCGCGGATGGTCTGTTCGATGACGCGGGTGCCGGCAAACCCGATCAGCGCGTTTGGCTCTGCAATCTGCACATCCCCGAGCATCGCATAGGATGCGGTCACACCGCCGGTTGTCGGATGAGTCAGCACCACGATGTAAGGCAAGCCCGCCTCGCGCAGCATTTCTACCGCAACAGTGGTGCGCGGCATCTGCATCAGGCTGAGGATCCCTTCCTGCATTCGTGCGCCACCTGCGGCGGAAAACATGATGAAGGGGCGTTTTAACTTCACGGCGCGCTCCGCCCCGGCAAGGATCGCATTGCCGACATACATGCCCATGGACCCGCCCATAAAGGCAAAGT
>CAYTUW010000183.1:0-5437 GCA_964441435.1 uncultured Rhodobacterales bacterium
CCTCAAGCTTTGCCTCCAGCCGCTCAAGCAGCGTGAACGCATCTGCTGTAGACCCGGCAAAGCCGCACACGACATCATAGCCGCCGGGGCTTAACCGGCGCACTTTGCGCGCTGTGCCTTTGATCACGGTCTGGCCAAGGCTGACCTGCCCGTCGCCTGCGACCACCACCTCGCCGCCCTTGCGCACGCCGATGATCGTTGTGCCGTGCCAGCCGGGAAATTCCTGATCCGCCATGAAACCCTCCGTTTTCATCGCTTATATGGGGTGGCGCGCCACCGGGGCAAGCGCGCATGAAAAAGGGCGCCCGAAAGCGCCCCCCATGTCTTGGTCGAAAGATTCAGATCGCTTCCTTGATCCAATCCTCAAGCGCGGCCTTGGGTGCTGCACCAACCTTGTTGGAGATCACCTCACCACCCTTGAACATGAACAACGCCGGAATGCCGCGCACACCCATCTGGGCAGGGGAATTCGGGTTTTCGTCCACATTGACCTTCACGATTTTGACCTGCCCGTCATATTCTGAGGAAAGCTCCTCTAGCGCCGGGCCGATCTGCTTACAGGGGCCACACCATTCCGCCCAGAAATCGACAACAACGGGGATCGCGCTTTCCCTGACTTCAGCGTCAAAGGTTGCGTCGGTGACAGCGACAGTGGCCATTTTGGTGTTCTCCTGAATGAAATGCCTGAGCGTGAAAGGTAGGCAGCACCCTGCCCCGCGTCAAGGCAGCTCCGCCCGTTTGAGCGCGGCCATCACAGCTTCGTGCGGTACCGGCATGAGCGTTGCAGTTTCGGTCCAGAGAATTGCGGTTTCGATGTTGTGATGAGGATAAAGCAGGCGCGCAGCGGCGGCATAGGCACCAAGCTGACGCAAAAATCCTTCGGGTATGGTATCAGGCGTGGCCGGTATGCGGGCGTTCGATTTGAAATCAACGATCAGGACGCGATCGGGATCAAGAACCAGCCGATCAATCACACCATGGATACGGCGACCCTGAAGCTCTGGCAGTTCGGCAGTTATGCCAACCTCCGCCATGGTCTCCGCCGCAAACAGGAATGCCAGGTCGGGCGTGTTCAGCACCTTCGACGCATGGCGAAAGATATCCCGTTCCTCCGCATCATTCACAGCACCATCCGCACCAGAAAGAAGCCGCCCGGACACCTCTGCCCATTGATCGGCGGAATGCATCGGAAGCCGTTCCAGCAGCAGGTGGATCAGGCGTCCACGGCGCAGTATATCACCCTCGTCCATGGCCGGTTCGCCCGCCAGCCCTTTTGCGCCGCCAAGGCCCGATGGAGACACTAACTCAGGGGATTCAACAGCAGGCGCGGCAACCTGTGTCGCCCAATCATGGGCTATGAGTTTTGTGCCTTCTGCCGGAGCCGCCTTAGCCGGCAGGCCGGACCAATCACCGTGTTCAAGCCGTAGAATTTCAGTTTCGTCCACCAGGCAGGGGGTCGCGCCGGCGGTTTCCATGCCATTGTGAATTATATCATACCAGCGATCCTTGGCCTGCCTGTCGCCATCTACCCCTGCGATGATCAGCCATTTTTCCGCCCGGGTCATGGCGACGTAAAGCAACCGATCCCGTTCTGCCTTGGTCGCTGCGTCGATCTGCTGGAAAACAGCGCGTTCTGGCTCCGGGCGTTCTGGCTTGTTGCTTTTCCACATGACGATATTCCCATGTGTAAAGAGCAAATCCTTGTATGTTTTTTCACGGCCTGTCGTGTCCGGGAGAATGACAATCGGTGCCTCCAACCCTTTTGCACCATGTACGGTCATCACCCGGATATGATCCGCACTGTCATCAAAGCGGCGCTTTATTTTGGACTCTCCCTTGTTCAGCCAACCCAGGAAGCCCGACAGGCTGGGCGCTTCTAAGGCTTCGTATCGCTCGGCCTGGTGCAGCAGCGCGTCGATGCCATCTTCGCACTCAGCGCCCAGACGCGCGATTAGCCGCCGCCTGCCATTATGCCGGATGAGGATTCTTTCCAGCAAATCATAAGGCCGCAGAAAATCCGCATCATTACGCAACTGACGCAAAACAGACACTGTTTCAGGGAATTCATCAGATTTATTGCGCAACGCCTGCCACAAATGCTGCTCCGTGCGCCCCTGGGCAAGATGATGAAGTTCTTGCAGCGACCAGCCAAACAACGGTGATCGGAGAGCAGCAGCAAGCGACAGGCTATCCTCAGGCAGCGCAAGGAAGGAAAGCAGGGCGACCAGATCCTTGACCGCAAGCTCTGAACGCAACTTCAGCACATCTGCACCGGCGATGGCCAGCCCTTCGGATTTACAGGCTGCGATGACTTCATTGAATATGCCGCTGGTGCGGCCCTGAACCAGAATCATGAAATCGCCAGGCCGTATCGGCCGCATTTTGAATGTACCGCTGTCCCTGTCTTCCTCCGGAATGGATTCAGTTTCGATCATCTGCTTGATCCGGCGGGCAATTTTGCGGGCCAATGCTGCCTTTGGCGGGGTGGTTTCCTGGTGCGGGGACGGGTCATACCATGGGGGTCGCTCTGCCCTTTCCTGGGCTGCAATCAGCGGCCACAGATCGACGCGCCCTGGCATATCAGTCTTAAATGCTCTGTGGTGAACCGCCCCCTGAAGCCCATGATCCGGACGGTGGGCAAACGTATGATCGACCAACCCGAGGATCGCCGTTGACGACCGAAAGGAAAACAACAGGCTGCGGTCATGGAGCCTGTCACGATCCTGTTGAAAACGATCAGCAAAGGATTGAAACATAAGGTCAAATCCAAATGCATCAGCGCCCTGAAACGAAAAAATGGACTGCTTTTTGTCCCCGACCACAAAAAGCGACCGATTGACATCGCTGCGCGAACCCTGCCCGGCTGAAAATTCCTTCGTCAGGCTTTCAATGACGGCCCATTGGGCTGGACTTGTATCCTGTGCTTCATCAACAAGAATATGGTCGATCTTGCCATCAAGCTTGTAGCGCACCCATTCAGAGGCACCCGCAAAGTTCAGCAGCCTGTGCGACTTTCGGATCAGATCATCAAAATCCAGCACTGCGCGCCGGGTCTTCTCCGCAGCCAGGCGGTTCAGGTATACCCGCGCAAACTGGATCAGAGAAAGCTGTTTTTTGCCGAAATAGAGCCTTTTTTCAAGCTCTCGTGCGGCGGCGGTGCGATCCATGAGCGCGTGCAGATCGTCGATAACAGGTGCAAAGGCCTTGACGCTTTCTTTGCTGCGCGCCGGGGGAAAGTTCCGCGATTTGCTTTCATCTTTGGCGAACAAAAGAAGTTTGGCCGCAGCGCGAAATGTTTCCATATCCGGGTCACCGAAGTCGATGGCGCAGAACTTATTGATGAAGTCCACAAGCGTTGGAGTGATGCCCGCATTTCGGATCGGCAACAGCTGCTGCTGAAGCTCTGGCTCCGTCCCGATAAAGGCGGTTTTCAGGATGTCGCCTTGCGTAGCGTCCGACGCAAGGCCAAGCCAGGCGAATAGGTCGGATTCTAGCGTATCTCGAAAAAACATAGGAGAGTTTTTTGATATCTCCATCAATAGGTTATCCAGATTCGCGTCGGACAGATAAGTAGCGATGTTGCGGAAAAGGGCCGCCTCCTCCCCCCTGCACATTTGTTCCAGCACCTCATGGCGAAGTGCCTTTGCCGCATCCTCGTCAAGTGCCGAAAAATGTGGGGAAACGCCCGCTTCCATCGGGAACTGCCTGAGCAGCCCCGCACAAAAGGCGTGGATGGTCTGAATCTTGAGCTGTCCGGGTGTATCGAGTGCCTCCGCAAACAGCCGCCGGGCCTGCGCCAGAAACTCCGGCCGATCATCCAGCGCATCTAATGCACGCAGATGTTCTTTCAGTGCAGAATCCTCTGCCATCGCCCAGGCGCCGAGGTTTTTGAACAAGCGATTTTGCATCTCATTTGCGGCGGCGATAGTGAAGGTAAGACAGAGAATATTCTGTGGCGGCACACCTGACAAAAGGAGCCGCGCCACCCGATCCGTCAGAACGCGGGTCTTGCCGGAACCGGCATTTGCTGAAAGCCAGATGTGCCGGTCGGGTGCCGATGCCCTGATCTGTGCTTCGGTGGCTTCATCCCGTTGCGTCATGACAAAGGCTCCGGTTCGGCGATGTCGGTATCCTTCCATTCCCCATATCGGGCGAGGTGATCATACCGCTCAAAATGGCGATGTTCAGGGACATCCCGACGGGAAAGAAAACCGACAGAATGACTGTAATAGACACGAATAAGTTGCCGGAACTCTTCTTCCACGTCCGCGGTGGTGCCGGTTTCCAGCTTGGTATCGCTGACACTGCCGCCGCTCCCGAAACCGATATAGGCGGCACGCTCCACGGGCGTAGGCCCAAGGCCGTCAATGGCGCCATTCTCAACCATGAGCGCGCTCAGCAAGAGCTGTTTGTCAAACTCACGCTGGTCTTTGGCGGCTGGCGGCGTACCCGATTTGTAATCAAAGATATGGGCTGATCCGTCATTGGCAATGTCAATACGGTCGATCCGCCCGGTCAGGCGGAACTCCGGCGATACAAGGTCAAGGGACGCCTCTTCCTCGAAATAGCTTGGCCGGGCCTGCTGTTGCCGTTCCTTTTCAGTGGAAACAAACCACGGCGCAATCTTGCGCACTCGTCCGGCCCATAGAATCCGGGCGGCGGGCCAGGGTGCCTGATCATTCAACGCATCTTCGGCCATTGAAATCAATCGCGCGCCAGAACATTCCCCATCCTCGACAAAAGCCTGGAGAAGATCATGCAGAAAGATACCAAACGCAGCAGCATCCGGGTCACGAACCAGTGGATCCAGAGCTTTGAGTTTTAGGACATATTGCGCATAAATTGCAAAAGGATCCTGTATTAGGGTCTTTATTCGGGTGATCGGCAATTCCGGTGGGCGCTGTGAAACCGGGGGCGCTGGGCAGGGCCGATTTGCGGGGGGCACTGTGGTTTCCGGCGTTGCCATATGGGCGGCCAATGCCAGGTAATCCAACCCGCGCGCGCGCATTTTCTTAAGCGCTGCTGTTCCGCCGTGATCAGAAAGGCCATCCAAAAGACAGGTCAGGCGCGTCAGCCAGCGTGACGGGATGGTTTCGGCCTCAGCGTCGCGGCAGGCGCGTGACAACACAACTGTCCCGGCGGCGGCGGCCATCTGAAAATCATGCGCCGCCAGACCGATCCGACGTTCGGGCAGCAACAGGCCCGCCCGTAGACGCATTTGTCGGTTAAGCCAGGAATCCTGAGCCGGCATAGCAGGCCAAACGCCGTCGTTCAGCCCGCCGAGGATCAACACATCCGCATATTGTGAGCGCGCCTCCAGCGTGCCCCAAATCATGACGCGAGGATCGCTTTGTTCTGGTGTTTGTGTGGCCTCTGACATCAAAAGCCGATCAAGCAACAAGCGGTATTCGGAAAGGCTGAAACGTCCGCTGGTAGT
>CAYTUW010000184.1:0-5418 GCA_964441435.1 uncultured Rhodobacterales bacterium
ACGTTTTATTGCATCGGCACCGTCGCTGGCCCGCACCCATACCCCGCGATGGTGAGCGATTTTCATGCCATCATCGGGAAAGTGGCCTAGGCTGAGATGCAGCGCGCAGAAGGGCGTTTGCCCGATACGATCATCGCTGCCATTGGTGGTGGGTCGAATGCCATGGGCCTGTTCTTTCCCTTCCTTGATGACAAGTCGGTGAACATCATCGGGGTAGAGGCCGGCGGCAAAGGCGTTAATAACAAGATGGAACATTGCGCGTCGCTGACGGGTGGCCGCCCCGGGGTTCTGCACGGCAACCGAACCTATCTGTTGCAGGATGAGGACGGTCAAATCCTCGAAGGGTTCTCGATCTCTGCCGGGCTCGACTATCCGGGCATTGGCCCGGAACACAGCTGGCTTCATGAAATCGGGCGTGCCGAATATGTCGCGATTACCGATAAAGAAGCGCTGGAAGCCTTCCAGTTCTGCTGCACGCAGGAGGGGATCATACCGGCGCTTGAACCTTCCCACGCGCTTGCCCATGTTATGAAAATCGCACCGGACCTGCCGAAAGATCACCTGATCTGCATGAATATGTGCGGTCGTGGAGATAAAGATATCTTCACGGTGGCAAAAGCACTTGGCATTGATATGAGTGAAAGCGATTGATCTCAGCAGCTTCACCTGGAGCAGGGCGGAGCGCTAAGTGGTTGAATCACAACCACATGTCAGTGAATAAACTCAGTTGCTTTGGGGATATCTACAACATAAACTTTCGTTTATTCGCTGAAATTGGCCCTTTTCCCGCTTTGCACCTTTCGTTCAAATCGTATGAATTGAACTCAAGGCGGATGGAGATAGCGGCAAAGGAAGTGCAACCTGAGGTCGTGTCAGCAGGAATGTTGACGCGAACACAGGCTTAAGGAGAAGTTCAGCGAGTATGAAAGACAGGGTTATCATCACCAGTGCATCCGCCCTTGTCTTGTTCCTAGTCATTAAGCCTGTGTTCGCAGCACCCTTCCCCGCGAACATACCCGGGCCGTCTGTGGGCAGAGACACAGACGGCCCTTCCCCATTTATTTATATGGTTTCCGAACAGCGTGGTGAAGAACTGCGATCCAAACTATCAGATCAGGGGTATACTGTTCTTAATCAGGACAGGACCTGGCTCGGGCGCTATCGGTTCATAGTGCGGCTGAACGCCCAGATTCGGGAGATAATTGTTCACCAACACACTGGCGCAATCCTCCGTAACATATTGATCGAAACACATGATCCGCAATCATCTGGCCAAGCTTCCGGTGCTGTTGAAGACCCTGCAAACGAGCTTTCCGGCGGGGCAATCGGTGGCGGTGGCGGCGGCGGAGGTGGTCTTGGTGTTGACGTCGATATCGGTGGTAGTGGCGGCATTGGCGTGGATGTTGATATCGGCGGCGGCGGTATCGGTATTGACCTGGGTCTTTAGTGCGTGCTCGTCATTTCCATGGCGCGTGGGCCGGTTTGTGGTGTAGCATAGTGGTATCGAGTTCCGCGGCGAGGTGAAAGCTCGCCATAACGAGGGCCGCCGCTATATGAACAAGGCGATTTCGGGCAGAATCGCATCCCGCATTATCCTCGTCGTCATGGCGATGCAGGCGTGTTTCGCTCTTTACTTCATCGTAGAATTCTTTGCGGATATTTTTGGCATTCGCACCGTGCCCCCAAGCTATACACAACAGGAATTTGTCCAGATCTCCGCCTGGATCGGACTTGTCCTTAGCATTGTGCTGAATGCGGTCCTTCTTCGGCGCATCCTCAGCCGAAGCCGGGAGATGGAGCAGAGTGTCAAATTGGCACAGGGCGCGTTTCAGACCCTGTTGGAAGAACAGTTTGACGCCTGGGCTCTAACCCCATCGGAGCGCGATGTCGCATTGATGGCGATGAAGGGCTATTCCAATGCTGAAATCGCGGGCATCCTTGGTAAAAGCGAAGGAACGGTGAAATCGCAGAGCAACTCGGTCTTTCGCAAGGCGGATGTATCCGGGCGGGTCCAGCTTCTGGGGCACTTCATGGGCGAGTTGATCGAGGAACCGCTGCTGCCAGGGGAAGCACCCGCTCAGTCGGATGAGGACAGCGCGTAGGCTTTCAATACCTCAACCGGCACAATGGCCAGCGCACGGCGATGCGTGCCCTCAAGGTGGACCTTCGGCGCGCAGCCCTCATCATGGGCCTGCATGAAACGCGCGGCACAGAGACACCAGCGGTCACCAGGTTTCAGCCCGTCAAAGCCGAATTCAGGCCGCGGGGTAGACAGGTCATTACCGACATATTTTGAATAGGCCAGGAATTCTGCCGTCATTTCGCAACAGACGGTGTGACTGCCCTGATCCTCGGCACAGGTGTTGCAATGCCCATCGCGGAAGAACCCGGTGACCGGGGTGAGCGAACAGGGCTGCAACCCTGTGCCAAGCACGTTGATGGAAGGGTCTTTATTCATGCGGCCAGACTAGCGGTGCAGGGTTGATTTGCAAATCACGAAACCGGGGGTTTCCAATCGACCCATTCGCCGTGAAAACTCGCGCGGCCAAGGTCGAGCATCTCGCCCGCTGGCCAAATCTGTAGTCGCAATCCTGCACCGGGGCTGCCACCATCCTGTTCCATGGAAAACCAGGCCAGCGGCCTTTCCTGGGTCGCCTTCTTGCCCGCTGTCTTTATCATCGCCATCCCGTGTGCCTGCGCCTCTTTCGGGAAGTATTGCCAGGCGACGGTTGTATAAATCATATGGGTCGTGCCGCTGTCTTGCCCTTGAAGGCGGGATTCGAGCCAGTCAATCGCATCCCCCTTGTCCACGACCGCATCATGGGCGGTAATCGCCGCTCGGGTGCGAGTCAGGCGTTCCGGCTGATCCGGCCAGAGGTAAGCCATCAGGCGCAATGCTCCATCTGCCGTGGTGGCATCAGGCGGGTTTAGATCAACCCCGCGCCGTTCGATCACCACGGGTGGTGCCGGTGGCGGCAACGGACCATCCCATTCCGGGGAAAGCGTCAGGACGGGATCGGCAGGGCCAAAGCTCTCTGTGCCAAGGGTCAGCGCAAACCGGTCCCAGTTCAGATTTAGCCCGCCACTTGCCCCGAGTTCGGACAGCATCAGCGGCAGGCCGAAACGGTCGGCCAGCAGGTGTCCGGCGGCGATCAGAACCGCACTGCGGCGAATTTCATTTGTCTGGGGTGGGCTGTCACACCAGTGGCCGAGAAATTCGGCGTGGCGTGTCAATGCCCCCACGACAGCCGCATTCAATAGGTCATCGGATGGGTCATTTGGCGGGTAAACCGCATTGAGGTCTGCATCCAGCCCCTTCAGGACCAACGCATGCAAACCTCCGGCAATCCGAAGCGGTAGAGAGGCCCCGCGTGGGCCGATATCCCCGGTGAAGCCTGCCAGTTTTCGGTCCAATACGCTCCCCCGGGGCCAATGCGCCGCCAGAAGCCGCATCAAACGCCCCATGAAGGGCGAGCCAAGCGCCTCGCAGGCCTTGGCCTGATAGAGGAGGGCGGCGCGCAGTTCTGTCATCGAAACTTGTCGATAAGCTTTTGCATGGCGGAGCGGTTGTCCGGCGTCGGTTCGGGCGGCTCATCAGGCTTTGCAGCCTTCTTTGCCGGTTTTGACGGGGCCGCGTGTTGCGGTGCGAGCCTGTTCTGGATCGCGTTCATGAACCGCCCGTTGTCCCCGGTCACCAGATGCCCAACGCCGTCTGAAATCCCGCGCAAAAGGTCATCGAGCCAGGTCTGATCGGCTTTTGCAAAGTCCTTCAGCACATAATGAGGCACCGCGTCCTTGTGGCCGGGATGTCCGACCCCAATGCGCACACGCACATACTCCGGGCCGATATGCTGATGCAGCGAGCGCAATCCATTATGGCCCGCGTGACCGCCGCCCTGCTTGACCCGAACCTTTTGTGGCGCGAGGTCAATCTCATCGTGAATGACAATGATGTCGGCCGGGTCGAGCTTGAAGAACCGCATCGCTTCCCCCACCGACTGGCCGGACAGGTTCATGAAGGTTTCAGGCTTCAGCAAGGTGACCTTATCGGTTCCGATCCGGCCTTCGGCCATCACACCCTGAAATTTCACGCGCCAGGGGGAAAACCCGTGATCATCGGCGATCCGGTCCACAGCCATATAGCCGATATTATGCCGGTTCATTGCATATTTCGCACCGGGATTTCCAAGACCTACAAGCAGTTTCATAGCCGCGTTCATGGCCTGTGACGGTGCAGAAATCCAGCCCAAAGGCGCAGGCGGGCGAAACTGTGACTTTCACAAGAAATCTGACGCCACGTCACAGCAGGAACTGATTTCCAGCGTGGGGTGAGAATTCCCTTAGTCTACAGCCGGTTGGGTGGTTCTTGATGTGGGCTGACCGACGGAGAGGGAAAAATCCAAATTCTTCCCCGTTCCATGAAAGGCGATGATTCATCACATAGCAGCGAGATCAGGAAAACCTGCCGTGGCCACTCACGGGTGGGGTGCAGCGCCCCGGATCAAACGGCAGGAAAAAGGGCGCACCAACAGGTGCGCCCTTGCATTTTTTCAAAGATAAATCTGAAGGATTACTCTTCCGAGGTTTCTTCTGCCGTATCACCTGCGGCGGGTGCTTCTGCACCATCCTCTGCGCCCTCTTCGGTCGCTTCATCCTCATCATCCGCGGAACGCAGGCTCGACGGCGCGGAGATATTCGCGATCACGAAGTCACGGTCGATGGTCGGCTTCGCACCTGTCGGCAGCTTGATGTCGGAAATGGTGATCGTGTCGCCAACTTCCAACCCGCTAAGATCGGCGGTCAGGCTTTCGGGGATTTCACCCGCAGTCACAACCAGTTCCACCTCCGGCCGCACTACGGTCAGAACGCCACCCTTCTTCAGGCCAGGTGCCTCTTCCTCATTTTCAAACTCAACATGGATGAAGAGGTTGATCTTGGTGGTCCGGCGCAGGCGCATCAGGTCGAGATGCGTCGGCAGGTCTTTGACCACATCCCGCTGCACGTTCCGGCAGATGACGCGCACGTCTTCCTCGCCATCAACCTTGAGGTTGTAAAGCGTAGAAAGGAAACGGCCATCTTTCAGCTTTTTCAGCAGGATGTTGAACGGAATGTTGATCGGAAGCGGATCAGCGCCGCCGCCATATACGATGCCAGGTACGTTGCCTTCGCGGCGGGATTGACGAGCGGCGCCCTTGCCTGTCCCCGTCCGTACCGTGGCGTGAAGATCAGGGATCTTGCCAGCCATAGTCTATTCTCCAGTATGTGAGGCGGGCATCCTCCAAGGCTGTATGCCCGCGTGAAGGGGCGCATATAGACGAGTTGCGCAGGCTTGGGAAGTGCTAAAATGTGGCATTCATCAATGGCGGGACAATCGGTGCCGCCTATGCCGCCCCCTGTGTCGAATTCCTCGCACAAAAC
>CAYTUW010000185.1:0-5406 GCA_964441435.1 uncultured Rhodobacterales bacterium
GCGCCCTTGAGAAAAATCAATGCCGGTCGGTTGGAGCCTATGAAAGGTGCGCAAGACCTTTTGCCATTGGCGAAGACATTGATGGACAAGGGTGTGAGTTTCACGCAGGACGTTTATGGCACTGGAAGCCTTGAGGAGAGCATTCGCGCCGGGATTGAACAGCACGGCCTGAGTGACCATGTTACTTTGCATGCGCCAGTTGATTTTGAAACGGAACTGGTGCCTCTGTTCAAAGATCATGCAGACATATTTTTAAGCTGCCACCGACAGTCCGATCCATCCTGTAGTTATCTTGAAGCCATGGGATGCGGCCTTCCTGTCGTCGGCTATTCGAATTCTATGCTCTCTCGCCTGCTCGATGAATCGGATGCAGGGTGGAGCGTTCGACTTGGCGATGTGAGCGCGTTGGCACACCGGATTTCTGTGCTTGCTGCGAACTTGGACGACATTGATCGTGCACGCGACGCAGCGCTCGCCTTTGCTCGGACGCATGATTTTGAATGCGAGTTTCAGCGCCGCCATGATCATTTCTTGAGCCTGGCGGAGAGGTGATGCCTGATATGCGTACAAAAACCTTAACAACAAGGAGGGATGACAAGTGGCTGATTTAAGATCAAATTTTGTCGGGATCAAATCCCCAAACCCGTTTTGGCTCGCCTCGGCGCCGCCGACGGATAAGGAATACAATGTGCGCCGCGCCTTTGAGGCTGGCTGGGGCGGCGTGGTCTGGAAAACCCTGGGGGCCGAAGGGCCGCCTGTCGTCAATGTAAACGGGCCGCGATACGGGGCGATCTGGGGGGCGGATCGGCGTCTGCTTGGACTGAATAACATTGAACTTATCACGGACCGGCCGCTTCAAACGAACCTGCGTGAAATCAAGGCGGTCAAAAAGGACTACCCGGATCGGGCGATGATTGTCTCGCTGATGGTGCCCTGTGAGGAAGACGCCTGGAAAGCGATCCTGCCTGTGGTGGAGGAAACCGGCGCCGACGGGATTGAGCTGAACTTTGGCTGCCCGCACGGGATGGCGGAACGGGGCATGGGGTCTGCGGTCGGGCAGGTGCCGGAATATATCGAAATGGTCACCCGCTGGTGCAAGCAGAACACCCGGATGCCGGTGATTGTGAAACTGACGCCCAATATCACCAATATTCTCTACCCGGCAGAGGCGGCAAAACGCGGCGGTGCGGATGCGGTCAGCCTGATCAATACGATCAACTCGATCACGTCGGTCAACCTTGATGAGATGTCGCCGGAGCCGATGATTGATGGCAAGGGCACCCATGGCGGTTATTGCGGCCCGGCAGTAAAACCAATCGCGCTGAACATGGTGGCGGAAATTGCACGTTCTACTGACACCAAAGGGTTGCCGATTTCCGGCATAGGCGGGGTTACGACATGGCGTGATGCGGCGGAATTCCTGGCGCTTGGTGCTGGCAATGTGCAGGTCTGCACCGCCGCGATGACCTATGGGTTTAAGATCGTGCAGGAAATGGCTGCTGGCCTGTCCGACTGGATGGATAATAAGGGTTACACATCAGTTGATGAGGTCGTCGGGCGCGCGGTGCCGAATGTGACGGACTGGCAGTACCTGAACCTCAATCACATCACCAAGGCGCGGATTGACCCGGATCTCTGTATCAAATGCGGACGGTGCTATGCCGCCTGCGAAGATACTTCCCATCAGGCGATTGCGATGAAAGAGGGGCGCGTGTTTGAGGTGAAGGATGACGAATGTGTCGCCTGTAACCTCTGTGTCAACGTCTGCCCGGTTGAGGATTGCATCACCATGGAAACGCTTTCCCCCGGGGCGCTGGATGAACGCACCGGCGAAAAAGTTGCCAAGGAATACGCAAACTGGACAAGCCATCCGAACAACCCCGCATCAACCGCAGCGGAGTAGCAGGCCAGGCTTCGTTTGGAAGATCGGTTGCGCATCCCGATAATCGTGGATAAATTATATCCATGATTCGGGGTCCATATGAAACACAGCGAAGGAATTGAAGCCGCGATACATGTCGCAACGATGCTGGCGGCATTGCCAGAAGGGGACGTGTTGCCCGGAAAGGCACTGGCGCAGTTTCATGGCCTGTCTCCGACCTATCTGTCAAAGACCCTCAAACAACTTGTTGCGGCAGGGCTGTTTCAGGCCGTGCCCGGACCGACGGGCGGTTACCGGCTGGCCCGCGCCGCCGATCAGATCACACTCAAGGATGTCGTCCTGGCGATAGAAGGCACAGGCCCGATTTTCCGGTGTGGTGAAATCCGACAAGGCGGCAAGGGCGCGCCTGGGCCAGAAGCCTATCCGGTCATCTGCAATATCCATGCGGCCATGCTGCGCGCTGAACGCGCCTATCGGGATGCTCTGGCTGAAATCACGATCGAAGCGCTCGTCGGGGAATTTGAAAAAGAAGGCACCGATGCCGCCAAAGAATGGGCCTGTGTGTTTCTGACGGAGGCAGGCCGCAAACAGAACACCAACTCAAGAGAAGGACCACAAAATGACACCGCGACTTAATCCCTTTGCTCATGCCGGCGCATTGTTCGAACCGGTGTTAGCGTTAAACAAGGCCATTGATGCCTGCGGGCTGGAACGCAGCTTGCTGCATCTTGTGAAGCTGCGCGCGTCGCAGATCAACGGCTGCGGATATTGCATTGATATGCACGTCAAAGAAGCACGCGCCGATGGTGACAGCGAACAGCGCCTTCACCTCGTTTCTGCCTGGCGGGAATCGCCGCTGTTTACGGCGCGGGAGCGGGCGGCCTTTGATTGGACGGAGAAGGTGACAAAGCTCAATCTTGCACACCCCAGTGACGATGACTTCAACCGTCTGGCGGATGAGTTTGGGGCCGAAGAACTGGTAAAACTGACCTTGGCGATCTGCATGATCAATACATGGAACCGGATTGCCGTGACATTCCGCATGGTTCACCCGGAAGGCGACAGCATCGCAGCCTGACATCGCACTTACCCGGCTTGATGTTCCCCGCCGTCCGGGGACAGAAGCCGGGTAAACAACTGTTCGAGGTAATGTTCCGCCTTGGGATAGACCCGCTGACCTTCCGGCAGGATTGCCCGGACCTGAACGTCAAAATCCGCGTAGTGCTGGGTCAACGACCAGATGGAAAAAATCAGATGATAGGGATCGACGGCAGCGATCTTGCCAGCCTTTGACCATCCGCGGATCACTGTGGCCTTTTCATCGACCAGCGTTTTCAGATCGCCGGTAATGACATCCATAATACGCGGGGCGCCCTGCAGAATCTCATTGGCGAACAGGCGGCTTTCCTTTGGATTTTTGCGGCTTGTATCCAGTTTGCTGCGCACGTAGGTCAGGATTTCCTGGCGCGGGTCGCCCGCCGGGTCGATCGCCCTCAGCGGGCCCAGCCAAGTGTCCAGCAACCCGGCCAGAAGCGCAACATGGATCGCCTCTTTTGACGGAAAATAATAGAGCAGATTGGGCTTGGACAACCCTGCTTCCTTTGCAATCTGATCCAGCGTCGAGCCACGAAATCCGAACCTGGAAAACACCTCCAGCGCAGCGGACAGGATCTGGGCCGTTTTTTCCCTTTGAATCCGGGTTTGCCCGGTTTTGCCGTCTGTGCCGTGTTTCAATTCGAACCCTTTGGTTGTTCGGTGGCCGTGCCGGGTGCAGATTCTGACCCGGACAGGGGGGCGTTGTCCTTGACTGAATAGACTCCCGTGATAGCGTGATCCTGACCAAATGGTCAAACCTGAATGATGAGGCCAGCGAATGGCCCAGCCAGCCAACGGAGGAGGAAACCCGATGCCAGCCCAGTCCAATGCTCCGGGTGAGAACCTGAAAATCAACGGTGACAGGCTGTGGGACAGCCTGATGGAAATGGCAAAGATCGGGCCGGGTGTTGCAGGGGGCAACAACCGCCAGACCCTGACCGATGAGGACGGCGAGGGCCGCGCGCTGTTTCAGAAATGGTGCGAAGAGGCCGGCTGCACCATGGGGCTCGATACCATGGGCAATATGTTCGCTCAGAGGGACGGCACCGACCCGAATGCATTGCCGGTCTATGTCGGCTCTCACCTCGATACGCAGCCGACTGGTGGCAAATATGACGGGGTGCTTGGGGTGCTTGGCGGGCTGGAGCTGATCCGCACGCTGAACGACCTTGGCATCAAGACAAAGCATCCGATTGTCGTCACCAACTGGACCAATGAGGAAGGCACACGTTATGCCCCGGCGATGCTGTCCTCCGGTGTGTTCGCGGGCATGCACACGGAAAAATGGGCCAAAGAGCGTATGGACGCGGATGGCAAAGCCTTTGGGGATGAGCTGAAACGTATCGGCTGGGAAGGGGACGAGCCAGTTGGTGCGCGCCGAATGCATGCGTTCTTTGAGCTCCATATCGAACAGGGCCCGATCCTGGAGGCTGAGGGCAAGGATATCGGCGTTGTGACCCACGGGCAGGGGCTGTCCTGGACCGAAGTCACGATCACCGGCAAGGACGCCCATACCGGTTCCACCCCCATGCCGATGCGGCGCAACGCAGGGCTGGGCCTTGCCCATGTGCTTGAACTGGTTGATCAAATTGCACTGTCCCACGCACCGCACGCGGTTGGTGCGGCGGGGCATATCGACGTTTACCCCAATTCCCGCAACGTGATCCCCGGCAAGGTGGTGTTCACGGTTGATTTCCGGTCACCGGAGCTTGCCGTGATTGAGGATATGGAGGCCCGGCTGAAGGAAGGGGCGGCAGCGATCTGCGCGGAAATGGGGCTGGAGATTGCCTTTGAAAAGGTTGGTGGGTTTGACCCGGTGAAATTTGACGACCATTGCGTCGCGGCAGTGCGCAACGCGGCCGAACGGCTCGGCTATTCGCATCAGGACCTGATCTCTGGCGCTGGCCACGACGCCTGCTGGGTCAATCGCGTTGCCCCGACCGCCATGGTGATGTGCCCCTGCGTCGATGGTTTGAGCCATAATGAGGCGGAGGAAATATCGAAAGACTGGGCCACCGCGGGCGCGGATGTGCTGCTGCACGCGGTTGTGGAAACGGCGGGGATTGAGGGGTGAGGCTGCTCCTTTGTATAGGCATGGCTTTCAGTTGCGCCAGTGAGGCTGCATCAGCGCAATCTGTCAGCTTGATCTGTGAGAATCCGGGCCGAGAATACAATGTGGTCTATGAATATGGTTCGGGGTTCATTGTCTTAAACCCCGATAGTGACAACGCGCGCTACAGAGTGCTGGTCGACGACGTATCTGACCGACAACACGTGGTTACTTCAGAAACCGTGGCTGGTGGAACTGCACGCCTGCACCTCCGTCCGTACCTGAAAATGGAGTATTGGAGCGATGGTCAACTGTTTCAAACAGACGGTTGCTACATAGTAAATTAGGGAGGAACTCATGACCACCAAAGTCATCAAGG
>CAYTUW010000186.1:0-5355 GCA_964441435.1 uncultured Rhodobacterales bacterium
CATTGGTGATCCCGTGATTTTTACCAAGGTAATAGGCAGTCGCCAGCCCATGCCCACCCGCGCCGACGATGATCACGTCATACTGCTTTTTCGGCTCTGGCGCGCGCCAGGCCCTTTCCCAGCCAATGTGGTAGCGGGCGGCTTCGCGCACGATGGCAAATGCAGAATAGCGTTTCATCGGGGCCTCACGAATGGGTTCAGGGCACTCTTGGAACTTTTGCCGAAAATCGCCCCGACCGCCAGCGGCATGTTTGTTGCCATCTGCGACATTTGGGCCATGAGATGTGCAGAGGTCTTTTGCATTGCCAACAGGCGCTATAGGTAGGGGCATGTTCTGGATTGTCGCCTTTCTGATCACCGGGGTTATCGTCGCCGTGCTGTCTGCGGGGCTGCTACGCTCTGCATCCGCGACGGCAGAGGCTGAAAACACTGAAATGGCGCTCTATGCCCGTCAGCTCACCACGCTTGAGGAGGAGGTCCAGCGCGGCGTCATCAGCCCGGAGGATGCGGAAAGCACGCGCGTTGAAATTTCGCGCCGGATGCTGGCGGCAGATGCGCGCGCAGCCACAAGCAGCCGCCGCCCTCCAATGCAACCTGTGATCATGATCGCGGCGACCGTCCTGATACTCACCCCTGCCGTTTATCTTCAGATTGGCCAGCCCGGATTTGCCGATCTGCCTTTGGAACGGCGCCTTGACATGGCCGATGCGCGCCGCGCGGACCGGATTGACCAGGCGACGGCAGAGGCCGCAGCCATGCCCCTTCCGGTTGCTCAGAACCCTGAAGATATGGCCATTCTAAATCAACTCCGCACTGCATTGCGGGATCGCCCGGATGATCTTCGCGGTCATGAGTTGCTGGTCGCAACCGAAGCGCAGCTTGGTAACTTTGCTGAGGCCCACGCCGCGCAATCCGTGGTCATTCGCATCAAAGGCGATGCGGTGGAGGCCAGTGATTTGTCCAACCTCACCGACCTCATGGTTCTGGCCGCGCGCGGTTATGTTTCACCAGAGGCGGAAACCGCCGCACAGCGCGCGTTGGAGCTTGACCCGAAAAACGGCACTGCGCGCTATTACCTTGGTCTCATGTTTGCCCAGACCGGGCGGCCGGACTATGCCTTTAACCTGTGGCGTGACCTGCTTGAAGAGGGCCCCGCTGACGCGCCCTGGATCCCGGCAATTCGCGCTGAAATTGAGGCCGCAGCTGCGGCAGGCGGGATCCGCTACGAACTGCCAGACACTCCGGCGCCTGCCATCGCAGCGGATGATCAGGATATGGTACGTGGCATGGTTGACGGGTTATCGTCGCGGCTGTTGGCGAATGGCGGAAGCGCGGAGGAGTGGGCCAGGTTGATCCATTCGCTTGGTGTCCTGTCGGAACAGGATCGCGCCGCAGAAGCATTCGACCGCGCCAGCGCCGCCTTTGCCGATGATCCGGCAGCGCTGTCGCTGATCCGTGACGCGGGCCGCAGCGCCGGGGTGATCGAATGATCGTCGAAGAAATCGCAGAGTTCGCCGCTGCCCTGCGTCCGGGGCAAGCGCTGGCCGGGCTGGACCTGGGGGAAAAGACCATCGGTGTTGCGGTCTCTGACAGTTCCCTCAGCGTCGCCACACCGCTTGAAACCATCCGGCGCAAGAAATTCGGCGTCGACGCGGCGCGATTGCTCGACATTGCAGGTGCGCGCGACCTTGGCGGGCTGGTGCTGGGCCTGCCGCGCAATATGGATGGCAGCGAAGGGCCGCGCTGCCAGTCAACCCGCGCCTTTGCCCGCAACTTGACCACCCTGACCAACCTGCCAATCACCTTTTGGGATGAACGGCTTTCAACCGTTGCCGCCGAACGCGCCCTGCTGGAGGCAGACACATCCCGCAAGCGCCGGGCGGAGGTGATTGACCATGTGGCTGCCGGCTATATCCTGCAAGGCGCGCTTGACCGGATACGCCACCTTAAGGGCGGTCAGACATGAGCGACGATATCTGGAAACGGGATGAAATCGCCTCGCCCTGTGTCAAAATCTGCCTGATCCATCCGGAGGCACGGCTTTGCACCGGCTGTCTGCGCACGATGGATGAAATCCGCGACTGGTCCAGCTATTCGGACAGTGAGCGCGCCGACATCATGGCGACCCTCCCGGATCGGAGTGCGCAGATCGCCAAACGCCGCGGCGGGCGGGCAGCAAGGTTGAAGCGCCCCTAAAACCCCAGTGCCTTGCGCAGCATATTGAGCGCAACAAGCGTCAGGAACACCGCAAACACCCGTTTGAGCGGCTTCGGATCCATCGCATGGGCAATCTTGACCCCGATCGGCGCCGTGATCAGAGTCATCACGATGATCAGCCCAAAGGCCGGCAGGTTCACCGCCCCCACGGTCCAGGGCGGCGCAACCTCTATCGGGGTCAACAGAAAGCCAATCACCGAGGGCACCGCGATGATCACGCCAAACCCCGCCGCCGTGGCCACCGCCTGATGAATGGGGCGGCCATAAAGGCTCATCAGCGGCACACCGAAGCTGCCCCCGCCGATCCCCATAAGCACCGACAAAAACCCAAGGATGGGTGACAGCACCGCGCGCTTGACGCTGCCGGGCATATCATCGGCAAGCCGCCAATGCGCCCGCCCCAGCCCGAGGTATAGCCCAATCACCACCCCCAGAACGCCGAAAATCCCTTGCAACACAACGGACCGCAGCGCCGCCGCAACCAACACCCCGATAATTGCCCCGACAACGATCCCCGGTGCCCATGTCCGAAGGATCGTCCAGTCCACCGCGCCCTTTCTGTTATGGGCATGGACCGAGCGCAACGAGGTGACCACGATGGTCGCAAGAGAGGTCGCAAGACAGACCTGCATCAGCTGCGCACTGCCATAGCCCAGCGCCGCAAAGGTGTAAAAGAATGCGGGCACGAGGATAATACCGCCGCCCACCCCCAAAAGGCCCGCCATCACCCCGGCAAAGGCACCAATCACCACCAGCAAGGCGGCCATCGGCAATAGGATCGACATATCCGGCATGAGCATTCCCCCGTTTGCTTTGTGTTACCCTGCGGCAATAGGCAGGTCCACTCCTGACAGAACCTGTCAGTTTGATTGTTGACTGCGCGCGTGGCCTGCGCAACAACCCGGGACTTCAACACAATTCCGCCGGTTCTGTCCCGGCCCTTTGTCCCCTATGATCGGAGCGTCCATGCAACCCGGATTTCTGAAACTCGCCATCATCCTTGGCCTTATGTCCTGTGTCGGGCCTTTTGCGATTGACATGTACCTTCCGGCGCTGCCGACGATTGCCCAGGATCTTGGCGTAGGCGAAACGCATGTGCAGGCCACAATCACCAGCTATTTCTTTGCCTTTGGGATTGCGCAGCTTTTCTACGGGCCCTGGGCGGATGCTTCGGGGCGCAAACCGCCCGTGATAACAGGGCTTGCGCTTTTTGCTCTGGGGTCAGTTGGCGCGGCCCTGTCGGACGGGATTACCGCGCTCATCGCCTGGCGCTTTGTGCAGGGCATTGGTGGGGCCGCGATGATGGTTGTCGTGCGCGCCATTATCCGGGACCTATACACCGGGGCGGAGGCGACAAAGCTGATGGCCCTGATCATGCTGGTGATCAGCGTGTCCCCGATGCTGGCCCCGCTTGCGGGCAGCGGGGTGATCGCGCTCGGATCATGGCGCTGGGTGTTCTGGGTGCTTGTCGGCGCCTCTGGTGTCAGCCTTCTGATGGCGCTGACACTGCTGCCCGAAACCCTTGCACAGGCAGACAGGCAAAAGGTGAGTATTCGCCAGATGGTCGAAGGCACACGCCGCCTATTTGCCGATCCCGGTTTCATGGGGCTGACCTTTATCGGCGCCTTTGGGATCAGCTCTTTCTTTGTGTTTCTGTCCAGCGCGAGCTTTGTCTATTCGGGTCAGTATGGGCTAACACCCACCCAGTTCAGCCTTGCCTTTGCGGCCAATGCGATTGGTTTCTTTGCGGCGTCACAGGCGGCTGGCCCGCTTGGCGCGCGACTGGGGATTACCCAGGTGATCGGGCTTGGATGCACAATTTTTGCGGGCTTTGCAGTTTTGCTGCTTGTGCTGATCGGCATGGGCTATGGATCATTGTTTCTGGTCATCGGATTGCTGTTTCTCGCCAATGCGGGCCTCGGGCTGGTCATACCAACCACAATGGTCATGGCGTTGGATGATCATGGCGATATCGCAGGGCTTGCCTCCTCCCTCGGAGGGGCGTTGCAGATGATTACTGGCGGGGCTGTTGTCGTCGCCGCTTCGCCAATCTTTGACGGAACGGCTTTGCCTATGGCTGGCGTCATTGCAGCCTGTGCCGTGATCAGCCTGCTCCTGTCGCTGATGATCTTTCGCCGTCAGCGCCGCATTGCGGGCTAGGCTGCGGCCGTTTCCGCATCCTGCCGTAGGGAAAGCGCCTCTGTAACAACCTCTGGCCCTGCCCCGGCGCGGCTGGCGTTTTCCGACAGGTGACGCCGCCAAAGCCGCGCGCCGGGCTGCCCGGCAAACAGGCCGAGCATATGGCGCGTGACCTGATGCAGCCGCCCACCCTGATCAAGGTGGCGACGGATATAGGGCAGCATCGCCTCTACCACCTGTTCCGGCGATGTCTGTCCAGTCTCGCCAAAAATCCGTTCATCCGCGGCCAGCAAAATATCCGAAGGCGCATGATACGCCGCGCGCCCGATCATCACCCCGTCCATACCGCGCGCCAGCATCGCCTCGGCCTGATCAAGCGACTGGATACCGCCATTGATCGACAGGTGGAGATCAGGGAATTGTTCCTTCATCCGCAGCACCAGATCATAGTTCAGCGGTGGCACTTCGCGGTTTTCCTTGGGGCTTAACCCTTCCAGCCATGCCTTACGGGCGTGAATCTGCATCCGCCGTACGCCCACATCCTGCATCCGCGCAATAAAATCCGGCAGCACCTGTTCTGGGTCCTGATCGTCTACGCCAATGCGGCATTTAACCGTCACCTCGACCGCGCTGGCCCCGATCATTGCGGTCACGCAGTCCGCCACCAGCGCCGGGTTTTCCATCAGGATCGCGCCAAAGCAGCCGGATTGCACGCGGTCAGACGGGCAGCCGATATTGAGGTTGACCTCATCATAGCCCCGATCTGCACATAGGGCGCTCGCCTCTGCCAATTCACCTGGGTCGGATCCGCCAAGCTGCACGGCAACGGGGTGTTCTTCGGCGTTGAAATCCAGCAGATGCAGCGCCCCGCCCCGGATCAGCGCCGGGGCGGTCACCATTTCGGTGTAGAGCAGCGTGCGTTTGCTCATCAGACGATGCAGATAGCGACAATGCCGATCGGTCCAGTCCATCATCGGGGCGACCGACACGGACGACGCT
>CAYTUW010000187.1:0-5346 GCA_964441435.1 uncultured Rhodobacterales bacterium
GTCAGGGTGACGGGGTCATCAAGATCGAGATGCACTTCCTGCCCGATGTCTATGTCACCTGCGAAACCTGCAATGGCGCACGCTACAACCGCGAAACCCTGGAGATCAAATTCAAGGGAAAGTCGATTGCTGATGTGCTCGACATGACGGTTGAGGATGCGCAGGAGTTTTTCAAAGCGGTGCCGTCGATCCGTGACAAGATGGATGCGCTGATGCGGGTGGGCCTTGGCTATATCAAGGTCGGGCAACAGGCGACAACACTTTCCGGGGGCGAGGCACAGCGTGTGAAGCTTTCCAAGGAACTGGCGAAACGGTCGACGGGCCGGACGCTTTATATCCTTGATGAACCGACAACGGGTCTGCATTTCGAAGATGTGCGCAAGCTGCTGGAGGTGCTGCATGAGCTTGTCGATCAGGGTAATTCCGTTGTGGTGATCGAACACAACCTTGATGTTGTGAAAACCGCCGACTGGATTTTGGACATTGGCCCGGAAGGTGGCGATGGCGGCGGCAAAATCGTCGCCAAAGGCACGCCGGAAGATGTGGCCAAGGCCAAGGGCAGCCATACCGGACGCTATCTGAAAGATATGCTGGCGGCGCGCAAAGTGGCGGCGGAATAGGGGCGCTGCCCCTCTGCGCGTCCCGCGCATTCACCCCGGGATATTTTCGGCAAAAGGATAACCAAAAATTAACCTTAACGCATGAAGGTCATGGGGCGGAACAGGCGGGGACGCCGATGGCCGTGCAAGGGGAAGACCTGTCTTCTTCGGGGAGGGTTCAGAAATGGCCCCTCCCTTCCTTTTGCCAGAAATATCCTCGCCGAAGGCTAGAAATCTAGCCGCGCCCGCGTTTTTCAAACCGCGGGAGCATGGCGGAAAAGTCGGTGCCTGTCCCATCTTCATTTTCTACGAACTCGGCATAAAGATCGGTCGCGGCGCGGCCCATTGGGGTGTCGGCATCGGCGGCTTCTGCGGCCTGCTGACTAAGGCGCAGGTCTTTCAGCATGAGGTCTGAGGCAAAGCCGGGCTTATAGCCATTATCGGCCGGGCTTTTCGGGCCAACGCCAGGGGCGGGACAATAGGCGTTCATAGTCCAGCTATAGCCGGATGAGGTGGACACGACGTCAAACATCTTTTGCCGGTCAAGTCCCAGCTTATCCGCGAGTGCAAAGGCTTCGCAGGTGGCGATCATGGTCACACCAAGGATCATGTTATTGCATATTTTGGCGGCCTGACCCGCGCCGCTGTCACCACAATGAACAGCCTTTTGCCCCATGATTTCAAAGAGCGGTTCAACCTTGGAAAATGCCGCTGCCGCACCACCGGCCATGAAGGTCAGCGTCCCTTGATCCGCCCCGCCAATGCCGCCCGACACTGGCGCATCAACGGCCAGTAAGCCTGCTGCCTGTGCCTGATCGGCGACGGCGCGCGCGCTTTCCACGTCAACCGTTGAACAATCACAAAGAACAGCACCGGGCTGCATTGCCGGGATCACCTCATCCGCCACCGCGCGCAGGATCGCCCCATTTGGCAGCATGGTGATGACGACATCCGCAGATTTTACCACATCGGTCGCGCTGTCGGCCTTTGTCACGCCGTCAGGGCAGGGGGCGGTAAGGTCAAACCCTGACACATCATGCCCGGCGCTTGCGAGGTTGCGCGCCATATGGTGCCCCATGTTGCCGAGGCCGATAAATCCGATTTTCATGATGCCGTCTCCTCAAAATCCAAAGTCACGCCTTCGACGGGTTTCAGCATATTGACCACGTCAAGCGGGTTTACAGCCTCTGCGCTTTTGTGTTTCCAGCGCGGGGTGCGATCCTTGTCGATGATTGCAGCGCGGATCCCCTCGATAAAGTCACCCATTTCGGCGCTGCGATGGGTGAAACGATATTCCTGACTGAGCGCCGCGCGGATGGTATCCGTGCCACGCACACGGTGGATGATTTCAACAGTGGCCGCCATCGACAGCGGGGAGTTGCGCCTCATCACCTTCAGCGTGGCAGCGGTGAAATCCGTTTCGTCCGCAGCAAGAGAGCGGAGGATATCCCCCAATCTCTCGCCACCAAAATGACGGTCAACTTCCGCCTGCATATCTTCAAGCTGCCCGGCAGCGGGCGCCTCGGTCGCCGCATCAATTCGTTCCCAATCCCCGGTCTCTGCCAGGGCCGCGATCAGGGCGGGCCAGTTTGCTTCGGGCACATAGTAATCCGCAAAGCCCGCATAGATGGCATCCGCTGGCCCCATCCGCGATGCCGTCACCCCAAGGTATTCGCCAAGCCGCCCCGGTGCGCGTGCCAGCAGCAAGGACCCCCCAACATCCGGGATCAGCCCGATTCCACATTCCGGCATGGCGATCTGACTGCTTTCACAAACCACGCGGTGTGATCCGTGACAGCCCACGCCGACCCCGCCGCCCATTGTGAATCCCTGCAGGAAGCTCGCCACAGGTTTTGGGAACTCAAACAGCTTGGCGTTCATCCGGTATTCATCGCGCCAGAATCGCCGACCGTATTCAAAATCCCCGGCGCGCGCTGTGTCATACATTTCCTGAATGTCACCGCCTGCGCAAAAGGCGCGCTCCCCCCTGGCATCAATCACCAGCATCGAAAGGGAGGCGTCGTTTTTCCACAGATCCAGCGCGCGCTCAATCTCGCGCACCATGTCATAGGACAAGGCGTTAAGCGCCTTTGGTCGATCCAGCGTGATGCGACCGATGCGCCCCTCTTTGCGGATGATGACGTCGGGCATCAGCCGCGTTCCGCCAGCATGGCGCGGGATATGATCATGCGCATGACCTCATTCGTGCCTTCAAGAATTTCATGCACCCGCAAATCGCGCACAATTTTTTCCACCCCGTAGTCCGCAAGATAGCCATAGCCGCCATGAAGTTGCAGGCATTGGTTGGCAACGCGGCTGCCGGTTTCGGTGACCAGCTTTTTTGCCATAGCGCAGAACTTAGTCGTATCCGATGCACCGCTGTCGTATTTCCATGCCGCCAATCGCAACAGCGCGCGCGCGGCTTCCATGTCAACCGCCATATCGGCAAGCCGGAATTGCAGCGCCTGAAACTGGTCGATGGTTTTGCCAAAGGCCTTACGCTCGCCCATATAGGTGAGCGTGGCATCAAGTGCCGATTGCGCCGCTCCCAGCGAACAGGCGGAGATATTCAGCCGCCCGCCGTCAAGCCCCGCCATCGCATATTTGAACCCTTCGCCCTCTGTGCCGATCAGATTGGAGGCAGGAACATTGCACCCGTCCAACTGAACCTGGCGTGTTGGCTGGGCTTTCCAGCCCATCTTTTCCTCCAGTCCGCCGAAAGACAGGCCCTCTGTCCCATCCTCGACCACGATCGCGGAAATCCCACGCGCGGTGTCATCCCCGGTGCGCGACATGACGATATAGGCGTCCGCGTAGCCCCCGCCGGAAATGAAAGCCTTGGTGCCCGTCAGCGCATAGCCCTGATCATTCTTGACGGCCTTTGTCTTGAGCGCTGCCGCATCAGAGCCGGATCCAGGCTCCGTCAGGCAGTAGGCAAAGAAAGTGTCAAGACTGATGGCCGGGGCGAGAAACCGTTCCTGAATCTCGGGCGAGCCGAAGCGATCCAGCATGGCGGCGCACATATTGTGGATCGACAGAAAGGCTGCAACGGCCGGACAGGCATGGCTTAGCGCCTCAAAGACAAGCGTGGCATCCAGCCGGGTCAACCCCGCGCCGCCGTTTTCCTCGCTCACGTAGAGGCCACCAAAACCAAGCTCCGCAAGGCGTGGCCAAAGCTCTTTGGGGATTGTACCTGCCGCTTCCCATTCCTGGGCAAAGGGGGCGATGTGTTCGTCGCCAAACCCCTTCGCCATATCGTAGATGAGGGTTTGTTCCTCGCTCAATGCGAAATCCATTCCGGCCTCCCGATCGGTGAATTGAACGTGTGTTTAATTACCGAATGTTTCACCAGTATTGCAAGCTGTACCTGAAATGGAAAATCGGCAGGGCGCGCCTGGAGCGGTGGACAGTGTTCAGATCACCCGCACCTGTGCGCCAACCGGAACCAGTTCAAAGAGTTCGGCGATCTTTTCATTATAAAGTCCGATACAACCGGACGAAGACCGGCGCCCGATTTTGCGCGTGTCATGGGTGCCGTGGATCAGATAGGCGGGCCAGGATAGGTAAAGTGCATGTGTGCCAAGCGGATTGTCCGGCCCCGGCGGCATATAGGCTGGCAAGTCCGGATCGCGCGCACGCATTGACGCGGTCGGTGTCCAGTCAGGGCCGATCCGTTTACGCACGATTTCCGTGTACCCGCGTCTGGTCATTTCTTCTGACATAGGAACGGAGGTTGGATAAAGGCGGTAATCCTGCCCGTCCGCAGACCAGTAGTGCAGGGCCCGCGACGTGGTGTCTGCCAGCAATGTTACCTTGCCGAGGTGTTGAAAGTGGTCCTGCCAACGCTGCCGCGTAAAGCTCGAGATATTGCGTCTGACAACTTCGCGCGACGTTTCAGATGCGCTCAGAACTGAAGGGGCGGTCAGGGCAACGGCGCTGATGAGGCCACCTACAAAGGTGCGCCGGGATTGGTCTCGATTTTTCATGGCTCTGTCCGCAGAAGTTTTACGGGCTATGAGCCTCAAACAGGTCAGCAGGTCAAGGGCATAACCGTTGCAGCGCGTAACGATCTGGTGACCATGGTCACAGATCGTGGTGAAAGTCTTCGATCAGATGCTTTACAACCTGTTTCAGCGCCTCCTCTTCATTCGCGCCTTTCTTCTGCGCCGTGGCATAGACTCTGCGCTGTTGATCAGCACTTGTGCCATGCGCAAGTATCTGCCGGACGTTTTCAATTTCCTGCATCGAATCCAGCGCTTCGCCATCTTCCTGCAGCAGCTCTATCAACTCATCCATAAGATCAAAGAATGGGGCAATCGTAAGCTCACCAAAGTCGATCAGCCCTTCGGAAATGCCATATCGTTGCGCGCGCCAGCGGTTTTCAGCGATCAGAAAGTTATCATAGAGCCGCCAGCGTTGGTTTTTGCGTGAGAGGCGCCAGAGCATGCGCGTGATCGCCTGGGTCAGCGCAGCAAGTGTCAGCGTAGTTTCCAGCCGTGGTGACACATCGCAAATACGGTTTTCGATGGTTGGAAAACGCGACGAAGGGCGCAAATCCCACCAGATTTTTGAGCTGTCTTCGATCGCGCCAAGATGCACAAGCGCGTCAACAGATCGTTCAAACTCCCCCCAGTTGGCAACCTTCGGAGGAAGGCCCGTGCGCGGCAGGTTGTCGAACACAGTCAGGCGATAGCTTTGCAGCCCGGTATCCTGACCCTGCCAAAACGGCGAAGATGCCGAAAGCGCC
>CAYTUW010000188.1:0-1082 GCA_964441435.1 uncultured Rhodobacterales bacterium
GCCGCAGACCACGGTCATGCCCGGCAGGGTCCAGCCCTGTTCGGGGCCGACGATATGTACGATGCCCTGGCGGATGTCCGTCACCGGATAATAGTGAATGCCAAAGTCACGCGCGTTTTTGTCAAGCGCGGCCACCTGAATGGCACTGTCCTCGGTCATATTGGCCGGGTCTTCGCGGCCCGGCGTTGTCGGCACGTTGTGATCGGGCACAGCGATGGTTTTTTCGGGGCTGCGCACTTTGCGGCCCGCCATGCGCAACCCTTCAAAGGCCTGCGGGCTTGTCACCTCATGCACGAGGTGGCGGTCAATATAAAGCAGGGATGTGCCATCCTCTGCCTCATGGGCGAGATGGGCATCCCAGATTTTGTCATAGAGTGTTTTTGAAGCGGTCATAGCGGCCTCCCGCAGGGAAATTCGGATTGGGTGAACAGAAATATGGGTCGACTATAGGCGCGCGAGCACGGAATGGGCTTCGCCGTAAAACCGTTCGCTGAGGCGCGCATGGTCACCGATATCGTTGATCCGTTTCATCGCTGTGAGGGATTACAGCGAATCCGCAGGTGGGGCAAGCAGGCGCGGTCACATGCGGGCAAAGAAAATCACGCTCATGCCGAAACCAATGGCAATCACGATGATGCGCACAACACGCGCCGGCAGCACCCGCGCCAGCCGCGCGCCCGCGTAGCCGCCTGCCACGGCCGCGATCATCATCACCACCGCCTCTTGCCAGAGCACAATCCCGGCGAGCGCAAATGTGGCCACAGAAATGGCGGAGACGACGAAGGACAGGATGTTCTTCAGCCCGTTCATCAGGTTGATGTTTTCAAGGCCCCAAAGCGCAAAGAGCGCCAGCATGACTATGCCCAACCCGCCGTTGAAATAACCCCCGTAAAGCGACACCAGAAACAACCCGGCCCCGCCATAGGGGCGGGCTTGCAGCGCACCATTGGCAAGGGCGCGGCGCAATCGGTCCTGAAAGGCAAAGACCAGCGTCGCCGCCAGCAGAAGGAACGGCACGATGGCGGAAAACACCGCATCATTCGACACCAGCAGCAAAAGCCCCCCGGCAAGGCCCCCTGCGA
>CAYTUW010000188.1:1182-5320 GCA_964441435.1 uncultured Rhodobacterales bacterium
TGCGGCTGCAAGGTAGCCGGGAAAAACGGCAACCGCGCTTGTTGCATTGGCGATGATCGGCGGCACCCCAATGAACACCAGCGCCGGGAAGGTTAAAAAAGTGCCTCCACCCGCAATCGCGTTGAGGGCACCTGCGCCAAAGGCAGCGGCCAGGATGATCAAAAGGTCTGACATGACACCGCCCTAGGAAATCGCGCCCGGGAACACAAGCCCGCTTGCCGCATCGCCCCAGCGCATGCAAAGCTGACACCGATGGAAAATGAAACACCAGCCGTTGCAAGCGAAGTCCAATCGCTCCTCGCACAGATACAGGTATTTGCTGAAAGCCTGCTGCGCCCCTCACAGCTGGCGCAGGTCGGAATTGCAATCGGGTTGTTCGCGGTAGCACAGTTGATCCGCCTGTGGTTGGCGCCGCGCATGCACGACTGGATGCGCACGCTTGAAGGCTGGCCGAAATGGCGGCTGCGCCTCTTGGTCATCCTGCAACGCCGGATCGGACTGATCGCCTTTGTCATTCTGGTCTGGGGCGCGGTGATTTTCATGCGCGAGGTGCTGGGCACGTTCCCGTCGCGCACCTACCTGCTTGGCATTATCGGTGCGATTGCCTTTGCCTGGGTGGCGATTGCGCTGGCCAGCAACCTGATCAAGAACACGCTTTTGCGGCGCATCGTGCGTATCGGCGGCTGGGCCTATGTCACGCTGTATTTCTTTGGCTTTATTGAGGCGACAAGCCGCGTGCTTGACAACCTCGCCATCGAGTTCGGGGATTTCCGCCTGTCGGCCTTTGGCGTGCTGAAGGCACTTGTGGTCACGGGGCTGCTGTTCTTCGTCGCGCGGCTGATTTCGACAACGACATCCAGCCGGATCAGCAAGAACGAGGAAATATCGCCCTCGATGCGGGTGCTGATGGTCAAATTCCTTCAGATCCTGCTCTATGGTGCTGCGTTTTTCATCGGGTTGAAAGCGGTTGGGTTCGATCTGACCGGCCTTGCGGTGCTGTCCGGTGCCATCGGTATCGGCCTTGGTTTCGGTCTGCAAAAGGTGGTGTCAAACCTTGTGTCCGGCATCATCATCCTGCTGGATAAGTCGATCAAACCAGGGGATGTGATTTCGCTTGGCGATACCTTTGGCTGGATCGACAGCCTGGGCGCGCGCTATGTCTCTGTCGTCACACGGGACGGACGCGAATACCTTATTCCGAACGAGGATCTGATCACCGGACAAGTGGTGAACTGGTCCCATTCCAATGAATTCGTCCGGCTCGATATCTATTTCGGCACCGCCTATAACGATGACCCGCACGCGGTTCGGCGCATCGCCATTGAGGCCGCCAAAAGCGTTGATCGGGTGCTGAGCCATCGTTCCCCGGTTTGCCATATCGTGGGCTTTGGCGACAGTTCGGTCGACTACATCCTAAGGTTCTGGATCACCGACCCGACGGGCGGGCTGACCAATATCCGGGGCAATGTCTACCTCGCTTTGTGGGATGCATTTCAGGAACACGGCATTTCCATCCCCTTCCCGCAGCGCGAAGTCAGGATGCTGGGGGATGGTGGCACCACCGCCGATTGACGCCCGCAAGGCGCAGATAGAACGGGGTGACATTTTGCCTGTTCCACGCCACCCTTACGGATGACAGAAAGGGGCATGCCATGAATTTGATCGAACAGGACGCGGTAACACTGCGCGACGGGATCGCGGCAGGTAAGCTATCCGTGCGTGAGGTGACAGAGGCCCATCTCGACCGGATCGACGAGGTAAACCCCGGCCTGAACGCCATTGTTTCGCTTCGCGCGCGCGCGGATATTCTTGCCGAGGCCGAAGCGATGGATCAGTCCGGGCCTGGGGAGGATCAACCGCTGTTTGGTCTACCGATTGCGATCAAGGATCTGGCGGATACCAAAGGGCTGCGCACGACCTATGGCTCCCCAGCCTTCGCCGATCATGTGCCCGACGCCGATTGCCTGCTGGTTGCACGCCTTCGTGCGGCGGGGTGCCTGATCATCGGCAAGACCAACACACCGGAAATGGGGCTCGGGTCCAACAGCTACAACCCGGTTCATGGTATTACCCGCAACCCCTTTGACCAGAGCAAAACCTGCGGCGGCTCCAGCGGCGGGGCGGCGGTGGCGGTGGCCACCGGAATGCTGCCCTTTGCCGATGGGTCGGATATGATGGGCAGTCTCCGAAACCCGGCGGGGTGGAACAATATCTATGGATTCCGCCCGTCAACCGGGCTGGTCGCCAAAGACGCGGCGGGGGATGCCTTTCACAAAGATCTGTCAACCCATGGCCCGATGGGGCGCAGCCCTGCAGATATGGACTTGATGCTGAAGGTGATCGGCCAGCCTGATCCGCAACTGCCCGGTGCCATGGCGCCCTACCGCGGGATGGCACAGACCAACCCCGATGGGATCAGGATCGGCTGGGCCGGGGACTGGGGTGGCGCCTTTCCGATGGAGGATGGCATTCTGGGCCTTTGCGTTGACGCGCTGAACGTGCTTGACGATCTTGGCTGTGAAATCATCCCGATGGTGCCGGAGTTTGACACGGATGCGATCTGGGACAGCTGGACCACCCTGCGCAGCTGGGCCATCGCCGGTGAAAGCGCCGCGCTGCTTGACGATCCGGCAACCCACAACCTGCTGAAACCGGAGCTCATCTGGGAAATCGAACGCGGGCTGTCCTATTCCGCCATGGATATCACCCGTGCCTCCACCATCCGGGCAGATTGGCTGCGGCATTTTTCGGTGCTTGATGTCGATATCCTCGCCCTGCCGACGGCGCAGCTTTTCCCCTTTGATGCGGAGCTTGACTGGCCGAAACAGATCGCCGGGCAGAAGATGGATACCTACCACCGCTGGATGGAAGTTGTGGTGCCGGCCTCCCTGCTTGGATTGCCGGTGGCGGCGGTGCCCTGTGGCTTCAACGCCGATGGCCTGCCGATGGGCCTGCAACTGATTGGCCGGCACGGGCAGGATGCAGAAGTCATGGCGCTTACCCAGCACTACCACGAGGCCACGCTATGGCCGCAAAGACACGCGCCATAAAGCCTTAACATTTCCGTGCATTGAGATTTGACTTCCCTGGTGTTAGCCTCCGGCTATGGCCCAGCGCCGGGGCCGCCGGACGGCGTGATGAAAGGAGGGTTTACCCTGACTCAAATGGCAACTGCGGCTGACGCAACAGCCGCCGCGAAAACGCCCAAGGCAGGGGCGGTTCGCAATGATATTTCAAGCGATGCACTGCTTGAGCATATTCTTTCCTCTCTTAACAAGGACAAGGCGGAGGACGTGGTTCAGATTGATCTGCGTGGCCGCACCGCTATGGCTGATCACATGGTCATCTGTTCCGGGCGTTCCACACGGCAGGTGTCGGCGCTGGCTGAAAAGCTGACGGATGAGCTGAAGCAGGATTTCGGCATCCTGTCGAAGATCGAGGGGAAGGATCAGGGCGATTGGGTTCTGATCGACACGGGTGATGTGATCGTTCATATCTTCCGCCCTGAGGTGCGTGAATTCTATCAGCTTGAAAAAATGTGGCTGCCGGGCGGAGCCACCACCGCCGAGGCCTGAGTAAGCCCCATGCGCATCCGTATTGCTGCGGTTGGCCGCCTCAGGGCGGGGCCGGAACGCGACCTCATTGACGATTATCTGACACGGCTTGACCGAACGGGCCGCCCGTTGGGGCTTGGCCCGGCTGAGATCGTGGAAGTCGAGGACAAGAAAGGCGGCGGAATGGCGGCCGAGGGTGCGCTGTTGTCACGCGCGGTGCCGAATGCGGCGGTGCTGGTTTGCCTGGATGAACGCGGCAAGCTGACGAGCTCGCCCGATTTTGCCTCCCGCCTTGGCAACTGGCGCGATGACGGGCGCGGCGACATATGCTTTGTGATCGGCGGGGCCGATGGGATTGACCCCGCGCTACGCGCGCGGGCGGATCTTTCCCTGAGTTTCGGCAAAATGGTCTGGCCGCATATGCTGGCGCGGGTGATGCTGGCCGAACAGCTGTATCGCGCCGCATCCATCCTGGCCGGATCGCCCTACCATCGGGCATAACCGCTCATCAGCCCCTTTCAGGGCCTTCTTCGCAATGAAAGCCGGGCACGGCTTGAAAAGCGGCTGGCCGTGGCGGTCGCCGG
>CAYTUW010000189.1:0-5258 GCA_964441435.1 uncultured Rhodobacterales bacterium
GTCGTCGCGGTTTTCGACCTGACGCGAAAGCTGCGACAGCGCAATCACCGGGATGTCCAGTTCCTTGGCGATCGCTTTCAGCCCTTGCGTGATTTCCGACACCTCGTTCACGCGGCTGTCCTTTGCGCTGGCCGGGCGGACAAGTTGCAGGTAGTCGATGATCAGGCAATCCAGCCCATGCGTCCGCTTCAACCGTCGCGCCCGGGCCGCAAGCTGGCTGATTGGCAGGGCGGGGGTGTCGTCGATGAACAGCGGGCAGGCTTCCAGTTCCTTCGCCGCATCGACGAAGCGCCTGAATTCCCCTTCGGTCATATCGCCGCGGCGGATCTGTTCGCTGGGCACTTCGGATGCCTCTGACAGAATCCGCGCGGCGAGCTGCTCGGCAGACATTTCCAGCGAATAGAAGCCAACGACGCCGCCATTCACGGCGCCTTCGCTGCCATCCGCCAGCTTGCCCTTCCTGTAGGCCTTGGCAATGTTGAAGGCGATGTTTGTCGCCAGTGATGTTTTCCCCATGGAGGGACGCCCGGCAAGGATCAGCAGGTCAGACGGGTGCAGCCCGCCAAGTTTCTTATCAAGGTCATCAAGCCCGGTTGAAATCCCTGCAAGCCCGCCATCCCGTTGGTAGGCCGCGTTGGCCACGCTGACCGCATCGGTGACCGCAGACAGAAAACTTTGAAAACCGCTTTCCGCCTGGCCCTGTTCACCAAGCGCATAAAGCGCCTGTTCGGCTTCCACAATCTGCTGGGCGGGTTCGCTTTCAACATCGACCCGCGCAGCCTTGTCCGACACATTGCGCCCAAGGGCGATCAATTCGCGCCGGATTGCAAGGTCATAGATGAGCTGCGCATAGTCCCGCGCTGCAAAGGCGGAAATCGACGCGCCCGCCAGATTCACCAGATAGGCCGCCCCGCCCAGTTCGTTCAGACCAGCGTCATCTTCCAGAAAGGCCTTCAGCGTCACCGGCGAGGCAATCGCATTTTTTCTGATCCGCGCCTCTGCGGTTTCAAAGATGCGGCCATGCACGGGGTCAAAGAAATGCCCGGCGTTCACCACCGAAGACACCCGGTCATAGACATCATTATTGGTCAGGATCGCGCCCAGAAGTTGCTGTTCGGCCTCGATGCTGTGGGGCATCAGGTCCGTACTCTGATCGGCGTCGCTTGCTGCGCCGATTCTGGCCACTTCGTTCATTGTTGTCCCTCGTTCCTGTTGGCGCGAGTGATGCCACATGCGTCATGGAATATGCAAAATGTATATCTCTGTGGATGCTTTGTGGACGACAGTATCCCACAAGATCCAGCGGAGATCACCCGCTAGTATACCACATTTGGGCATGGTTGCGGGGGCTGGCCCAAATTTATTTTTTGTTGGCTTCTTGCCATTCCCGGGGGCTGTTGAGGAAGGATTCAACCTCTGAAAGCGTTGCGGCGTCAAAACGATTTTCCGCCTTGGCCGCCGCCAGCACATCCCACCAGGTGCAGAGGTGGGACAGGGCGACCCCATGATCGGAAAGGGTTTTTTCCGTCTCTGGAAAGATGCCGTAGTAAAAGATCACGGCGGTTCTGTCGCAGGTCGCGCCGGTGGCGCGGATGGCATCCACAAAGGACAGTTTTGATCCGCCGTCCGTTGTCAGGTCTTCGACCAGCAACACATGCTGACCTTCGCTCATTGCCCCTTCGATTCGGGCGTTGCGGCCGTACCCTTTCGGCTTTTTTCTGACGTAACTCATCGGAAGCGCCATGCGTTCCGCAATCAGCGCCGCAAAGGGGATACCAGCGGTTTCACCACCTGCGATATTGTCGAAGGCCTCCAACCCCGCGTCGCGCATGATGGTGCAGGCAAGGAAATCCATCAGGGTTGCCCGGATGCGTGGAAAAGAAATCAGCTTGCGGCAATCCACATAGGTTGGGGATGGCAGGCCGGACGCCAGGGTGAACGGCTCCTTCGCATTGAAATCGACCGCCCCGATGTCCAGCAGCATCTTTGCTGAAAGCGCCGCCATGGTTTTGGGATCGGGGTAACTGGTCGGGATCATCGAAGGCTCCTTTGGTTAATCGACATGCCAGTGGACAGGGAAACCGGGGTCAAACACCGTGACCGGGCCATCCTCTGTCTCTATGGATGCGGGAAAACTGTTCACACCCCCCTTGGTCAGCGTCATCCGGGCGTCATTGGGGGGCAGGCCGTAGAACGCCGGGCCGTTTAGGCTTGTGAAGCGTTCCAGACGGTCGAGCGCGCCGTCCTCCTCAAACACATGCGCAAGCAGCGGCATCGTGTTGGTGGCGGTGAAGCATCCGGCACAGCCGCAGGCGTTTTCCTTGTTGGCATCCGTATGCGGCGCGCTGTCCGTGCCAAGGAAAAACCGTGGATTGCCGGATGTTGCGGCAGCGCGCAGGGCAAGGCGGTGTTCCTCGCGTTTGGCGACAGGCAGGCAGTAGTAATGCGGTTTTATTCCGCCAACGAGGATATGGTTTCGGTTGATGATCAGGTGATGGGTGGTGATCGTGGCACCGATCCCGTCCTGCCCGGCAACATAATCCACCCCATTTTTCGTTGTGATATGTTCCATCACCACACGAAGGCCGGGGGTTGCACGGCGGATCGGATCAAGAACGCGGTCGATAAACACGGCCTCCCGATCAAAAATGTCGATATCGCTATCCGTCACCTCGCCATGCATACACAGCGGCAACCCGATCTCTGCCATCCGGTCAAGCACGCCACGCACCTTGTCAAAATCCTGAACACCACTCGCGGAATTGGTGGTCGCGCCAGCAGGGTAGAGCTTTACCGCGTGGATCAGCCCCGCGGCATGGGCCTCGGCCACGTCGGCAGGATCAGTATCCTCGGTCAGGTAAAGCGTCATCAGCGGCGTGAAATCCGCTCTGTCCGGCAAGGCGTTAAGGATACGATCCCGGTACGCGGCGGCATCCGCCCCGGTGACGACGGGCGGCACCAGGTTTGGCATGATGATCGCACGCGCAAAATGGCGTGCGGTTTCGGGCAGAACGGCCTTAAGCATCGCGCCATCGCGCAGATGCAAATGCCAGTCATCGGGGCGGCGGAGGGTGAGTCGCTCAGTCATTGAAAAGCGGCTTATACGATCACAGCCGCCTGCGCCAGCCATGCGCCCTGCGGGCATCGGGGTTTCGCCATTGTCGGTTGTCGATATCCCCCGGACGGGGCAGATATCATGTTGATTGTTTTAACAAGCGGAGGCCACGATGGCCCAGACCCTTACATCCGACACCCAACGCAAACCATTTATCACCCGGTTCTTTGCAGGATTCGGGCATGCGCTCATCGCCTCGATGGAAGCGAATTCGCGCCTGCGCACGATCCGCCACCTTCAGGCGAAGTCCGACGAAGAGCTCGCCGATATTGGACTCAAACGCGATGACATTGTGCGCCATGTATACGGCGACATGTTTTACGTCTGATATATAGGTCGCGCCAGCCCCCCGGCGCGACCTAACCCCCGTTTGTGCCCAGAATGAGCACAAGTAGCACCAATGCCTCCAAACAGATCATTGGTATGAATGCCCGCCGAAAACGACGGTGCGGTGCAGAGAAATCAATCATGGATTAGTGCTACAGCGGAGACCTTAACAAAGGAATATCCGCTGGCGTGTATTGCCGTGTGTTTTGCGACAGATGCTTATTTTATTGGGCTTTCGCGTGTCGGTACGGGTTTTGGGCGTTTAAACAACCCCACCTGAAGCTGAACAGTGGGCGGTGTTTGGCAGCTTTGTTTATGAAATGCGGCCATGGCTTGGGAAACGACACCCTGCGGAGCCCTCATGTAGAATCGAAAAACCCGGCGCGATGGCCGGGCTTTCCAAACCAGTTGGCGCGGTGTCAGCTTGCCGCGAGGTTCCGCAGCACGTAGTGCAGGACACCACCGTTTTCGATGTATTCGATTTCCACCTCGGTATCGATCCGGCACTTGAGCGTGATCTCTTTCACACTGCCATCGCCATAGGTGATTGTCGCGGGCACTTCGGACAGCGGCTCAAGGTCGCCTTCCAGCCCGGTGATGTCGACGGTTTCATCGCCTTTGAGGCCAAGGCTCTTGCGCGTGTCGCCACCGGTGAACTCAAACGGGATCACACCCATGCCGACAAGGTTTGATCGGTGGATGCGTTCGAAATTCTCGGCAATTACCGCTTTGACCCCCAGAAGGCTTGTGCCTTTGGCGGCCCAGTCACGGCTGGAACCCGCGCCATATTGTTCGCCCCCAAAGACGACAAGCGGGGTGCCTTCGGCCTGATAGGCCATTGCTGCCTCATAGATGGAGGTCTGCTGCCCGTCCGGCCCCAGCGTGTAGCCACCTTCAACCCCATCCAGCATCTCGTTCTGGATGCGGATATTGGCGAAGGTGCCGCGCATCATCACCTCATGATTGCCGCGGCGCGACCCGTAGGAGTTGAACTCCCGCGGGGTAACCTGCCGATCCACCAGATATTGCCCGGCGGGTGTTGTATCCTTGAACGACCCGGCGGGGGAGATGTGGTCGGTTGTGACCATATCGCCAAGGATCGCCAGAACCTTCGCCCCTTTGACATCGGAGATCGTGCCTGCCTCTGGCGACATGCCCTGGAAATAGGGCGGGTTCTGCACATAGGTGGATGTTGCCGGCCAGTCATATGTCAGGCTGTCGGTGGTTTCGACACCCTGCCATTTTTCATCACCGGTAAAGACTTCGGCATATTTCGCCTGGAAGGCTTCGCGCGTTACGGTCTTTTCGACCAGCTCTGCAATTTCCTGTGTGCTGGGCCAGATGTCTTTCAGATAGACGTCATTGCCATCCTTGTCCTGCGCGATTGGGTCCGTGGCAAGATTGATGTCCATTGTCCCAGCCAGCGCATAGGCCACCACAAGCGGCGGAGAGGCGAGGTAGTTCGCCCGTACATCCGGGGAAATCCGCCCTTCAAAGTTCCGGTTGCCGGACAGAACAGAGGTTGCAACGAGGTCACCCTCGGCAATCGCGTCGGAAAGCTCTTTCTGGATCGGGCCGGAGTTGCCGATACAGGTCGTGCAGCCATAGCCGACAAGGTTGAACCCGATCTTGTCGAGGTCATCCTGAAGCCCTGCGGCCTCCAGATATTCGCTGACCACCTGTGATCCCGGCGCGAGCGAGGTTTTCACCCACGGTTTGCGGTCCAGCCCCAAAGCGGCGGCTTTGCGCGCCACAAGCCCGGCGCCGATCATGACGTAGGGGTTCGAGGTGTTCGTGCAGGAGGTGATCGAGGCAA
>CAYTUW010000190.1:0-5209 GCA_964441435.1 uncultured Rhodobacterales bacterium
CATCGCCATGGAAAAGCTGCGCCGGGTGGGCCTGAAACCCGAGGTGGCGGAACTGTATCCAGCCGAACTTTCCGGTGGGATGCAGAAACGCGTGGGCCTTGCCCGCGCCATAGCGGCGGAGCCGGAGATTATCTTTTTTGACGAACCGACCACCGGGCTTGACCCGATCATGGCTGGCGTGATCAACGATCTGATCCGCGAAATCGTTGTGGAAATGGGCGCAACCGCCATGACGATCACCCATGACATGTCATCGGTGCGCGCGATTGCCGACCGGGTGGCGATGCTGCATGACGGGGTGATCCAGTGGACCGGCCCGGTTGGTGAAATGGACGCCTCCGGCGACGCTTACGTCACCCAGTTTGTCAGCGGATCGGCAGACGGCCCGATTGAGGCGGTGCGATGACAGCCCTCAAGTTTTTCAACCTCACGCTGCTGATCCTGTTTCCGATCTCCTGGTTCGCGCCGCTCTTGCGCGCGGGTATCCTGCCGCTGTTTTCGCTCAGCGAAATCTCTGTCCTGTCGGGATTGCAAAGCCTTTGGGGCGAGGATGTGATCCTTGCCCTGCTGGTGACTTTCTTTGCGATTTTTGCGCCCTATATGAAAACCATCGGGCTGGCGTTGATCCATTTTGGGCTGCTGCGACGCAAGGTGCTGCCGGTCCTTCATATCCTTGGCAAGCTGGCGATGGCGGATATCTTTCTGATTGCGCTTTACATCGTGATCATCAAGGGGATCGGCGTTGGCCGGGTTGAAACCGGCTGGGGGCTGTATCTCTTTACGGGCTGTATCCTTGCCTCCCTCGCCGTTTCCTATTTCACCGAAAAGCGGAACCGGAATGGCTAAGCCTGTTGTCCAATTCACCTGCTCCGCCTGCGGCGCGGCCCATAAGAAATGGTCCGGCAAATGCGATTCCTGCGGGGCGTGGAACACAATTATCGAGGAAGCGCCGCTGTCCGCTGGGCCAGGCGGACAATCGTTGGGGGCCACCAAGGGCCGCAAGGTGGCGCTCGCAGACCTCAGCGCAGCTGAACCCGCCCCGCCGCGCACGAAATCCGGTGTGCAGGAACTCGACCGGGTGCTCGGCGGCGGGCTGGTGCATGCCTCTGCCGTACTGGTTGGCGGCGATCCGGGGATCGGGAAATCCACCCTGCTGTTGCAGGCGGCGGCACGGTTTGGGCGCAACGGGCTGAAGGTGGTCTATATCTCCGGCGAGGAGGCCGGTGCCCAGGTCAGGATGCGGGCTGAACGGCTCGGCCTGACGCAATCACCCGTCATGCTTGGCACGGAAACCAACCTGCGCGACATCCTGACCACGCTGGAGGCGGAACAGCCGGACCTCGCCATTATCGATTCCATTCAGACGATGTGGTCCGACAGCATTGGCGCCGCCCCCGGCTCCGTCAGTCAGGTGCGTGCGGCGGCGCATGAGCTGACAAGTTTTGCCAAGCGCAAAGGTATTGCCGTTGTGCTGGTTGGCCATGTCACCAAAGAAGGGCAGATCGCCGGCCCCCGCGTGGTTGAGCATATGGTCGATACGGTGCTCTACTTTGAAGGGGAGCGTGGCCACCACTTCCGCATTCTGCGCGCGGTAAAGAATCGCTTTGGCCCGGCCGATGAAATTGGCGTCTTTGAAATGACCGGCAAGGGGCTGGCAGAAATCAAGAACCCGTCTGCCCTGTTTCTGGCAGAACGTGAAAACCCGGCACCGGGCAGCGTGGTTTTTGCTGGGATCGAAGGGACACGTCCGGTGCTGGTCGAACTTCAGGCCCTCGTCGCCCCCAGCCCGCATTCCCAACCTCGACGCACGGTTGTCGGCTGGGATGGTGGCAGGCTTGCCATGATTTTGGCGGTTCTGGAAAGCAGATGTGGAATACCTTTCAACAGCCTGGATGTTTATCTTAATGTAGCTGGCGGGCTGCGCATCACTGAGCCTGCTGCTGATCTTGCTGTTGCCGCGGCGCTACTTTCTGCACGCGAAGATGCCGCCCTGCCCGCAGATACTGTGGTTTTTGGCGAAATTAGCCTATCAGGGGCCCTGCGACCCGTCTCGCAGACGGAAAATCGGTTGAAAGAAGCGCAGAAACTTGGTTTCACAAGGGCGCTCGCACCGAGACGCGGTAAAAAAGGGACAACGGCAGGGCTGAATGTGCAATCATTTGACGACCTTGCCGGGTTCGTGAGGGATAACTTTGGGGCCGATTAGCCCATAAAGGAGCGGAAGAATGGAAGGTTTCACCATCCTCGACGGCATTGTTGCCATTGTCATCATCCTGTCGGCTATTCTGGCCTATTCCCGTGGCTTCGTACGCGAAGGGCTTTCGATTGGCGGCTGGATTGGCGCAGTGATCCTTGGCTACCTTTTCGCAGATGAAATCAAACCGATGCTGGAAAGCGCGCCTGTCGTCGGGGATTTTCTGGACGGGCAGTGTGAAATCGCCCTACTGGCCAGTTTTGCCATCGTGATGGTGATTGGCCTGGTAATCTTTTCGATTTTCACGCCACTGTTTTCCGGCATGGTGCAACGATCCATCCTTGGCGGGCTGGATCAGGGTATCGGGTTCCTGTTTGGGGTGGCGCGCGGTGTTCTGCTCGTGGCGATTGCGCTCATTGCCTATGATTTCGTCGTTACCACAGACTCCTATGAAATCGTTGACAACAGCGCAACGGCGCGCATCTTTGAAACCATGCAGTTACGCCTTGAAGAACAGGTGCCAAATGACGTTCCTGGCCTGCTGCAGGGATATTTCAACGAATTTACGGCTTCGTGTAACGCCTGATCGGATCTGATCGGTAACAATATGTGATCCTTTGATGACAGCGCCCGTTTGACCCTCTATGAGAGGGCAAGCGAAGCCAGAGGGATTCGGGAGCTGCCAAGCCGTGACGCGCGACCTCAACGACTGCCCGCCGTTTTATAGCCATCCGTTTGACGATGACCGACTGCATGAGGAATGCGGTATTTTCGGCGTAGTTGGCGTGGCTGATGCCGCCAATTTTGTCGCCCTTGGCCTGCACGCCCTGCAGCATCGCGGGCAAGAGGCCGGCGGCATCGTCGCCCATGATCCTGAACATGGGTTCAATTCTGCACGGCGATTTGGCTATGTGCGCGATAATTTCACCAAGGCCAGCCTGATGGAAACCCTGCCTGGCCCCGTGGCGATAGGTCATGTGCGCTATTCCACCGCCGGGTCCAAAGGCGCGGCAATCCGCGACGTACAGCCGTTCTTTGGGGAATTTTCCATGGGCGGTGCCGCCATTGCCCATAATGGCAATATCACCAATGCAGATGCGCTTCGGCGGGAACTGGTTGACCGTGGTTCCATCTTTCAGTCCAGCAGTGACAGCGAATGCATCATTCACCTGATGGCACGCAGCCTGCAACGCAATATCCCTGAGCGGATGAAGGATGCGCTGCGCCGCGTTGAGGGTGCGTTTTCCATCGTCGCCATGACCCGGACCAAGATCATCGGCGTGCGCGATCCGCTTGGCGTGCGCCCCCTGGTTCTGGGGCGGCTTGGGGAAGGCTGGGTGCTGAGTTCGGAAACCTGCGCGCTTGACATCATTGGCGCAGAATTCCTGCGAGAGGTCGCACCGGGGGAAATGGTGGTGATCACCGCCGAAGGGATTGAAAGCTACCAACCGTTTGAAACTGCGGCCTCGCGGTTCTGTATCTTTGAACATGTGTATTTTTCGCGCCCCGACAGCATTATCGGCGGTCAGTCGGTCTACGAAACCCGCCGCCAGATCGGTGTGGAACTTGCACGGGAAACCCCGGTCGAGGCGGATCTTGTCTGCCCGGTGCCCGACAGCGGCACCCCAGCCGCAATCGGGTTCAGCCAGGAAAGCGGTATCCCTTACGCTATGGGTATCATCCGCAACCAGTATATGGGGCGGACCTTCATTGAACCAACCGAACAGATCCGAAATATGGGCGTCCGGTTGAAGCTGAACGTCAACCGCGCGCTGATCAAGGGTAAGCGGGTCATCCTTGTCGATGACAGCGTGGTGCGCGGCACCACCAGCCGTAAGATCAAGGAAATGATCCTCGACGCCGGGGCGAAAGAGGTGCATTTCCGCATTGCCTCCCCCCCCACTGCCTGGCCTTGTTTTTACGGGGTGGATACACCGGACCGTGACAAGCTTCTCGCCGCGACGATGAGCGAAGAGGACATGCGATCCCACCTTGGCGTGGACAGCCTGAAATTCATCTCTCTTGATGGTCTTTATCGCGCCGTGGGCGAAGCAAAGGGGCGCAACACAGACTGCCCACAATATTGCGATGCCTGTTTCAGCGGTGAGTATCCGGTCAAACCCGCCGATATGATCAACAAGGGGTTTGACATCAAAGCCGCCGAATAAAGCCTGCCCGCTTATCCATTTAGGTGCCACGCCGGGCGGACATTGCGAACATTTGGCTTGACCTCTTTGCGCCACGCGACCAAACCGCCCCTATGACAAAACTTGCCCTAATAACCGGTGCATCGCGCGGCCTTGGTGCGGCCTTTGCCGAAACCCTCGCCCCGGCGCATCACATCATGGCTGTCGCCCGCACCACCGGCGCGCTTGAGGAACTGGATGACCGCATCACGGCCAAAGGCGGCAGCGCAACGCTGGCGCCGCTCGATGTGACCGACGCAGGCGCAATGCAGCACCTGTGCCGGTCGATCCACGACCGCTGGGGCGGGGTTGATCTGTGGCTTCATATGGCCATCCATGCGGCCCCGCTCAGCCCGGCATCTCACATTGACGCCAAGGATTTTGCCAAGTCATTTGACATCAACGTCACGGCCACCCAGCGCCTGATCCGCTATGTCGAACCGCTATTGACCGCACGAAAGGGCGCGGCAGTCTTTGCCGATGATCCACGCGCCGGTGAACCCCTTTTCGGCAGCTATGGCAGCACCAAAGCCGCGCAAATGGCAATGGTGCGAAGCTGGCAGGCCGAAACCGTCAAGACCGGACCGCAAGTAATTGTGGTTAGGCCAAATCCCATGCCAACGGGGTTGCGGGCACGGTTTTATCCAGGCGAGGATCGTAGCACGCTGTCCCCCTGCGCGGATGAGGCCCTGCGGCTGCGGGATGAACTCCCGGAATGATCGCCGCTTTACCCCCACGCGTCCCAAGGGTATTTCTATCGCTGAGCAGCGGGATAGAACATGCGAATACTCATCACCCATGACGACGGGATCAACGCACCGGGCCTTAA
>CAYTUW010000191.1:0-5187 GCA_964441435.1 uncultured Rhodobacterales bacterium
GGCATTGTTCGGATCGGTCGGCATATGTGGCGCCATGTCGATGCCAAGGGTTTCGTGCTGACCAACCAGCGGTGCGGAAGAGGCACGTGCAGGCCCATAGGAGATGTATTTCGCCTGATCCGCCAGACGCTGGGTATCAGTTGCGAAATGCAGGTAATCCATCGTCCGTGCCAGGCGATCTTCGGGCAGGCCGGCGGGAACGACCCAACCGTCAATGTCAAACATCTGCCAGTTCCAGGCCATGCCGATTGGCTGATCCTGTTCCACAATGGCAGAGAAGAGGCGACCGTTATAAGCCGATCCCATGAAGATTTCGCCATCAGCAAGCATCTGAATCGGTTCTGCCGAAGCGGACCACCAGATCACCTCGTCCTTGATGGTATCAAGCTTGGCAAAGGCGCGGGCCTGGCCTTCTTCGGTTTCCAGAACGTCATAGACGTCTTCATAGGCGACACCGTCACACAGCAGCGCCCATTCCATGTTGGCAACCGGGCGTTTGTTCAGCGCGCGCTTGCCGGGATAGGTTTCGAGGTCAAAGACATCGCAGGCGCCTGTCGGCGGTTCCACGCCTTCCGGGACCATGTCAGTGCGATAGCCAAAGGTCGTCGAAAACACGATCTGCGGAATGAAGCAGTCGGAAACGATCATATCCCCAAAATCAGCAGAGGCAGAAGTGCCATCCGGAGCGGCAGCAAGAACTTCATCGTGGTCAATCTCAAGCGCGAGACCTTCGTCGCAGACCCGGATGGCGTCAGCGGCTTCAAGGTCGACAAGATCCCAGGTGATATTGCCTGCTTCATTCATCGCGCGCAGCTTTGCCACCCCTTCGGGGGAGCTTTCGTCGTTGATGATATTGATGCCAGTGTTTGCCATATAAGGGTCATGGTAAGCGGCCTGCTGTGATGCGGAATAAGCACCGCCCCAGGACACGATGGTCATTTCATCAGCCATGTGCCCGTCAGCAGAAACGCCGCCTGCCATTGCGCAGAGTGCGGAACTGGCCAGAAGCATCTTTGTCAATTTCATTATTGATCTCCCATTTGCCCGGTCTCACATTCGGGTTCCGCATGCCGGGCATCATGTCGAAACCTTGTTTGTCCCCGCCAACAGGGCGGGGGGCGTCTGTCAGGCGTCAAGCGCCCTGCAATCTTCGGGCAGCCAACCGATTTCGATCTGGGCACCGGGTTCCAGCCGCACCTGATCGGGGGCGTTCCGGGTTTTGATGATGAATTCATCATTGCCACCAACACGCAGCCGCGTGCGGAAAATATCCCCCATATAGATGAATTCCATCACTTCGGCTTTCAGCGTATGGGCATCCTTGTGAAGTCTTTTCTTATCCATCTCGACACGTTCTGGTCGGATCGACACGCGGGTGCGATCCCCGGCTTTACTGACATTGACGGGTTTGGCGTCGATGAGTTCCCCATCGTCCAGCTGGATCAATGCGACCTCGCCCTTGATTTCTTTAACAACGCCTTCCAGCGTATTGTTTTCACCGGAAAACAGTTTGTCAGGCGGGGCGAGTTGTTGAATGCGCCCGTCATCAAACACGGCGACATTATCTGACATTGTCAGCGCTTCGGTCTGGTCATGTGTCACATATACCGTGGTGATGCCGAGTTCATGGGCAAGGTTGGTGATTTCGAACTGCATGCGTTCGCGCAGCTGCTTATCGAGCGCGCCAAGTGGTTCATCCATCAAAACCAGTTCCGGTTCAAACACCAGTGCGCGGGCGAGGGCGATCCGCTGCTGCTGACCACCGGACAGCTGCGCCGGGCGGCGCCCGCCAAATTCCCCCATTTGGACCATATCGAGCGCGCGCATGACTTTCTGTTCGCGGTCGGCCTTGCCGATTTTGCGCACCTCAAGCGGAAAGGCGAGGTTTTCGGCAACCGTCATATGGGGAAACAGCGCATAGTTCTGAAACACCATGCCAATCCCGCGTTTGTGCGGCGGAATATGGTTGATGTTCTTGCCGCCGAGGCGAATGTCGCCATGGGTTGCGGTTTCAAATCCGGCCAGCATCATCAGGCAGGTGGTTTTGCCGGAACCCGACGGCCCGAGCATCGTTAGAAATTCGCCCCTTGCTATGGACAGGTTCAGGTCTTTTACGACGAGGGTTTCCCCATCATAGCTTTTCTGAACATGGTCAAATACAACGAAACCGTTGTCATCAGCAGCGTCTGGCACGCGCACTCCCCCCATCGCGGATTTGTTATCGGAAACCAAGAGCTTCCGTTTTTTCCATGCAAACACAGGATTAACTCTGTGGCAACAGTAGAGGTGCGACCATTCATGCAAAAAAAACGGCGTTCCGCTATACTTCAGCCTTTGACTTCGAGACGGGCCGCCGTCCGGCAGAGGCGTTGGTGGCCGGAATCGGTGATCAAAATTGGCTCTGTGATTTCCAGCCCGCCGTCGTCGAGCCACAACGCTGGCATAAAGTGAAAACACATGCCGGGGCGGAGTTCCGTTTGATCATCCTTTCGCAACGACATCGTGCGCTCCCCCCAATCGGGTGGGTAGGACAGCCCGATCGAATAACCACAGCGGCTGTCCTTTTCAAATCCCAGGGTTTTCAGGCGCGCGTTGAAAGCATTGGCGATATCTGCACAGGTTTGTCCTGGCCGGGCCTGTTCCAGTGCCGCCTCTGTTGCCTCAAGTACAGCCTTTTCCGCATCGCGGTATTTCTGCGGCGGCGTGCCCAGAAAAATTGTGCGCGACTGGGGGCAGTGGTATCGTCGGTAGACGCCCGCTATTTCGAAGAAGGTTGTTTCACCTTCCCGAAGTGGTGCGCCATCCCATGTCAAATGTGGTGCCGTAGCATTAGCCCCTGAGGGTGCCATCGGGACAATCGCCGGATAATCCCCCCAGGCTTCTTCAGTTCCTTCAATCGCCGCGTGGTAGATGTCAGCGATCAGTTTGTTTTTGGGCAGTCCGGGCACTGCTTTCTCACGGATAACCTTATGCATCCGTTCTACAATGCCCGCAGCGCGCCGCATGTAGGATATCTCGGTGTCGCTCTTGACGGCGCGCTGCCAGTTCACAAGGCCCGTTGCATCAATGAGCTCCGCCCTTGGCAGGGCAGTGGTTAGCGCCTGATGCGCCGCTGCTGAATAGTAGTAGTTGTCAAGTTCGACCCCGATCCGCGCCGTTGATACCTGGCGATCCTGCAGCATCCGCGCCAGGTTTCGCATGGGGTGTTTCTGCGGATTTTGGACGTAGCTGTCATCGTAGGTGACGATCTGCTCCGGCGGCATCCAGACCGTCCGCAGGGCGCCAAACCCATCCATGTTGCGCCCCCACCAGATTGGCGGCTGGTCCTGGGTTATGATCACACCCTGATGGACATAGAAAGACCAGCCATCATACCCGGTCAGCCAGGCCATGTTGGATGGATCGCTTACTATTAGCGTATCAAGGTTGTGCTGCTCCATGGCTGCGCGCGTCCGGTGGAGGCGCGCATGATATTCTTCAACTGTAAAAGGCAGATCATCAGGCGTCATTTTTGCCGCTCCTTTTTGGCGAACTCTGGAACGATTGAACCGCTGTGTCCATCGGTTTTCGACGGCTTCCCTCGGCGTTTGCGCAGTTGCAACCCTGCCTCGCGCCGCTGGCTGGAGGTCCGTGAAAAGTGCAATTTATCCGATATCGTACATCTGGCCTGTTCCAGATCGCCGCACTACTATTGAAGGAATTGACAACCTGGCAGGCTCGTCCACAATAGACCTGCGCGCGTAAGAGAAAGTGAAACATGACTTACATCGAAGGGGCTTTTACCCCGCGCGAACTAACCCGCCAGCCCAAGCCACTGACACCCGCTTATCGTTCAACATTGCGGCGATCCCCGACGCGGCCGCTTTTGGCGATTCCACAGACTCTGGGCGAAGTGACGGGCCCGGCCTTTGGCGAGGCGCCGCTGGGGGAATTGGACAACGATCTGATCCTGAACCACGCCAGCCCGGGGGAGATGCCGATAGGCGAGCGGATCGAAGTGTTCGGCACCGTCCGGGACGAAGCTGCGCGGCCGATCCCGAACGTGTTGGTCGAGGTGTGGCAGGCCAATGCAGGGGGGCGGTATCGTCATAAGAATGACACCTATCTTGCGCCGCTTGATCCAAATTTTGGCGGCTGCGGGCGTTTTCTTACCGGTGAAGATGGCAGTTACAGTTTTCGCACGATCCGCCCCGGCCCCTATCCCTGGCCGAACGGTAAAAACGATTGGCGGCCGGCGCATATCCACTTTTCGATCTTTGGGGCCGGCCTTGCGCAACGGCTGATCACCCAGATGTATTTTGAGGGCGATCCGCATATCCCGATCTGCCCGATTGTGAATACGATACCGGACAAGGCCGCAATCGACCGGCTGACGGCACGGCTGGATATGGACAGGACAATACCGATGGACATCCGGGCGTTCCGGTTTGACCTGGTGCTGCGCGGCCGGCGCGCAACCTTTTTTGAGAACCGGAAGGAGGGCGGGTGATGAATAAGCCAAATGCACTGATTGAAAGCGCCTCCCAGACAGCGGGCCCCTATGTCCATATCGGCTGTGTACCAAGTGCCGCTGCCCTGTTGAACGGGGCGATTCCTGATCTTGGTGCACCGATGATTTCGGGGGATGCCAGCGGGGAAAGAGTTACAATCAAAGGCCAGATTCTGGATGGTGACGGGCAACCGGTCAAGGATGCCATCCTGGAGATTTGGCAGGCAGATGCCGAAGGATTGTTTAACTCCCCGGAAGAGAGACGTGGCGTGTCAGACCCGAACTTTACCGGCTGGGGGCGGCTCGCTGTCGATTTTGACGATGCCTCATTCTGTATTGAGACATTGAAACCGGGCCGCATTCCCTGGCCTGAGGGTGGGCAACAGGCGCCTTATCTGGCGATCATGGTTGCGGCGCGAGGCATAAATCTTGCGCTACACACGCGGATATATTTCTCGGATGAAACAGCGGCGAACCAAAGTGATCCTGTGCTGTCACTTGCCGGGGAAGGTGCGGAAACGATGATCGCGCAGAAATCGGCCGAAGGGGTTTATGATTTCACCATCAGGCTGCAGGGTGAAGGAGAAACCGTCTTTCTCGACTTCTGATCCGGCGGGCAATCGCTGTGCGGGATACGGACATAGCCATGGGTTATTCGCCGCTGTTTTGCATCGGTGATATCCTACCCTGCGGGCTTA
>CAYTUW010000192.1:0-5179 GCA_964441435.1 uncultured Rhodobacterales bacterium
CACAGGAACAGGGGTTTCGTAGCTGGCCCGACCTCAAGATCGCCGTCGAAACGCGCGGCTTTGACCGGGCGCAGAAGCAGCAACACCTGAAAATTGCGCTCTATCACGGGCAGAACGCTGTGGTGCGTCGGCTGCTTGACGATACGCCTGATCTTGCGCGCGGGTTGCTGGGGCTGGAGATTGCGCTTTATGACCGGGCGGCGGTGGAACGTGCGCTGGCCCATGATCCCAAAGCGGCAACGCGCGCGCTTGGCCCGCAAAGCCCGATGCTGCACCTTGCCTTTTCGCGCCATATTCATGCGGCGCCGGACAAACGCGCGGATATGCTGGCGATTGCTGAATTGCTGCTGGCCCATGGTGCGGATGTCAACGACACGCGTCCGGTGTCACGGGAAAACGATCATCCGCTGTCCGCGCTCTATGGTGCAATCGGGCATGCGGATAATATGGTGTTAGCGCAATGGTTTCTGGATCACGGGGCGGACCCGAACGACGGGGAATCGCTTTATCATGCAACCGAACTCGGCCACCACAATGGGCTGAAAATGCTGCTGGACGCCGGGGCGGAGCCGCGCGGCACCAATGCGCTGCTGCGCGCCCTGGATTTCAACGACCACGGGGCGGTGGCCCTGCTGCTTAATGCCGGGGCCGATGTGGAGGAATTCAACGACGCCGATGTGGGCGGAGAGGCACCCTGGGTCATACCGGCGCTGCATCAGGCGGCACGGCGGATGTGTGACAAGGCGATGGTCAGAACCCTGCTGGCGGCGGGTGCGGACCCAAGCAGGCGGTTTCAGGGCGTGACCCCTTATGCGATGGCCTGCATCTACGGCAATGAGCCGGGAGCAGAGGCGATCCGCGCCGCTGGGGGCGACACTGTATTGGGCACGGATGAAACCATGCTTGTTGCCGCGGCAAAAGGCCGGATGACAGGATCCCTGGACACCGCTTCACTGGCGCCGGCATATCAGCATCTTCTGCATGAGGTGCTGCGCTTGCCGGGGGATCGGCTGCCGCATATCCGCGCGCTGATCGGGATCGGGTTCGATTGTGATGCACCGGATGGTCAGGGTCTGCCACCGGGACAGGTGGCAGGGTGGGAAGGCCTGCCGGATATGCTGGAATACTTCCTGAGCCTTGGTCCCGACCTCAGCCATGTGAACAGCTATGGCGGCACCTATCTGTCAACGGTGATCCACGGCGCGGAAAATTGCCCGGAACGCGCCGGAAGGGATCATGTCGGCTGTGCCCGCCTTCTGCTGCAAGCAGGCGTGGCCTTGCCCCGCCGGGTGATTGAATTTGCCGGGGAGGAGGCGCTTGCCGCCTTTTTGGCAGACTGGGCGGAGCAATATCCCGAACAGGTGACAGAGGACGGCACGATTTAAAGGATTGCGCCGCGCGCCGCGCATCGCCGGGGGCGGGCACCCTGACGGGTGCCCGCGATGGCCCTGGCGGGCCGTGTTTTTCGAACAGCGATGAATCCGCTCAGCGCCCCTTGCGATCCCCCGCATCCGAGATGGCATTTTTATACATGCGGCTGAGCCCCTTGTGGCGGGCGCGGGACTGGGCCACGGTTTCGCTGTTATAGGCGTCTTCGCGTGCCAGTTTCTGCCAGCGGGCGTAGCGATCCCGGTCAAGCGACCCATCGGCCATGGCGGCCTGAATGGCACAGCCCGGCTCGCTGTCATGGGCGCAGTTGCGGAATTTGCAACGCGTGGCGAGCTCTTCAATATCGGCAAAGACCGCGCCGATCCCATCGCTTACATCCAGAAGCTGCAATTCGCGCATGCCAGGCGTATCGACAAGCCAGCGCCCGCCGTCCGCCGGGTGCAGGCTGCGGGTGGTGGTGGTGTGGCGCCCGCGCGCGTCATCTTCGCGGATCGCGGCGGTTTCAAGCGCAGCCCCGGTCAGCGCATTGGTCAGTGTCGATTTGCCAACACCGGAGGAGCCAAGCAGCGCCGCCGTCTGCCCCTTGCCCCACCAGTCAAACAGCGCGGCGACCGCGCCCTTGTCTTTGGCATTGAGAGCGATGACCGGAAGCATCGGCTGCAAAGCTTCGGCTTGCCGGATGTAATCACCGGGGTCGGCCAGATCGGATTTCGTCAGCACGACGACCGGCTGGCAGTCTGCACTTTCGGCCAGCACCAGATAGCGTTCCAGCCGCGCCGGGTTGAAATCCTGATTGCAGGAGCTGACGATGAACAGCGTGGCGATATTGGCGGCAATCAGCTGGGCTTTTACCTCATGCCCGGCAGCCTTGCGTTCCAGCAGCGATTGCCGATCCAGCCGCCGCACCACGCGCAGACCGTCATCCGCCAAAACCCAGTCACCAACCGCAAAGCCGGAGGTGGGTGTGTCGGGCGGCGTCGCAAGACTCAGCGGGCCATGTTCTGACAGGGCCGAAAGGGTGGCGCGCTGCACTTCGACAATGCGCGCGGGGGTGAAGGTTTCCAGCTCCTCCAGGGAAAGCTGTTGTGAGAAAAAGGCCGACCAGCCGAGGTCAGCAAGTGTCATGGACATTGTATTGCCTGTGATTTGGGATGTGCTGCATCATCACGCCGCCAGCGCGGGCGTGGGATGCGTGTGAACAGGCAGGAAAGGGGGAAACCCCTTAAACGCACCCTGCCTGGGGCGAAGCGATGACATTCATGAACTATTGCCCTCCCTGGCATTGGTTGCGACTTTTGCCTTCTCGACGATTTAGCTGCGCGAAATCATCTGCCTGGCTTGATGCATTTGTGAGGCAAATACATCGTAAGTGAGAGGCTGGACAACGACCCAAGCGGGGCTCGTTACGGCTGCTTCCTTCCGGACCTGACCGGGTTGGCGAGGCGCTCGCCCGCGCCAACCTCTCAGGCGCTTATGTAGGGCAGCGGCGGTGGATTCGCAAGGTCAACGGAACAGGTGATCCGGGATGCGGCGCAGCACATCGGAATTGTTGCGCGCCCGCGCCATTGTCCAGCCGCCCTCGATGGCGATCAGCAGGGCCTCTGCCTCTTGCTCTGCCTTCTCGGTTTCCAGGCCAAGCCGTGCTGCATGATGGGCGACGCGCAGCGCCCATTGGTCAAAAATCTCATTGGCGTGACGGCGGAAAATCTCATTCTTGATGCCGTCAAACAAGGTGGAGGAGATCGGACAGCTTCGCCAGGTTTCCTCTATATCAAAGAATTTTGCCAGCTTGTGGCACAGCGTTGTTGCCCCGGTCTGGTAATCCTGCGCGTCACGGAAGGCATCCTCGATAATCCGCAACATCCCGGAAGAGGCCCAATCGGCGGCCGCGCGTGCCAGATCGGCCTTGCCATTCGGAAAATGATGATAGAGCGACCCTTTCGGCACGCGGCTTTCCTTCAGCAACTCGGCAAGTCCGGTGCCGTGAAAGCCCTTTTCCCGGAACAGCCGTGCGGCAGTTCGGATCAGGCGGTCGCGTGTAGTGTCCGTTGATGTCATTGAACCTCTATAAAGGGGCTAGACCGATTGGTCCAGAGATGCTAGTAGACCAGTCGGTCTAGCCAAAATGGATTGCACCGATGAATGACATGACCCGGATCAATGACAGGGATGCGGTTGAACCGATCAGCTTCACGGCGGATGAGGCAACGCTGGCCGGGCGGCTTTACCGCCCTGATGGTGACGTGCGGGCAATGATCGTGCTGCACGGCGCGACCGGAGTGCCGCAGAGCTTCTACACCCATTTTGCGCGGTGGCTGGTCACACAGGGATATGCGTGCCTTACCTATGATTACCGGGATTTCGGGGAGTCCTTGCGCGGGCAGATGCGCGCATCAAAAGCGACAATGGCGGACTGGGGCATCCGCGATCAGATGGCAGCCCAGATGGAGGCCGAGCGGCTGGTGCCGGATGCGCCGATCTGGGTCATTGGTCATTCGCTTGGTGGGATGATGTTGCCCTTTCAGCCCGCCGCCGGGCGGATAGAGCGGGTGATTTGCGTCGCCAGCGGACCCACACATATCAGTGACCACCCGTGGCGTTACCTGCCGGTGGCCGCGTTGTTCTGGTTTGGTCCGGCGGCCTGGCTCACCGGTATGTTTAGCCGGTTTCCGGGGTGCCTGTTCCGGTTTGGCCCAGACCTGCCGAAAGGTGTTTTCCGACAGTGGCGGCGCTGGTGCATCAGGCGCGGCGCCTTTATGTCAGAGGTCGGCCGCGGGCTGCCAATCCCCGATTGGCGGTTGGTGCGGGCGCGGATGAAATTCGTCGCTATTGCGGATGATGACATGGTGCCGCCGCAGGTCGTCTGGCGCCTGATGCAGATCTATCCCGAGGCGATCAAACGGCAGTTGCTGATCCGGCCCCGTGACTATGGGCTTGCCGAAGTCGGCCATATTGATGCGTTCCGCCGTCGTAACGCAGTGCTCTGGCCCGCGCTGCTGGCGGAATGATCAGCAAATTTACCTCTGGGTGCTGCATTACGGTGCTTTGATTTCTATGGTTCAGATTCGCACTGGGCCTATGCTACATCTTTGTGTGCAAAGACCGTTTGCCGGCATTTCTGAATACCCACTTCAAGAGGTTGATATGACCAACGCCAACCGCCTGTCCGACCTGCGAAAACAGATGCAAGAAACAGGGGTGTCCCTGGTCGCCCTGGCCCCCGGGGCGCATATGCATTGGGTGCTTGGGTATCACCCGCACCCGGATGAACGCGCGACATTGCTTTTGATCGGCGGGGAAAAGGCAGGCCTGCTGGTTCCCTCGGTCAATGCAAATGACATGGCGCAGCACACGGATGTGCCGCTGTTTATCTGGGCCGATGAAACCGGGCCTGATGCGGCGCTGAAAGACGCCCTTGCTGAGGTTGCACCGAACGGGGCGGAAAAAGTTTCGCTCGACGAAACCATGCGGGCAGATTTTGCCTTGTTGCTGCTTGATGCGCTGGGAAGCAGCGCGCGCTGCTTTGCGACGGAAACCGTCGGCGCGCTTCGGATGCAGAAAGACGCAGACGAAGCCGCCGCGTTGAAACAGGCGGCGGTGATTGGGGACGCCGCGATGCAGGCGGGGTTTGCGGCAATCCGGCCGGGGATGACAGAACGAGCGGTGGCAACGGTGATCCGCGACAGTTTTGCCGCTGCTGGCTCCCCCCCGATCTTTTGTGTTGTGGCAAGTGGCCCGAACGGGGCCTTTCCCCATCATTCAACGGGTGATCGTGTGCTGGAGCGCGGCG
>CAYTUW010000193.1:0-5134 GCA_964441435.1 uncultured Rhodobacterales bacterium
CGGCATGCCGTAATCCATGAACGAGCCGGTAACGAGCTGGCCTGAGTCCGCGTCGTAAACCGTGTGCTCGGTCAGCGCCTGGCCGACACCCTGGACGATGCCGCCATGGACCTGACCCGCCAGCATCAGCGGATTGATGGTCTCGCCGAAGTCGTCGACGATCGTGTAGCGCTCGATCGAGACGTCGCCGGTATCCGGGTCGACCTCCACCTCACAGGCATAGGCGCCCGCCGGGTAGGTGAAGTTCGCCGGATCATAAAACGCGGTTTCCTCAAGCCCCGGCTCGATTTCCTCAAGCGGGTAGTTGTGCGGCACATAGGCCGCAAGCGTCACATCCCCCCAGGCCACGGATTTGTCCGTGCCCGCAACGGAAAAGGCCCCATCCTTCAGTTCAATATCACCTTCGGCAGCCTCCATCAGATGGGCGGCGATTTTTTTGGCTTTGGCGATGATCTTTTCGGTTGCCCGCACCATGGCAGAGCCACCAACCGCAAGTGACCGTGACCCGTAGGTGCCCATGCCCATGGGCGCATTGGCGGTATCACCATGAACAATTTCCACCATCGAAGGATCAATGCCGATCATATCCGCAATGACCTGCGGGAAGGAGGTTTCATGCCCCTGCCCGTGGCTGTGTGACCCGGTCATCACGACCAGCCCGCCAGTCGCATTGACCCGCACCGTTGCGCTTTCATAAAGCCCGGCGCGCGCGCCCAGCTGGCCCACAAGGTTCGACGGCGCAATACCACATGCCTCGATATAGCAGTTGACGCCAAGACCACGCAGCTTGCCGTTTTCGGCGCTCGCAGCGCGACGCTTCTCAAACCCGGCCAGATCTGCGATCTGTTCCAGCTTGTCCATCGTCGCGCCGTAATCCCCGGTGTCATATTCCACCGCAACGGGCGTGGCGTAGGGAAATTCGGTGACGAAGTTTTTGCGCCGGAGTTCAATCGGGTCGATCCCCATCTCCCGCGCCGCCTTGTCGATCACGCGTTCGAGCTGAAAGGTCGCCTCTGGCCGCCCCGCACCGCGATAGGCGTCCACAGGCACCGTGTTGGTGAACACCGCCTTGACGTTCACATAGATCAGCGGAGTCTTGTAGTTCCCCGCCATCAGCGTGCCATGGAGCCACGTTGGCACCGATGGTGCAAAGGTTGAAAGATACGCCCCCATATTCGCATAGGTTTCCGTGCGGATCGCCTGGAAATGCCCGTCCTTGTCGAGCGCGAGTTCGATCTTTGTCACATGGTCACGCCCATGGGCATCGGTGATGAAGGCCTCAGAACGGCTTGAGGTCCATTTGACCGGGCGGCCAACCGCTTTGGCCGCGAAGGTGCAAAAGGCCTCTTCAGCGTAGTGAAAAATCTTTGACCCGAACCCGCCACCAACATCCGGCGCCACAACACGCAGTTTGTGTTCCGGAATGCCAAGCACAAAGGCCCCCATCAGCAGCCGGATCACATGCGGGTTCTGGCTGGTGGTGTAGAGCGTCGAATCTTCGGTTGCGGCATTGTAATCCCCAACCGCCACACGCGGTTCCATCGGGTTGGCAACCAGACGGTTGTTGACCAGTTCCAGCGTGGTGACGTGATCCGCCGCCTTGATTGCGGCGTCAACGGCCTCGCGGTTTTCTTCGACAAAGCCCCAGTCATAACAAAGGTTGGAGGTCAGATCGTCATGCACCTTGGGCCCGCCTTTCACAGCGGCCTTCATGTCAATGACCGCGGGCAGTTCCTCAAGATCAACTTCAATCGCCTCTGCCGCATCACGCGCCTGTTCCGGGGTTTCGGCAACCACGGCTGCAATCGGATCACCAACATGGCGCACCTTGCCCTGGGCGAGCACGGGGTGGGCAGGTTCCTGCATCACCTCGCCGTGACGGTCCGTCACCTGCCAGCCGCATGGCAATCCGCCGACCCCTTCGAAATCCGCACCGGTAAAGATACGGATGACGCCGGGCATTCCTTCCGCTGCTTTGGTCTCAACCCCGTTGAGCGCGCCATGCGCCACATCGGAACGCAGGAAATGCACATAGGCCTGCCCTGCGAGGTTGATGTCATCGGTGTATTTGCCCTTCCCGGTCAGGAAACGCACGTCTTCGCGCCGTTTGGTGCTGGCGCCGATGCCTCCGTCTGCTGGCATTTGATATCCTCCCTTAGGGCACCTGCGGTTCCTCCTCCGCCCCGGCGCGCGTTAAAAGTTGTAAAGCCGTACGAGTTCATCCGTTGTAAACTGCCGGTTTTCCGGACTGTCGGTTCCGAAGACATGCAGCAACGCCTGTGTTTTCCCATCGAACACGGGGCAAGCTATTGTTGCAAACTGGTTCCCCGGCTCCATGAAGTAGATGTAGACAACCCATTCCGTCACGTTCACATCACCGGCGCCGTGGGCACGGCGATAGGCCAGACCCGCTTGTTCGGCACGGGCCATGCAGACGTCCTGATTTTTGGCCGACCCGAGGTCATAGACATTCCAGCCTTCGGCCACCGCGGGGAATGCTGACATCAGTGCCACGGCAACAGCCCCAGCCAAATTGCGAACGGTCTTCAACATCATTAGTTCAGCTCCAATATTACAATATTTTCCAGGGTTTACTCTGATCAAACAAAATGCCGGAATGATACTCATGCCGGCCACTTTCACTCCGCTGCAATGGCACCCACATCCTGGCCGGATGCCGCGAGGATCGCCTTCACGATATTATGGTAGCCCGTGCAGCGGCAGATATTGCCTTCAAGGTATTTGCGCACTTCGGCCTCAGTCGGTTTCGGATTGTCCTTCAGCAGCGCCGCCGCGCTCATCACCATGCCGGGCGTGCAGAAACCACATTGCAACCCGTGGTGATCCTGAAACGCCTGCTGGATCGTGCCAAGCGAACCATCGGCATTGGCCATCCCTTCAATCGTTGTGACATCAGCGCCTTCCACCTCACCCGCAAACATGGTGCAGGCTTTCACCGCTTGCCCGTTCACATGCACAACACAAGCGCCACACTGGCTGGTGTCACAGCCTACATGCGTGCCGGTCAGGCCAAGCTCTTCGCGCAGAAATTGTGACAGCAGGGTGCGGCCCTCTGCCTCCCCGGAAACGGGTCTGCCGTTCACGGTCATTGATACCTTGGTCATGGAATCCTCCCTGGGTCGTCAACCTGAGTAAATCATCCGACCCGCGTGTTGTGAAGGAAAAGCTGACCTCTTGGTCGAAAATCGTTGGGCGCGGTCAGCCCCGGCGCAGACGTTGAATGATTTCAGCCATGATCGAAACAGCGATCTCAGATGGCGAGCGCGCGCCGATATCAAGGCCAACCGGGCCATGGATGCGTGCAATGGTTGCCTCATCAAAACCGGCCTCGATCAGGCGTTCGACACGTTTGGCATGTGTGCGCCGGGAGCCGAGACAGCCGATATAGAACGCGCCGGACCTCAACGCAGCCTGAATGGCCGGGTCATCGAGTTTTGGATCATGAGTCAGCGTAACAATGGCAGAGCGAACATCAGGGGCAAACACCGTCAGCGCCTCATCCGGCCAATCTTCGCCAATCGCCTCGCCCGGAAACCTTGCCTTTGATCCGAAAACCGGGCGCGGGTCAATCAGCATCACATCAAAGCCCGCAAGCCGCGCCATGGGCAACAATGCCTGCGCGATATGCACTGCACCAACAACTGCCATACGCAGCGGCGGGTTGTGGATGGCGATGAATTCCGCACCCTCAAACCCCGATTGATCGGCCCGGAAGCGCTCTGCCAATTCATCCGGTCCGATCAGGCGCCGCGCCCCGGTATCGGGCACCACGCCATAGGCCACCTGCCTTCGCGCCGCGCGCGCCGCTACAAGATCCGCAAGCAAGGCTTCCGGCAAGACATCGCCCACAGGCTCCACCAGAATGCGGATGGTTCCGCCACAGGCCAACCCCACCTCAAAGGCGTTTTCATCGGTGACACCAAACTCCAGCAGGCGGTGCGCGCCTGCGGCGATTGCCTCCTGCGCTTCGATGATTACCGCCCCTTCGACGCAACCGCCGGAGACAGAGCCCATAATCTCCCCCGTGCCGCTGATGGCAAGCTGGCTGCCCACGGGCCGCGGCGCGGACCCCCAGGTTTCAACCACCGTGGCCAGCGCAGCACCCTGCCCGGTGCGATGCCAGTCAAGCGCCGCTTCCGGAATGGCGTCAGGTGATGTCTGGGGGCTGTTCTCCGTCACGGGTGATCCTGAAGGTAAAGCAGTTGTTGGTGGCTGACCGTATATCAATATAGGCGACGGCGTCATCTTCGAAAAGGGCGGTTGCCTCCGCAGGCACGGATTCAGGTGGGATGATCCGCCCCGTGCCATAGTAGATCCGGTTGTCAGCCCGGTAGGCTTTCATCAGACAGGCGTTGCGTCCGTTCAACACCGGTGGCAAGGCGGCATCCGCATAAGGCGCGCAATCCTTCGCGCAAAGGAAGATCGGGCCAAGTTCCGCATAGGGCTGTGGGTCCGGAAAGGGGCGCGCGGCGAGGATAAGCATCTCTTCGCCTGCCGGGATATCGTGCAGGCAATGGCGACACGGGTTGCCCGCGCCATCGGAAACCGCACGTTCAGCAGGCTGACCATTGGCGTCTGCGCCACCCTGGCGAACAGATTTGACCCAAGCGGGGGAAAGCGGTTGATAGGTGAGTGTCATCTCTGTCTCCTTTACTCGGAAACGTAATGACGGTGTATTGCCTCTTTGCCGACCCGGAACATGCGACAAAGGCGCAAGGCGTTTCAAAACGCCTTTGGCCCGGCTTAGCCGTGTTTGCGGGCGGCTTCGATTTCCAGGGCGATTTTCAAACGAAGATCGGCAAGTTCGCGCTGTTTTTCCAACCGCTCCACCGGATCGGTCATCACCTTCAGCGCGTCCTCAACTGCTTTGATTTCTTTTGACAGAAGGACCGCCGGAGAATGGGCACCTGCCTCTTTCATCAGACGGTCAAGCACCGGATCCTGCGCAATGTCGAGATCGGGAATGGGTTTCCCCGCCCCGGGCAGACCGTCAAATTCGCCCTTGCTCGCGGCTTCTCCCAGTCGTTGATCTATCAGAAATTGCAGCGGATGGGGCATACGTCACCGCGGGTTTTGGCACCAGCTTATAGATCAGACGCCAGAGTCTTCAAAG
>CAYTUW010000194.1:0-2212 GCA_964441435.1 uncultured Rhodobacterales bacterium
AATTCTGCTGTCGGGGTGACATTGCCTACTTCAAAATACGCCCCTCCCATCAGGATGATTTCCTGAACTTTTTCAACTATATCCGGTGCTTTCTGAAATGCAGTGGCAATATTGGTCAGCGGTCCAAGCGGGCAAAGCGTGACCGTGCCCGCAGGTTCTGCGCGCAGCGTATCAATAATAAAATCTATGGCGTGCTGGTCCTGCAACGCCATCTCCGGATCGGGCAGGTCAGGGCCATCCAGCCCGGTTTTCCCATGCACATATTCCGCTGTCACAAGATCCCGGTTCAGGGGGCGATCACAGCCAGCGAACACAGGAACATCAGCCCGCCCGGCCAATTCGCAGATGATACGCGCGTTTTTTGCCGTCAGATCAAGCGGCACGTTTCCGGCAACCGCCGTGATCCCAAGGACGTCAATTTCTTCGGGGCTGGCCAGGGCAAGCAGGATCGCAACGGCGTCATCCTGGCCAGGGTCCGTATCTATTATGATTTTACGCGGTGGCATATATGGCTCCTTCGTTGGGGCGACACTGGCCGCGGCAGCGGGGAATGTCCAGATGCCATGCGCGCACAAAAATGCCCGCAGGCGGGAACCTGCGGGCAATGTGTTCACTGGATTGGCAGGGTTTAGCTACCGGCGTCGAAATCGACCTCTTCGGTCAAACGCAGTGCGTCGGCGCGCAAACGTGCGAGCGTCATCAAATTCACGTCGTCCGCAGTAAATTCACCCCAGCCCTGAACCAGTTCGGCGGCTTCGGTGCCCGGTGCGATCGGGTATTCAAAGTTTGCCTCAGCATAGATTTCCTGCGCTGTGGGAGATGTCAGAAACTCCATCAGTTTCAGCGCGTTGTCGTGATTCGGAGCAGAGGCCGTCATTGCTACACCGGAAACATTCACATGGGTGCCGCCATTTTCAAATGTCGGGAACACGATGCGCACGCTTTCGGCCCAGGCGCGCTGTTCCTCGTCACTTAGCATCTTGCCCATGTAATAAGTGTTGCCAACGGAAATGTCGCATTCGCCGGCCCAGATCGCCTTGACCTGTGCGCGGTCATTGCCTTCTGGTGCACGGGCGAGGTTGGCGCGCAGCCCGGTCAACCATTCACGCGCGCCCTCTTCTCCATGGTGATGGATGACAGCCGAGGTCAGCGCGACATTATAGGCGTTGGTGCCGGAACGGGTGCAGATACGCCCCTGCCATTTGGGATCGGCCAGATCTTCGTAGGTTGTGACTTCGCCATCAGCCACACGATCAACTGATGCATAGACAATCCGTGCCCTTGTGGTCAGGCCGAACCAGTGGCCATCCGGGTCACGATACTGGGCGGGGACGTTCTGCTCCATGACTTCAGATGTCACAGATTGCGTCAGCCCGGCCTCAACCACGGCATTCAGGCGTGAAATATCAACCGTAAACACCAGATCTGCGGGCGAACGGTCGCCTTCGGCCTGAAGCCGTTCGACCATGCCTTTGTTCAGGTGAACAACATTGACCGCGATTCCGGTTTCAGCAGTAAAGGCATCTGTCAGCGGCGCGATCAGCTCCGGTTGGCGATAGGAATAGACATTGACCTCTTCGGCCGCGATGGCGGGGGCTGCAACAGCCGCAATGATGCTGGCTAGGGCGGCGGATTTCAGTTGGAAAGACATGTTCGCTCCATCAGGTTTGTTTCCATGGCGTTTAATCTGAGTATTTTAGTCAGGTCAATACCTGAATGATTTACTTGGGATTTGCGCGTGCCGCCGCTTTCACCTGATCCCACAGCGCATCCATTTCTTCCAGGTCCGACTCTTCCGGGCGTCGCCCGCGTTTGGCAAGTTCCACCTCAACAGCTTCAAACCGTTTGATAAATTTGGTATTTGCAGCCCTGAGTGCGGCCTCGGGGTCCACTTTCATGTGGCGCGCAAGATTGGCCATTACAAACAGCAGATCGCCGAATTCCTCTTCCACCTCCACCTGCGTCAGCCTGTCGCGCGCTTCACAAAGTTCCTGTGCCTCTTCAACAATCTTGTCGACCACCTCATCCGTGCTTGGCCAATCGAATCCAACCCGTGCCGCGCGTTTCTGGAGTTTTATCGCCCGCAGCAACGCAGGCAGACCCACGGCGACTCCGTCGAGGGTGCCACCCTCAGCCTTATCCGCGCGTTCAGCTGCTTTGATCCGCTCCCAATCCGCGGTTTGTTGTTCAGCGGATTTGTCCCGGCTTTCAT
>CAYTUW010000194.1:2222-3122 GCA_964441435.1 uncultured Rhodobacterales bacterium
ATCGCCAAAGACATGCGGATGCCGCGCCACCATCTTATCCGCAATCGCCTGCGTCACGCTGGCAAAGCTGAACAACCCCGCCTCTTCGCCCATTTGCGTATGATAGACCGTCTGGAGCAACAGATCGCCAAGCTCACTTTCAAGTTCTACCCAATCCTGTCGTTCAATCGCGTCGGCGACCTCATAGGCCTCTTCGATCGTGTAGGGCGCGATGGAGGCAAAATCCTGTTCGATATCCCAGGGGCAACCGGTTTGCGGATCACGCAGTCGCCGCATAATTTCAAGCAGACGCTCTATCCCGCCTTCGGGATCGTTGATCAGGTCTTTTGACATTGCAAATGGCCTCACTTTCGGAAACGCTTGCAGATGTTATCAGCCAACAGGGTGGGGGAGTCCACAATGCCGGTCATCAATCGAATTTCAGCCTATGGTGAGGATATGAAAGCCTGGCGGCGGTATCTGCACCAACACCCGGAGCTTCAGTTTGATTGCCACAAGACCGCGGCGTTTGTGGTTGAGCGTCTGCGCGAATTCGGTGTGGATGAAATCCACGAAGGCATTGCCGAAAGCGGGATCGTAGCGATCATCAACGGACAGGGGCAGGGGCCGACAGTGGGGCTGCGCGCTGATATGGATGCCCTGCCGATCGAAGAGGCAACAGGCGTGGCACATGCGTCCATCATCCCGGGCAAGATGCATGCCTGCGGTCATGACGGGCACACAACCATGCTGCTTGGCGCGGCGCGCTACCTTGCGGAAACCCGCAACTTCAAGGGGCGGGTCGCGCTGATTTTCCAACCGGCAGAGGAAGGCGGTGGTGGTGCCGATGTCATGGTGGAAGACGGGATCATGGATCGCTTTGACATTGGTGAGGTTTATGCGCTCCATAATGTGCCGGGC
>CAYTUW010000194.1:3132-5127 GCA_964441435.1 uncultured Rhodobacterales bacterium
GACACCTTTGATATCCATATCACCGGCGTCGGTGGACATGGGGCCTCTCCCCATGAATGCAAGGATCCTGTGGCGGCGGCGCTTGGCATTGGCAATGCGATCCAGACCATTGTCAGCCGCAATCATATGAGCCTTCAGGATCTGGTGGTTTCGCTCACCCAGATACACACCGGCACCACCGACAATGTGATCCCTGATACGGCCTATTTGAACGGCACCGTCCGCACTTTTGAAAAGGACGTGCAGGATATGGTTGAACAGCGTTTGGGGGACATCGTTGCCGGGCAGGCGGCGGCCTATGGTGTGACGGCAACGCTTGATTATCAGCGTGGCTATCCGGCCACGGTCAACAATGAGGCAAAGGTAGATTTTGCAGTGGAAGTCGCACGCGAAGTCGCGGGTGCTGACAACGTCACCGCCGATGCGGGCCGGGAAATGGGGGCGGAAGATTTCGCCTATATGCTGAATGCGCGACCGGGGGCCTATCTGTTCCTTGGCGCAGGGGATGGGGCAGGGCTGCACCACCCGGAATATGACTTTAACGATGATATTTCCCCGGTCGGGGCGAGCTTTTTCGCCCGTATCGTTGAAAGGGCGCAGCCGGTCTGATGGGCGTGGTTGAGGATAAAATCGCCAGGCTTGGCCTGATCCTGCCGGCAGCACTTCGGATGCCCGAGGGCGTGGTTCTGCCGTTTCCCTTTGTGAATATCCGTGGCTCGCGGGTGTTTATATCCGGGCATGGCCCGCAGGAAACCGATGGGGCGGTTGCCGGGCCCTTTGGCCAACTTGGCACGGATATCAGTGTGAAACAGGGCTATGAGCTGGCTCGCATGGTGGCGCTCTCAATCCTTGCGAGCCTCAAACGGGAGTTGGCAGAGCTTGACCGCATCGCGCATTGGGACAAAGCCCTTGGCATGGTGAATTCCGCACCGGGCTTTCATCAGCAACCTGCTGTCATCAACGGTTTTTCTGATCTGATCCTTGAGGTGTTCGGCCCTGACAAGGGGCGTCATGCGCGCTCCGCCGTTGGTATGGCGGCGCTGCCCTTCAACATCGCGGTGGAGATTGAGGCCGAGCTCACGCTGACATCATGACCCGGCTGATCCTGTTGAACAAACCCTTTGGCGTGCTCAGCCAGTTCACCGATCGCGGCAACGCTGACAGCCCGCGCGCAACCCTGTCGGATTTTGTGGATATTCCGGGCGTCTATCCGGCAGGTCGCCTTGATCGCGACAGCGAGGGGCTCATGATCCTCACGGATGATGGTGCGCTGCAAAACCGTATCACTAATCCACGACACAAACTGGCAAAAGCATACCATGTGCAGGTCGAAGGCGTGCCGGATGAGGCAGCACTTGCCAGACTTCGCAAGGGGGTGGAACTGAAAGACGGCATAACCCGCCCCGCCAAGGCGCGTGCTATCCGTGAACCGGAAGGATTATGGCCGCGGGATCCGCCAATCCGGGTCAGGAAATCCGTGCCCGACAGTTGGCTGGAACTCACCATCCGCGAAGGGCGCAACCGCCAGGTCCGCCGCATGTGTGCGGCCATCGGGTTTCCCTGCCTGCGGCTCATCCGTGTAGAGATCGGGGACTGGACACTTGGCGCCCTTCAGCCGGGTCAATGGCAGGAGATGCCCCTTCATTTTGCCAAAAATACTCATTCCAAGACCGCAAAAAGCGCGCAGAGTGTAAATAGCGTGGTGCGACCAGCGCCGCCGCGTAACCAGAAACCAAAGTAACCGGGGAGGAAAAACATGGCCCTTGAGGACGCGAAAAGCGAAATAGACAGCGCAATCACGCGCAAAGGGTATCGCGGGCTCAGCTATGAGCTGACCTTCGGCGGCGTCACCTCTTTTCTGCGCCGCACCTACACCAAGGATCTGACAGGTGTTGATGTTGCAGTCACCGGCGTACCTTTCGATCAGGCCGTGACCAATCGGCCGGGCACGCGGCTTGGCCCGCGCGCGATCAGAGAGGCCTCCACCCTTCAGGC
>CAYTUW010000195.1:0-4919 GCA_964441435.1 uncultured Rhodobacterales bacterium
ATCGTGTCCCCAAAGACCCTCAAGACTACGCCAAAGCTATGATGCCGACGAGCAAAGGAAACGCAAAATGACCGACGCAAAGACCCAGATCGACGAAACCGTCAAAGCCAATGACGTGGTGCTCTACATGAAAGGCACAAAGGAAATGCCGCAATGCGGGTTTTCCTCTCGCGTGGCCGGTGTGCTGAACTTCATGGGCGTGGATTTCAAGGATATCAATGTCCTGGCCGATGAGGGCATCCGGCAGGGCATCAAGGACTACTCCGACTGGCCGACGATCCCGCAGCTTTATATCAAAGGCGAATTTGTCGGTGGTTGCGATATCATCACAGAGATGACGCTGTCGGGTGAGCTTGACACGATGTTTGATGAAAACGGTGTCGCCTATAACAAAGACGCCGCCGATAAGATCCGCGAAGCCAACGCTTGATCAGAAATGGCTTTCATCTTGCTGTAAATACTCAAGAATCCTGAGCATCCCCCCAGAGGGGATGCGAGGCAAAGCCGTAGCGCGGAACGCGCTGCAACTTGGTCAGTTGGTTTTTTCTTCAATCTGTGCGGCGAGCGCTTCTGCCCGCGCTGCGATCTCTGCCATTGTGTCATTGACCACGGGTGGGATGACCGCAATTTCAACCTTTTCGGGTTCCGGCGCGGGCCTGCTTCGCAGCTCTTCCATCAGTTGTTCCTGCGCAGCAAGCTTATCGCGCATGGCACGTTGCTGTTCCTCCAGCCCGGCTGTTTTGTCGGCAAGCATCAGCCCTGCCATCAGAAGCATGCGCTGCTCCGGCATCCGCCCGATCTGCTGGTTCAACACCGTCGCCTCCGCATCCAGAAGCGTTGCTGCAGTCTGCAGGTAGTGTTCTTCCCCATCCTGGCAAGCCACTTCAAAACTGCGCCCGCCAATAACGATTGTAACTTCTGGCATCAGTTCCCCTCCCCGGCGGCTTCGACCACGGGCTTAAGTTCCGCGAGCAGCGCATTGAGTTCGCTTTTCTGGCTTATGTTCACTTGCCGCAGGCTTTCCAGCTCGCTTTGCATCGACTGGTTGACCAGATGCGCGTCGGCAAGCCCCTTCTCATTGGCCTCCCGCAGCTTCTGGTTAGAGTCACGCAACCGCGCATTTACCTGTATCAGCTGGTTGAGTTCACGTTCCTGTTCCGCTGTGCGCGCGCCCAGGCTGCGCACCCGTTCTTCTAATTGATTGAGGTCTTGCGTTTGCCGTTCCCTTAACTGCGCCAGTCGCTCTTCCAACTGGGTGTTTGCGGTTTTTTCTGCTTCCAGTTCTTCTTTCAGGGTTTCAACTTCCGCAGAATTCTCTGCGGACGGCTGTTCCGTCGGGATTTTTTCAACCGCCCCGCCGATCCGTTCCAGCGCAGATGTTATCCGCCTTTCAAGCTCCGCTATGTCGCTCATACTGCCTGTCCCTATTCCATCGCCGCCGCGCGAATCGCGTGGCCACTCTTCTTTGCCCCAGTTTAACGAAGCTTTTCAGTGTTTTCTTCCCCCTGCTTGATCTTCGCCAACGGGCTGCTAAGAACAGGTCGATCTCATGCGTTTCAAAGGATGCTGTCGTGACCTTCCAATCAATAGATATTTCCGCCCTTCGCGCCGCCGATCCGGGCCACTGGATGCGGGCCACCGCCATCCGCACGCTGGCGCTGGATGCTGTCGCTGCTGCGAACTCTGGCCACTCAGGCATGCCGATGGGGATGGCGGATGTCGCAACGGTCCTGTTTGAAAAACACCTGAAATTCGACGCCGCCAATCCGGAATGGCCGGATCGGGATCGCTTCATCCTGTCCGCGGGGCACGGGTCGATGCTGCTATACGCTTTGCTTTACCTGACGGGAAACCCGGACATCACGCTGGAAGAGATTAAAAACTTCCGCCAGATCGGCGCGAAAACAGCGGGCCATCCCGAAAACTTCCTGGCGCGCGGTATCGAAACGACCACCGGCCCGCTGGGCCAGGGCATTGCCAACGCAGTCGGCTTCGCCATGGCAGAGGAAATCCAACGTGCCCATTACGGCAAAAAGATCGTTGACCACCATACCTACGTCATCGCGGGTGATGGCTGCCTGATGGAAGGCATCAGCCAGGAGGCGATCGGGCTTGCCGGACGACATGAGCTTTCAAAGCTTATCGTGCTGTGGGACAACAATAATATCACCATCGACGGTACGGTTGAACTGTCGGACCGCACCGATCAGATCAAGCGGTTCGCGGCCTCAGGCTGGTCAACCCATGAATGTGACGGCCATGACGCCGCAGACATTGACCGCGCCATCGCGGCTGCAAAGCGTACCGGCAAACCGGCCCTTGTCGCCTGTAAAACCCATATCGCCATTGGATCAAGCGCGCAGGACACGTCCAAAGGCCACGGCGCGCTGACCGACCCGGAGCTGATCAAAAACGCGCGCGAGGTTTATGGCTGGCCGCATGGAGCCTTTGACATCCCGGCAGAGATCAAGGCCGAGTGGGAGGCCATCGGCACACGCGGCGCTGCGGATCGTGAAGCCTGGGAAGCACGCTTTGCAACCGTTTCGGGCCGCAAGCAAGCAGAGTTTCAACGTGCCTATGCCGGGGAGGCCCCGAAAAAGCTGGCCTCGGCCATCCGCGCTGTGAAAAAACAAGCGAGCGAGGAGCAACCCAAGGCCGCGACCCGCAAATCAAGCGAGATGGCCCTTGCCGCGATCAACCCGATCTTGTCCGAAACCGTGGGCGGTTCTGCAGATCTGACGGGATCAAACAACACCAAAACCGACGACCTCGGCACCTTTATGCCGGACAACCGCAAGGGGCGGTACATCTACTACGGCATCCGTGAACACGGTATGGCTGCGGCGATGAACGGTATGGCGCTGCATGGTGGTATCCGCCCCTATGGCGGCACCTTCATGTGCTTCACCGACTACGCACGCCCGTCGATGCGCCTGGCGGCACTGATGAAAATCCCGACGGTCTTTGTCATGACTCATGACTCCATTGGTTTGGGCGAAGATGGTCCGACCCACCAGCCGGTGGAACCACGCCAAACACCATGGTGTTCCGCCCTGCCGACACGGTCGAGGTGGCAGAGGCCTGGGAACTGGCGCTGACCTCACAGAAAACACCCTCTGTGCTGGCCTTGTCCCGGCAAGGGCTGCCAACTGTCCGCACAGAACACAAGGTTAAGAATCTGACAGCCCAGGGCGGCTATGTTCTTGCTGATGCGGATGGCAAACGTCAGGCGATCATTATGGCAACGGGATCGGAAGTATCCGTAGCGCTGGCGGCACGTGACCTCTTGCAGGCCGAAGGGATCGGCACGCGGGTAGTATCGATGCCCTGCATGGAACTGTTCGAACAACAGGAAGAACGCTACCGCAAACGCGTGTTGCCCGGTGGCCCTGTTCGGGTTGCGGTAGAGGCCGGTGTTCAGCAGGGCTGGGACAAATGGCTGACCGGGGAACGCGGCAAATCCGCCAAGGCCGGATTTGTTGGCATGGACAGTTTTGGTGCCTCTGCGCCAGCGGGTGAATTGTTTGAACATTTTGGCATTACGGCAGAGGCCGTCGCGGCAAAAGTCAAAAGCCTGATCTGACCTAGTGTGCCCCCTGCCCGTCCCCGCCGAAAATGCGGGTGACGGGGGGGATCAGCAACATCCCAAGGGCAAGCCCGAAACCCGCATCCATCAGGGCGACAATCAGCCACTCCAGCACGCCGATCAGCGGGCCGGCAATGCCGCTGACGGCTGCGTGGGCGGTATCATGAATCCATGTGTAAAGGGCGGGCCAGCCCATTTCCTTTAGCGCGTGGATAACAATATCCCCACCAACCCAAAGCATCGCCGCCGTTCCGACCACCAGTAACAGGGCCATGAAGGCGGGCATCGCATTCACGATCCACCGGCCGAGTGCGCGGGTCAGCCGAAGGCGACCGGCCCGTGCAAGGAGCAGGCCAACATCATCTGCCTTCACAATCAGCGCAACCGAGCCATAGACCAGCACGGTTATCCCCACGGCCACCATCGCCAGGGTCGCCCCAACCATCCAAACGGATCCTTCGGGGATAGCAGCCAACGCGATCGTCATGATCTCTGCCGACAGGATGAAATCCGTTTTGATCGCGCCCGCGATTTTTTCACGCTCCAGATGTGCCGGGTCCCCTACCTCATGTGCCGTAACCGCCGCGTGTTTCGGCCTCAGCCAATGCAAGACTTTTTCCGCACCTTCAAAGCACAGATACCCCCCGCCCAGCATCAGAAGCGGCGCGATTAACCACGGCGCAAAGGCAGACATCAGAAGCGCCGCCGGTAACAGGATCAGCAACTTGTTGCGGATGCTGCCAAGGGCAATCCGGCCGACTATCGGCAGCTCTCGCGCTGCATCAAACCCGGTGACGTATTTTGGCGTTACGGCAGCATCGTCAATGACAGCGCCTGCCGCTTTCGCCCCGGCTTTGGCGGCCTGCGCGGCTACGTCATCGACCGAGGCCGCCGCCACCTTGGCGATCCCCGCAACGTCATCAAGCAGCGCTAACAAACCACTCATGTCAAAACCCTCCGATTGTTGACATGAGGGAAACGGAAGCAGACAGATTGTTCAAGCCATGATTTACAGTGTGTTTAGCGCTACCATCACTATGTTTGCGCCACCATGTTGGCGCTAAACACTTTTTTCCTCCCCAAGGGCGAAATATAGAGACCCAACTCAGGAACGAGGGGATTCTTCTATGACTGTCACTGTTGCAATCAATGGCTTTGGCCGGATCGGCCGTTCGACACTGGCCCATATCGCCGAAAGCGCGCGCAACGACGTACAGGTTGTGAAGATCAACGCAACCGGCCCGCTCGAAACCTCCGCCCATCTGATGCGCTACGATTCTGTGCATGGCCGCTTCCCCGGCGAGGTCAAAGTCGGCGATAACACGCTCGATCT
>CAYTUW010000196.1:0-3724 GCA_964441435.1 uncultured Rhodobacterales bacterium
CAATGCGCTGTCGATGACCACAACGATTGAAAATGGATTTGGGTCACGCCAGATGGCGCGCGGGTTCCTCCTGAACAATGAGCTGACGGATTTCAGCTTTCGCACGCACCGCGATGGTGTGCCGATTGCCAACCGGGTGGAGCCGGGCAAACGGCCGCGTTCCTCCATGTCACCGACCATCGTGATGCGGGATGGCGCGCCGGTGCTGGTCATCGGCTCCCCCGGTGGCAGCCGGATCATCGGCTATGTCGCCCAGGCGATTGTGGCCCACCTCGACTGGGGCATGGATGTGCAGCAGGCCGTAGCCATGCCACATCTGGTGAACCGTTTCGGGAAATACGACCTCGAAGAGGGCACAACCGCCGCTGACATGCAGACCGCGCTGGAGGAAATGGGTTATGAGGTCGGCACCCGCGCGCTGACCTCCGGCCTGCATGCCATTTCCATCGGTGAGGCAGGCCTTCTGGGCGGCGCAGACCCGCGCCGCGAAGGGATCGCGCTTGGGGACTGAACCTGTGCGAAACAACGGCGGCGCGGCCGGTTAGGCCGCGTCACCTCAGGGCGGAGGAAGCTATTCGCGCGGATGGCCTGTAAGCCGGATTTTGTCCCCGGCAGGCTGCCCCGCCGATGGATGGCCATTCATCTGTGATGCCCATTGCTGGGCACCTATAGCTGCCAACCCGGACCTGCTGGGGCGAAGCGCGCCCCGCGAACCGAAGCCCGCGCGCGGTCCCTATTTGGCATTGCTCCCGGTGGGGCTTGCCGTGCCGGGACTGTCACCAGCCCCGCGGTGGGCTCTTACCCCACCGTTTCACCTTTTCCCTGCGTGCAGGGTAGTTTCATTTCTGTGGCGCTTTCCCTCGGGTTTCCCCGGCCGGGCGTTACCCGGCACCGTTGCTTTCATGGAGTCCGGACTTTCCTCTACGATGCGTTTATCGCGAAGCGAAAACGCGTCGCCCGAAAGGTGTATTCTGGAAGAATGCACCGAGAGGGACACGTTTACAATTCGCCAATACATCGCAGCGACCATCCAGCCATCCGCGCAGCGTGTGATTTAGGGGCTTGGTGCGTTCACGTCAACGGGGAAGCGGCGTGCCAGGTTGTGGATCATCCCGGCGTCAACCCCGGTCAACGGCCCTTCGACACCGGGGCGAAAGCGCAGGCGAAACGCTTTCAGCAACTGATCGTCATCAAGGTCTTGCGGATATCCAAAGCGCTTCATCCAGGTGCTAAATCCCGCCGGATCGTCAGGCGTTACCTGCTCCGGCCAGACCGACAGGCCCAGCAGGGCCAGCCGCCGCCAGTCAAACCGCGCGCCGGGATCAATTTTGCGACCGGGCGCCATATCGGAATGGCCGATGATGCGGTGGACAGGGATAGAATGACGTTTCATAAGATCGGCGAGCAGGGCTTCAAGTGCGGCCATCTGTGGTTCGGCAAAGGGTTGCGAACCGTCATTGGCCAGTTCGATGCCGATAGAATGGCTGTTGACGTCACTCACATCGCCCCATTGCCCGGCGCCCGCGTGCCATGCGCGCATGGCCTCATCCACCAGCTGATAGACCACACCGCTTTCAGCGATCAGGAAATGCGCAGATACCTCATGTTCGGCGGCGCAGAGCCGATCAAGCGCCGCTGCACAGCTTTCCATAGCCGTATAATGGAGCACAATCAGGTCCACGACAGCGCCACCACGACGCGGCCCAAAGTTTGGACTTGGCTGCTGGATCAGCTGCAATCAGTTGCCAATGGCGGCACGTGCAGCGCGGAACGGCGTAGGATCCCAGAAACAGGCAAAGCCATCCCCATCCGGGTCCAACCCCATGCGGTCACGTTCTGGTCCGCCTGCGCGCAAAAATGCCTCTTGCGCGAGGTCCTGAGAGGTATATTGCGCGCAATTCCGGTTGAAACGGCTTTCGGCCAGAACCACCGACCTCCGGTGAACCTGTTGACCGACGGCATTATTGGTGGCGAGGGCAAACTCAACAATGTTGGGGCCGCTCCCGCCGGTGCGCGACGGTAGGGCAGTCGGCTGGATCACTTCGTATTGCTGACGGTTGGCTGCAATCCGCTCCGCATCGCTTTCAATGGTTTCGCGGCCGGACACCGCCTGAAAATCCTGTTCATCGGATATCCGCGCGTGGTTTGCTGTCGGACCTTCAGCCGTGGAGTTTTCCGGGGTTGCACGCACAATCGCTGGTGGTTCCTCCCCTGCCCCTGTGTCTGCCGCCGGCGTTTCCGATGAAATTGTCGGCGCGGTGCGTCCTGTGGGACCTGCCTGGCGGCGCAGTTCCGCATCGCGGGCCGCGCGTTGCTGGGCGTAATCCGTGTAATTGTCGAACCCTACCCCCTGAGTGCCGGAATTGGGAACCGGTGTGGCGCAGGCGCCCACCAAAAGGCACGCCGCGACCAGGGACTTTGCTGTCAGAATTTTCGTCATATCGTCACCACCTGCCCTTTGTTTTTGTCGGTATTACCACCATTTGCCGGGTTTGGCCACAAAACCCGCGGCCTGTTCCAGCACATAGGCGGAATTGAGCAACTCTGCCTCTTCCCAGGGTTTGCCGATGAGTTGCAGCCCCAAGGGAAGCCCCTGCGCATCAAGGCCCGCCGGAACCGAAATCCCGGGAAGGCCCGCAAGGTTCACCGTGACCGTAAAGACGTCGTTGAGATACATCTGGATCGGGTCAAAATCTTCACCCAACGCAAACGCAGATGAGGGCGTTGCCGGGGTCAGGATCGCATCAATCCCAGCCGCGAATACATCTTCGAAGTCCTTTTTGATCAGGGTCCGCACCTTGCGTGCGCGGTTGTAATAGGCGTCATAGAACCCTGCCGACAGCACATATGTGCCGATCATCACGCGGCGTTTGACCTCATCGCCAAAGCCCTCGGCGCGGGTCTTTTCATACATCTCAGTAATGCCATCACCCTGCGCAAGCTTCGCCCGGTGGCCATAGCGCACCCCATCGTATCGCGCGAGGTTTGAGGACGCTTCCGCAGGCGCAATCACGTAATACGCAGGCAGCGCGTATTTGGTGTGCGGCAGGGAAATATCGACAATCTCCGCGCCTGCATCCTGCATCATTTTGCGCCCTTCGGCCCAGAGATTTTCGATCTCAGCCGGCATACCGTCCATCGTGTATTCCTTTGGAATACCGATCTTTTTGCCCCTGATGTCGCCCGTCAGCGCCGCCTCAAAGTTCGGCACAGGCAGGTCGGCAGAGGTTGAATCCTTTGCGTCATGGCCACACATCGCTTCCAACATGATTGCGGCGTCGCGCACGGATTTCGTCATCGGCCCCGCCTGATCAAGCGATGACGCAAAGGCCACCACCCCCCAGCGCGAACAACGCCCATAGGTCGGCTTGATCCCCGTGATTCCGGTAAAGGCCGCAGGCTGACGGATGGAACCGCCAGTGTCCGTGCCTGTCGCCGCAAGGCAGAGGTCCGCCGCCACCGCCGCAGCCGAGCCACCGGAGGACCCGCCGGGCGTCAGTTCGGTATCGTCATTGCCACGCCGCCAGGGGTTGATCACATTGCCATAGGTTGAGGTTTCATTCGACGACCCCATCGCAAACTCATCCATGTTGAGCTTGCCAAGCATCACGGCGCCTGCGTCAAACAACTGGCTGGTGATGGTCGATTCATATTCCGGCCTGAACCCGTCAAGGATCGCACTTGCGGCCTGGCTCGGCACGCCCTTGGTGCAGAACAGATCCTT
>CAYTUW010000196.1:3734-4904 GCA_964441435.1 uncultured Rhodobacterales bacterium
ATCCGCCGCTTTGGCCTGGTCGCGGGCAATCTCCGGCGTGTTGTGGACAAAGGCGTTCAAGGCGCCCGCCCCTTCGATTTCCGCAAGGCACGCCTCGGTCAATTCAACCGAGGTCACATCGCCCGCCCGCATGGCGTCACGCGCCTCCGCAATGGTGAGTTTGTTCAGATCGGCCATTATTCCACCACCTTCGGCACGGCAAAGAACCCTTCGCGCGCATCCGGCGCGTTTTTCAGAACCGCGTCCTGCTGGTTACCATCCGTCACCTCATCAACGCGCCGCTTAAGCCGCATTGGCGTGACAGAGGTCATCGGCTCCACCCCATCGACGTCCACTTCGTTCAGCTCCTCAATGAAGCCAAGGATCGCATTGAATTCTTCTGCCAGCACGGGCAGCGCGTCATCGTCCACCTTGATCCGGGCGAGTTTTGCGACCTTCGCCGCGGTTTCCGTGTCAATCGACATGGGTGACTCCATTGCTTGAACGACAGCGATTTAACGCGGGTCGGCGGGTGCTGCAAGTCACGGTTTGGTTCCGTCGCCAACCATGCCACACTCAACACCAACGGAATCGGGAGGAAGACAATGAAACTCACATGGCTGGGCCATTCAGGCTTTCGGATTGAGATCGCGGATCAGGTGCTTCTGCTTGACCCCTGGATGACCGGGAATCCGATGTTTCCCGAAGGCGCGCGCGCAGAGGCGATTGCCGGGGCGACACATATCCTGCTGAGTCATGGACACGGCGATCATTCCGGCAACGCGCTGGAAATCGCAAAGGAACTGTCGATCCCGATTGTTGGTATTTACGATCTGATGAGCCACTGGGAAACCTCCGAAGGTATCGCAACGGTGGGCTTTAACAAAGGTGGCACGGTGGCCCTGGGCGGGGTGCAGGTCACAATGGTCAACGCGGTGCATTCGTCATCACTGGGGTCCGATTCCGGGCCTCTCTATGCCGGATCGGAGGCTGGGTTCATGATCGCAGGCGAAGGGCATACCATCTATTTCTCGGGCGACACGGATGTGATGGCCGACATGGGCTGGATGAACGAACTTCATTCGCCCGATATTGGTATATTGTGCGCTGGAGGGCACTTCACGATGGATATGAAGCGCGCAGGCTTTGCGGCCAAGAAATTCTTTGATTTCAAAACGGTGATCCCCTGTC
>CAYTUW010000197.1:0-4888 GCA_964441435.1 uncultured Rhodobacterales bacterium
GATCAAAATAGGGCAGGTTCTGCAGGTAGGTGCGGCTTTCCAGCAGCTTTTCAGTGCCGCGATGCAGAAGGCCGATATGCGGGTCACAGCGTTCGACGATTTCACCGTCCAACTCAAGCACTAGTCGCAAAACACCGTGTGCGGCAGGATGTTGCGGCCCGAAGTTGATGTTGAAATTGCGGATCTTCTGTTCGCCGGTCAGCGCGTCATCAAATTTCCGGGTGCCATCCATGTTCACACCTTTACCATGTTGTGTTGCCATGTTTCAGGCAATGTTCCAAAGCGCGCCTCAACGGCGGCATATTGCGGGGCGAGCAGGCGGGCAAGCCCGGTTTTCAGTTCTGTATCCAGGTCCGCTGCCACACCTTTATGTACACGGTGCTGAAAGTTGCCGTTCCGATAGGAAATCCCCAGAAATCCACAGAGCTTTCGCAATGTCTCAGCCGAAAACAGGGTTTCGTAAAATCCAATGAACACAGACTCAATATCAACCGATGCCGACAGCCGTGCCAACGTGCCCCGGTAATCTGAGCGTTTCAGCGCCGGATGATCCTCACCCGAAATAATTTTTGCCGCAATGCGGTTGGCAATCGGCGCAACACCTGCGGTTTCCTCGCTGCGCCGCGCGGCAGCCATACGGATGTTGGACCAAAGCCGATCTACAGGGTCGCGCAACAGGTAGACAAAGCGCGTCACCGGAGCAAGCGCCGCCATCTGACTGAAAAACGCCCCGGACAACAGCGCATAGGCTGGCGTGATATCCCCAACCAGCCGTGCAGAGCCGGCATTTTCATTGAGGTAGGCCAGATAATCACCCGTATTTCCCTGTTCCAACACAGAGAGCCAGCGTGCGTAGCGATCACGCTGCGCAATCATCTCTGCGCTTTGCTGGTCGTTTTTGGCTATTGCCGCCTTCTGTTCACACTGCTCGATCCGTTTCTGCAGCATGTTACGCTGCCAGCGCTGCAAGCCGAATTCCCGCGCGTTAAAAAAATGCAATTCTTTGGGGTCCGACATAGAACATTCGGGATGCGCCGCGAGATAGCGGTAGAGCCAACTGGTCCCCGCTTTGGTCGCGCCGATCCCGTACATGAGCGTTGCCCCTGCCACCGTCTACCCCTTGGCCTCTTCCTTTTCATCGCCGGGCAGGATGTACTCCGCACCCTCCCAAGGCGACATGAAGTCGAACTGGCGGTATTCCTGCACCAGGCTCACAGGTTCATAGACCACGCGCTTTTCAACTTCGTCATAGCGCACTTCGGTGTAGCCTGTGGTTGGAAAATCCTTTTTCAGCGGATGCCCCCGAAAACCATAATCCGTAAGGATTCGGCGCAGATCCGGGTGGCCGGTAAAGATGATCCCGAACATGTCAAAGACCTCGCGCTCAAACCAGTTGGCAGACGGGTGAACAGACATGATCGACGTCAGCGTGTCCCCCTCGTCAAGGGCGGCTTTCAGGCGAATGCGATGATTACCATACATCGACAGGAAATGATAAACGACATCAAACCGCAAATCGCGGCTCGGGTAGTCTACGGCCGTGATGTCAACCAGCGTTGAAAATCGGCAATTCCGGTCAGCTTTCAGAAACTCGACAAACCCGACCAGCGCCCCTGGCACGACATGAACCGTCAGCTCGCCATGGGCGATGTCACAGGAAATGACCGCATCAGGCTGTTTCAGCTCCAGGTGAGCGGCGAGTTCTTTCAGGGCGTCACTCATCACTTACCTCGCAATCGTGCCGGTGCGGCGGATCTTACGTTGGAGTTGCAGGATACCGTATAGCAGTGCCTCCGCCGTCGGCGGGCAGCCCGGCACATAGACGTCCACCGGGACAATCCGGTCACAGCCACGCACCACGGACTAACTGTAGTGATAATACCCGCCGCCATTGGCGCAGGATCCCATGCTGATCACATAACGCGGCTCTGGCATCTGGTCATAGACCTTGCGCAGCGCCGGGGCCATCTTGTTGGTCAAGGTGCCTGCCACGATCATCAGGTCTGACTGGCGCGGGCTGGCCCGCGGGGCCGTGCCGAACCGTTCAAGGTCATAGCGCGGCATGGAGGTATGCATCATTTCAACCGCGCAGCAGGCCAGACCGAAGGTCATCCAGTGCAGGCTGCCCGTGCGCGCCCAGTTGATGGCCGCCTCTGTCGAGGTCAGCAGAAACCCCTTGTCCTGAAGCTCGGCATTGAGGGCTTCGGTTGCAACGCTTTTGTCAACGCCAGCGGTTGTTCCGGTGCTTACTCCCATTCGAGCGCCCCTTTCTTCCATTCATAGGCAAAGCCGATCGTAAGCACGCCAAGGAACACCATCATCGACCAGAAACCAACCAGCCCAACATCCTTGAACGCAACGGCCCAGGGGAAGAGAAACGCGATTTCAAGGTCAAAAATGATGAACAGGATCGACACAAGGTAGAACCGAACGTCGAATTTCATCCGCGCGTCATCAAAGGCATTGAAACCACATTCATAAGCGGAAACTTTTTCCGGGTCGGGATTGCGAACAGCGAGGATCACCGCGGCAAGGATCAGAATGATTCCCAAACCGATCGCCAAGCCCAGAAAAACAATGATGGGGAGGTATTCTTTTAGCAGGTCTTCCACGGACGCGCTCCTTGGTGGCGCTAATGCGCTTGCCTTAGTTCGCAACGGGTTTATCCTTGCCCTGTGGCGGGGTCAATGGAAGTCAGGCGCAAATTCTGCCGATTGTCGGCATGATCGGCCCGGATGCAGCCGCCGGAATTTGCGCAACCCACATGGCAGATACATGATACGTGGTCACAGCGAGGCCACGATAAATCCCGGCAGAACCGGGTTGGAACAGGATCGAGAGGACCCCCAAGATGAGCAATGCCCTGGAAAGCCGCAAGTGGAACGAAGAGCTTGGCCTGAACTGGCTGGCCCATAGCGATGAACTTGATCTCTGTTTCAACAATATCCTCGACGAATTACTGCGCCGCACCGCGCCTGAAAAAGGGGAAATCGTGGCGGATATAGGATGTGGCACCGGGGAAACATGCTTTCGGATGGCGCAGTCCATTGGCGAAACCGGGCATGTGACGGGATATGATGTTTCCAACCCCCTGCTCGTTGCCGCTGAGGCACGCCGCGCCGAAGGGAACCTCGGAAATATCCGGTTCACACGCGGGGATGCCCAGTTGCATCGCTTCGACCAGGGCAGCGTAGACCTGGTGATGTCGCGTTTTGGTGTGATGTTCTTTGACGATCCGGTAGCGGCCTTTGCCAATATCGGCGGCGCCCTCAAACCCGGCGGCAGGATGGTATTCGCCGCCTGGGCTGGGGCAGAGGCAAATGAATGGTTTTCCGTGCCAAAATCCATTGCCGAAACCCATCTCGGTCCGGGCGAGGCCGCCAATCCTGACGCCCCGGGGCCAATGGCGTTCAGGGATATCAACCGGGTGTGTGGCATTTTGGAAAACGCAGGTCTGACGGACGTTCGGGGCGAAGAGGTCACATTGCCGATCCATCACCCGGGCGGATTGGACCGCGTGGTGCATATTGCGATGCATGTCGGCCCTGCGGCGCGTTTGATGACGGAAAAGAACGCCAGCGACAGTGACCGGGCCATGATTGCCGCGCGAATATCGGATACCTTTGCCCGACATGTCGTGCCGGATGGCATCAGCGTTCCGGCCGCGATCAACTTTTTCTCTGCCCGACGCGGCTAGTCTGACAGGCTTGAGGTCCTGCGCGAGGTCAGCGCTTCGATTGCATCGGCAAGGTGAATATCCCCGATTGCATCGTCCCCTTTGGCCACACGGCGTTTATGGGCTTCGTGCAAGACATCCGCATGGCTGTGCCCGGCGGGTGGTTCGAACCTGTAACAGGCCAGTTCGATCAGCAGGCCCAGCGGATCCTTGAAATAGATCGAATCCATGAAACCGCGATCCTTGACGCCGGAATGGCCGATGCCGCGTGCTTCCAGCCGTTCGGTTGCCTGCGCAAAAACCGCGCGGCTGACATTAAACGCCAGGTGATGTACACAGCCCGGTTCGGTCGGCGTGCGCCTGCGGTCCGGCGTGCGGCTCTCATCCGTGAACACCGTGATCAGCCGCCCGTCACCGGGATCGAAATAAAGATGCCCTTCGTCCGCATTGTCGAGGTTCGGTTGTTCAAAGATAAAAGGCATGCCAAGCACGCCTTCCCAGAAGTCGATCGAGGTCTGCCGATCCGCCCCCGTCAGCGTGATGTGATGAACCCCCTGAACCTGTAGCCGTTTCATCCCATTCCCCTTATCCTTGCATCCACGCCGCCTTGCGTTTGTCAAAGAAGGCACCGATCCCTTCGGCGCTTTCCGCATCCGCCCAGCGCGCGGCGAGCGCCGCAATCGTCATATCAATGGTTTCCGAGTCGACCTTTGGTCCAAGCGCACGCGTCAGCGCCTTTGCCGCGGCCACGGCCCCCGGCGCGCAGTTGAGATAGGGCACGATTTCCGCCTCGACTGCCTCATCAAGCGCATCGGGTGCAACAACCTTCGCCAGCAGGCCAAGCGTTTGCGCCTCCGCCGCATCAAAGAGGCGGGACGACATGAACACCCGCCGCGCCATAGCTTCGCCCATCCTTGACACGACATAGGGGCCGATTGTCGCCGGGATCAGCCCGAGCCGGGTTTCTGTCAGGCCAAATTTCGCCCCTTGAACGCCAAACGCAACGTCACAGACGGACATCAACCCGATGCCACCGCCAAAGCTGTTGCCATGCACCCGTCCGATCAGCGGTTTCGGCAGCGTATTCATCACCATCAGCGCCTCAGCCAGTTTGCGCGCCTCAACCATGCGCTCCTGTGGATCGGCGGCCATCTGCGCCTGCATCCAGCGTAAATCGCCCCCGGCGCAGAAACTTTTGCCAGCCCCCGCCAG